>NZ_VZPF01000020.1 GCF_008801695.1 Pantoea stewartii subsp. stewartii
GCCTTGTTGTAGTTGCACCAGTTGGTGATTTTGAATTTCTGCTTAGCCACGGAACTGCCTGCATTATCAGGATTATGCGTGATCTGATCCTGCAACTCAGCAAAAGTTCGATTTATTCAACAAAGCCGGGCGGTGAGCGAAACAATAAACGCACTTGCGCAGAAAAAGCGCGAATAGCTAAAGCGTATTTATGCCTCTCAGAAATTTCACATTTAGCGCCTGCGGTTTGGTATTTAGTCTGCGGCCCTTTACGCTCGTTGACAGGTTAACGAAAAAAAGGAATCGAGAATGAAATGGCAAATGGGTGCAGTTGCAGCGTTATTAATGGGTTCCGTTGCTTGTGCGGCAGAAACAACCGCGATGAAGAATCCGCTGAGTGTACACGTATTAAATCTGGAGACCGGCACGCCGACTCCCGGTATTTCTGTTGACCTCGAACATAAAGAACAGGGCAAGTGGGTTAAGCTTTCCTCAGGGGTAACCGATAAAAACGGCAGAATTAGTGCACTATTCCCGACAGATAAACAATATGAAACGGGCGATTATAAAGTTGTATTTAAAACGGGAGATTATTATCAGAAGGTTCAGCACGCGTCCTTTTTCCCGGAAATTCCGGTGATATTTCACATGGACAAAAGTGAATCGCATTACCATATTCCATTGCTGCTGAGCCCGTACGGCTATTCTACCTATCGCGGTAATTAATCTTCACCGGCAACGCCTGAATACCCGGGTGTTGCCGGTCTCTTTCGCCCCCTCCGCCCTGGTCATCGCCGCGCGATGTCGCGTTTTCCCGACCAAACCCTGGCTTTGCAGTCTTCACCTTGCCACGCCCGGACAAAAAAACTTTTGCTGCTACGGGTGCGATCATCGGTTAAATTGCCCCTCTGTGCCGGAACGGTTAACCGGCCGGTGCCGGAACCTTCATACCGAACAAAGCAGGGCGCGCTGTGCCTGCTTTACGTACAGGAGAATCGCTGATGCGAAAAGGATTAACTGTGGTTGCCATGGTCATGCTGTCAGGCTGCAGCCTGATGCACAAATCGTCGCCCGCGCCAGAAACTTTACACTATCGCTGTGGCACCTTGCCGCTCACCGTCACCCTGGATAACGCTAAAGATCAGGTCAGCTTTATCATGGATGGCAAACCGCTGACGCTGACGCAAACCGTTTCTGCCTCGGGGGCCCGCTACAGCGACGGACAGTATGTTTTCTGGTCTAAAGGAAACGGTGCTTTTATTGAGCGCAACGATAAAATCGTCGTGAATGACTGCGAGCTGCAACCGGCTGGTTAACGTTATCTGAGTGAGTGTGCATGATGAGTGACAATGAAATGCTGCAAAACATTGCCCACCTGCGTCGTGAATACACGCGCGGTGGTCTGCGTCGTAACGATTTGCCGGATAATCCGCTGGCGCTGTTCGAAAGCTGGTTAAAGCAGGCCTGCGAGGCGCAATTGCCCGATCCTACAGCCATGACGGTAGCCACGGTCGATGAGCAAGGCCAGCCTTATCAGCGTATCGTGCTGTTGAAGCATTATGATGAACGGGGCATGGTGTTCTATACCAACCTCGGCAGCCGTAAAGCACAGCATCTGGCCAACAATCCGCGTATTTCGCTGCATTTCCCATGGCATTTTCTGGAGCGCCAGGTCATGGTGCTGGGCGAAGTCGAAAAACTGTCGCCGCTGGACGTCCTGAAATATTTCAGCAGCCGCCCGCGTGACAGCCAGATCGGTGCCTGGGTTTCGCGTCAGTCCAGCCGGATTTCTGCCCGCGGTGTGCTGGAAGCGAAGTTTCTGGAACTGAAGCAGAAATTCCAGCAGGGCGATGTGCCGCTGCCCAGTTTTTGGGGCGGCTATCGGGTAAAATTTAACACCATGGAGTTCTGGCAAGGGGGCGAGCATCGCCTTCACGATCGTTTCCTCTACCAACGGGATAACGACGGCTGGAAAATTGACCGACTCGCCCCGTAAAACTGCGCTTTCCCCTTATCAGCGCTGGCACAGAAGCCGTCAGCGCTTTATGCTATAGCCCTCATTTTTTTCTTCCGCAACTCAGCGGAAAGCTGTGTACCAGCCTAGGTGCAGTCTGATCAATTTGGAGTCAGTGATGACCAGCAGTAACTTGATACAACAATTGCAAGAACGGGGCCTGATCGCCCAGGTGACGGATGAAGACGCGTTAGTCGAGAAACTGGCGCAAGGGCCAATTTCGCTCTATTGCGGCTTTGACCCCACTGCTGACAGCTTGCACTTGGGCCATCTGGTACCGCTGCTCTGCCTGAAACGTTTTCAGGACGCCGGACACAGGCCGGTGGCACTGGTGGGCGGCGCAACCGGTCTGATTGGCGATCCCAGTTTTAAAGCGGCAGAGCGTAAGCTCAACACCAGCGAAACCGTCGGTGAATGGGTCGAAAAAATCCGTAAACAGGTTGCGCCATTCCTGGATTTTGACTGTGGTGCGAACAGTGCGATTGCGGCCAACAACTATGACTGGTTTGGCAATATGAACGTGCTGACCTTCCTGCGTGACATTGGTAAACACTTCTCGGTTAACCAGATGATCAACAAGGAAGCGGTCAAACAGCGTCTGAACCGTGACGACCAGGGGATCTCGTTTACCGAATTCTCCTACAACCTGTTGCAGGGCTATGATTTTGCCTGCCTGAACGAACTGCACGGCGTAGCGCTGCAGATCGGCGGCTCGGACCAGTGGGGCAACATCACTTCCGGTATCGATCTGACACGTCGTCTGCATCAGAACCAGGTGTTTGGTCTGACCGTTCCTCTGATCACCAAATCGGACGGCACCAAGTTCGGTAAGACCGAAGGCGGCGCGGTCTGGCTGGATGCTAAGAAAACCAGCCCGTACAAGTTCTACCAGTTCTGGATCAACACCGCCGATGCGGATGTTTACCGTTTCCTGAAATTCTTCACGTTCCTGAGCATTGAAGAGATTAATGCCCTGGAAGAAGAAGATAAAAACAGCGGAACCGCGCCGCGTGCACAGTATGTCCTGGCCGAGCAGGTTACGCACCTGGTTCATGGCGAAGAGGGCCTGGCAGCCGCGAAACGCATCACGGAAAGTCTGTTCTCCGGTGCGCTCAGTGACATGACCGAGGCCGATTTCGAACAGCTGGCGCAGGACGGCATGCCCACCATCACGCTGTCTGCTGAGGACGATCTGCAGCAGGCACTGGTTAAAGCGGAGCTGGTACCGTCACGCGGCCAGGCGCGCACCATGATTGGCTCAAATGCCGTATCGCTGAACGGTGAGAAGCAGTCTGATGCGGAATACCGCTTCCGCGACAGCGACAAGCTGTTTAACCGCTTCACGTTATTACGCCGCGGTAAAAAACATTACTGCCTGATCAACTGGCAGTAGCTTTTCAGGGCCGGTTTCCGGCCCTTTTTTATGGCAAGGCAGGACAGGGTAAAAAAGTGAAAAACGTTTTAGCAATTCAGTCGCACGTGGTGTTTGGTCATGCAGGCAATGCGGCGGCAGAGTTCCCGATGCGCCGTATGGGCGTGAACGTCTGGCCGCTGAATACCGTGCAGTTTTCCAATCATACACAGTATGGGCACTGGACCGGCACCGTCATGCCGGCGTCGCATCTCACCGACATTGTCAAAGGCATCGCCGATATCGACCGCCTGAAAACCTGTGATGCGGTGTTAAGCGGCTATCTGGGATCGGCCGAACAGGGCGAAAAGATTCTGGACATCGTGCATCAGGTAAAAGCCGCCAACCCCGAGGCCTGGTATTTTTGCGATCCGGTCATGGGGCATCCGGAAAAGGGCTGCATTGTGGCACCGGGCGTGGCGGAGTTTCACTGCAAAATGGCGCTACCGGCCAGCGATATCATCGCGCCAAATCTGCTGGAGCTGGAAATGCTCAGCGAACGCACGGTAACCAGTGTCGAATCCGCCGTTGAGGCTGCCCGCCTGCTGATCACGCAGGGGCCAAAAGTGGTGCTGATTAAGCATCTGGCACGGGCAGGGCGCCGCAGCGATCGCTTTGAAATGCTGCTGGTCACCGCCGACGAAGCCTGGCACATCAGCCGTCCGCTGGTGGACTTTGGCGTTCGCCAGCCTGTAGGCGTGGGCGATTTAACCAGCGGCTTATTGCTGGTCGATCTGCTGCACGGACAGTCGCTGCAGGCGGCGCTGGAGCACGTCACGGCCGCCGTCTATGAAGTGATGCTGAAAACGCATGAGATGGGGGAATATGAGCTGCAGTTGGTTGCCGCGCAGGACGCTATCGCCCGGCCAACGCACTATTTTCCGGCAGAGAAGCTGTAAAAAAAGGGCCGGTAACGGCCCTGATCGTGTCAGATAAGGCCTTCCGCTTTTAGCGCGGCCTGAACCGATGGCCGTTCTTCAACGCGCGCAAACCACTGTTGCAGGTGGCTCAACGCGCTGACATCCAGGTTCAGCGCTTTCGCCCAGCGCGTCACCACATACAGATAAGCATCCGCAACGCTGAAATGCACGCCCATCAGCCACGGCTTGTCCTGCAGTTCACCGTTTACCCAGGCAAATTTTGCCTCCAGCTGACGGCGCACCAGCGCTTTGTACTCGTCGGGCGCATCGTTGCGGAACAGCGGTGAAAAACTCTTATGTAACTCACTGCTGATGTAGCCGAGCCACTCAATGGTGTGATAACGCGTCAGGCTGCCGACGGGGGCCAGAAGATGACGATCGGGCTTGAGATCGGCCAGGTACTGCACAATCGCCGCGCCTTCGGTCAGGACATTACCCTCACTCAATTGCAGCGCCGGTACCTGACCCTTGGGATTGATTTGACGAAAATCATCCCCGCGCTCGGTGAGCTTGGTTTGCAGGTCGACATTGACCTGAGTGAAATCCAGAGCACATTCAAGCAGAACAATATGGGGTGAAAGAGAACAGGCACCAGCTTTACAAAACAGTTTCATCATGAAGCCACCATGTTGCGAGTCGTGTTTGCATAGTAATCCCCTGTGGCAGAATTACCAGTTATTAGCATGAGTAATCTACCAGGAACCGATCGGCGACAAAAACAAAAAAACCGGGCAAGGCCCGGTTTTTGCTGCGTGTCAAAATCGCACTCAGGCTTTTTCCGCTTCCGTCGTCTGCGTCATACGGTTCAGCAGCGGGGCCGTCACCAGCATCAGCACAGCGATGACGGCGGTGGCAATCCCGATCTGCTGGAACACTTTGCCGTACGTGACCAGCGAAATCAGCGGATCGGTAACGTTTTCAGGCACCGCCATCAGGTTGGCCACTTTACCGGCAATGACGGCAGCACCCGCGGTGGTCAGGAACCATGAGCCCATGATAAAGCCCATCAGGCGCTGTGGAACCAGCTGTGCCACCATCGCCAGGCCCAGTCCCGAAATCATCAGTTCGCCGATACTTTGCAGGCCATAGCTGAGAATGAGCCAGTTCAGGGACACGATACCGGCATCGCTGGCAAATTTCGCGCCGACAGGCAATACCAGGAACGCGGCAGAACACAGCACCATGCCGATAGCGAACTTGTGCGGCATCGGCAGCTTGTCGCCCAGCTTGTTATACACGGCTGCCAGAATGGGGCTGGCCAGCATAATCCAGAACGGGTTCAGCGCCTGGAACTGCTCTGGCGCAAAGGTAATGCCAAAAAGGGTATGCTCAACGTTACGAATCGCAAAGAAGTTCAGCGACGTAGGCATCTGCATGTAAAGCACGAAGAAGACGATGGCTTCGACCATCAGCAGGAAAGCGACAATCATACGGCGACGTGCCGCGCCCTTCAGTGCGAAGGCTTCTTTGGCAAAGATCACCATAATGCCCAGCGCAATCAGGCACAGCAGAATACGGGCAATGGCCTGATGGTGCAGCATCCAGTTAGCCAGGGCGATCAACACCACAATACCTGCCAGCGTCATCAGCAGTTTGCCGAACTGGAGTGGGGCAAAGTCCGGTTTGGAACCAAAGTCTTTCACCAGGCGCTTACAGAACAGGAAGTTAAGCAGCGTGATGACCAGGCCGATCACCGACAGCGAAAATGCCACGTTATAGCCATATTTCTCGGCTAACCACGGCGTCAGCATCATTGAAAACAGTGAGCCGATGTTGATGGACATGTAGAACATGGTAAAGGCGCCATCAATGCGCGGATCGTCTTTCTCGTAGCAGGTGGAAAGCAGGGAAGAGGGGTTCGCTTTAAACAAGCCGCTGCCCACCGCAATAGTCGCCATACCGATATAGACGACGCTGACGTTATGACCGGAGAAGGCGACAAGCGCGTAGCCGATGGCCAGTACCAGTACACCCAGCACGATAACGCGTTTGGTGCCCAGCACTTTATCGCCCAGCCAGCCGCCGATAGCGACCAGACCATAAACCAGTGCGCTAAAGGACGAGAACAGGGTAATGGAGTCGGACTCCGACATGCCCAGCTGTCGAACCAGATAGACGGCCATAATGGCCTGTAGGCCGTAGTAGCCAAAACGTTCCCATAATTCGATTGAAAAGATCAGGTAAAACGCTTTGGGCTGTTTAAAAGCATTAAGGCTGACGGCCTCGTCGGTGTGTTTGTTTGCAGTTGACACTTGTACCTCTGTTATTTCATATCCTGCGTCGTGACAGGCATTCCGTCCGCGCCATGTGATCACACCATGGGCCAGATTTTTATTAGATGGGAAAAACGGCGACTAATTTGGCTGAATAAAGGCGGCAGGGCAAGCGTTTTCTACCTTCTGCCAGACAGGGTCAATATGGTGTTAAAACCTAAATAAATATTACTGATTAAAATTTTGTCATGTTTTCAGGTTTTTTATTGGTTCAAAATACCTGCGTGGAGCTTTTCAGATCGTCAATAATGACATTAACCACTAAGCGGCGGTTGCGTAGAGCTTTGCTTTGGAAAGTGATCTTTCACCAGAATAAAGCGCCGGAAATGCGGCTTTTGACGTCGTTTTGCTGAAATAATCTGCATATTATGACGCAAAACGACGTCGGGTGCGCAATAAAGTTGATTAAACTCACATTATTCGCTGTTATTTCAGCAGAAGAAAAATGGTTTCATCAGGAAATAATGCGTCCGGCCCTTAATTAACAGGCGTAAAAAACCAGCAAAAATGCGCTCACCTGCTCGACAGCGCACGCGCACTCACGTAGCCTCTTTATTTCCTAAAAAGGATGTTGCTATGTCGTTATCTTTACGTCTCGCCTTAGTGGGTGACTACCGCCCGGACGCTGTTTCGCATCAATCCATTCCCCTGGCGCTGGCGCGCGCCGCGGCGCACCTTGCCATCCCGATTGAGCCTGACTGGATTCCCACTCCGGATTTAGATGATCTGTCCGCCGTTACGCAGCATGATGCCGTCTGGCTGGTGCCCGGCAGCCCCTATAAAAACGATGACGGCGTGTTTAGCATGCTGCGTTGGGTACGGGAAAACGGTAAGCCCTTTCTCGGCTCCTGTGGCGGGTTTCAGTATGCGGTTATCGACTATGCCCGCCACGTATTGGGCTGGGAAGATGCCAGTCATGCCGAAACCAGCGAAACCGGTCGGATGGTGATTGCGCCGCTAAGCTGCTCACTGGTCGAACAGCGAGGGGAGGTCACGTTTGCACCCGGCTCGCGTATGGCCAGCGCCTACGGTGCGCTGACCAGCGATGAAGGTTATCATTGCAATTTTGGCGTGAACCCGGCTTTCAGTGCGGCGCTGCAGGGTAAAAACATGCGGATCACGTCCTGGGATCTGAACGGCGATGTGCGCGGCATTGAACTGACCGATCATCCTTTCTATGTCGCCACCTTATTCCAGTCCGAACGGGCGGCATTACAGGATAAGGATTCGCCGCTGGTGATGGCCTGGATGCGGGCGGCGCTGGCGCAGCGTCAGCGCTGAACAGTAAAACAGCCTGTGACCAGTCCCAGGCTGTTATCCGGGCTTATTCGACCTTATCGGGATATTCACACAGGTCTTCAATCAGGCAGGACCCGCAACGCGGTTTGCGCGCCACGCAGGTGTAACGCCCGTGCAGAATCAGCCAGTGATGGCAGTCGACTTTAAACGCCTTCGGCACGACTTTTAACAGTTTCTCTTCGACCTGCTCGACGTTCTTACCCGGCGCAAAATTCGTCCGGTTGCAGACGCGGAAAATGTGCGTATCCACCGCAATCGTCGGCCAGCCAAAAGCCGTATTCAGCACCACGTTAGCCGTTTTACGGCCGACGCCAGGTAAGGCTTCGAGCGCGGCGCGATCTTCAGGCACCTGACCGCCGTGCTGGTCCAGTAAAATACGGCAGGTCTTAATCACGTTCTCGGCTTTACTGTTGAACAGGCCGATCGTTTTGATGTACTCCTTCACGCCGTCCACGCCCAGCGCCAGCATCGCAGCAGGTGTATTCGCCACCGGGTACAGCTTTGCAGTAGCCTTGTTAACGCTCACGTCCGTCGCCTGAGCCGACAGCAGAACCGCAATCAGCAGTTCAAACGGCGAGGTGAACTGCAGCTCGGTCGTGGGGTGAGGGTTGGCCTGCTGCAGACGACTGAGAATCTCAATGCGTTTCGTCTGGTTCACACGGCTTTTCCCGTGTTGCCCTGCGGCGCATCAAGCGCCGCGTCTTCTGCGCGACGCGCTGCGCGCTGCTTCATTTTCTGATCGATCACATATTTCCCCGCCAGCATCATGCCCAGACCGATAAAGGCACCCGGCGGGAGCATTGCCAGCAGCATTGGCGAGTTAAAATGAATCACGTCAATACGCAACACTTTAGCCCAGGGCCCCAGTAACTGATCCGCACCGTTAAACAATGTGCCGCTGCCGATGATTTCACGGATTGATCCCAGTACCACCATTGCACAGGTGGCGCCCATACCGATAGCAAAGCCATCCAGTGCGGCAAGAGGAATACTGCTTTTCGAGGCCACGGCTTCAGCCCGGCCCACTACGATGCAGTTGGTCACGATCAGCGGAATAAAAATACCGAGTGACTGATACAGACCGTAGGCGTAAGCGTTAATCAGCATCTGCACGGAGCTTACGACAGAGGCGATGATCATCACGTAGATAGGAATACGGATCTCAGAAGGCACCCAACGGCGCGAGGCCGAAATAAAACTGTTTGTCAGGGTCAGCACCAGCGTCGTGGCAAGCCCCAGCCCCAGAGCATTGGTGGCCGTGGCGGTCACCGCCAGCAAAGGGCACAGGCCCAGCAGCTGCACCAGCGCCGAGTTATTTTTCCACAGCCCGCCGACCAGCAGGTTTTTCGCTTCACTCATTGGCGTCTCCACATTCGGGTAACGAAGAGAGTTTCCCTTTCAGGGATTCAATTAACAATGCCGTACGTTTGGTGGCATTCACGACGGCGCGAGGGGTAATGGTGGCACCGGTAAACTGGTCGAATTCGCCGCCATCTTTTTTGACGGCAAACGCTTTGTCATTCGGCCCGGTTACCACTTTGCCATTAAAACTGTTGATCCAGTCAGAAATCCGTAACTCGATTTTGTCCCCCAGGCCCGGCGTTTCATGGTGCTCAATCACCCGCACGCCGAGTACCTTACCGTGAAAATCCGCGCCGACCAGCATCTGAATCGCGCCAGAATAGCCATCCGGGGCGGTGGTTTCCAGGGCGGCGGCCACAGGTTCGTTGCCTTTTCGCGCCAGATAAAGATGATGAGGGCTGGCATTACCCAGTGCCGCATCAGTGACAACGTAACATTCCTGCTGAATGTGGTTATCGTACATATCGGTCGGCACCACCTGATCCAGCAGATTTTTTTGCTGTAACTGCGTCTGGTGCTCGACGGTGGGTTTGGTCACGGTATTTACAACAGCAGTAACGCCGGTGGTAATCGCGGCAAAGAGAGCCAGGGTCACGCCATTCTTGCGTATGGTGTCCAGCATCATTTAATCCTTTTGATGACCGTAAACGCGCGGCTGCGTGTAATAGTCAATCAGCGGTACGCATATATTAGCCAGCAGAACGGCGAAAGCAACGCCGTCCGGATAACCGCCAAAACTCCGAATGAGCCATACCAGCAGACCAATAAGGGCACCATAAATCAGACGACCACGGTCAGTGGTGGAGGCGGTAACCGGATCGGTGGCGATAAAAAATGCGCCCAGCATCGTCGCCCCGGAAAACAGATGAATCAGCGGACTGTTCAGCGAGGCGGGAGCCAGTAACCAACCAAGCGTGGCGCAGACGGTCAGCGACAGCAACATCGCGGCCGGAATATGCCAGCGAATGGTGTTTTTCCACAGCAGGAATACCCCGCCAAGCAGATAACCCACGTTAACCCATTGCCAGCCCAGACCGGCCAGAACGCCGCTGTAAATGGGCTGGGCTAACAGTTGCTCTGCACTGTGGCCTGCGCGCAAGCCGGTTTTAAAGGTATCCAGCGGTGTGGCCTGGCTGACACCGTCCACGCCCAACTGCAGTTGCTGTAACGTATCGCCCGCCAGCGTATGACCCGTAAAGATCATGCTCAGCGAGTCCAGCACGCCGGGCTTAATCACCTGTAAGGCTTCTGGCGGCATCCAGCTGGTCATCTGAACCGGAAATGAGATCAGAAGAACGACATAGCCGACCATGGCCGGGTTGAAGGGGTTTTGTCCCAGGCCACCGTACAACTGTTTGGCAATAACAATCGCAAATACCGTACCGACCACCACTAACCACCAGGGGGCCAGAGACGGGATGCTGATCCCCAGCAGAATTGCCGTCAGCAGGGCGGAGTTGTCGGCCAGCTGAGGGGCGACCGGTGTGTTACGCAGGCGCAGGATAGCCGCTTCTGTCAGCAACGCTGTCAGCGAGGCCAACACAACCTGCAATAAGGTTCCCACGCCAAAAAAGTAGCACTGCGCGGCAAAACCAGGCAGCGCCGCCAGGATAACCAGCATCATGATGTTGCCGGTACTGCGGCGGTTATGAGTATAAGGTGAACTTGCGATACGGAACGCCATTTAATCCTCAGGTGTCAATGTCGATTGCGCTTTACGCGCTTTGGCACGGGCGACAGCCGCCGCAATCGCGGCTTTACGCGCATCGGCGGGGTGATCGAGTTCAGGTGCCTCTTCGGCTTCGGCATTGGCATGATTAGCCTGCTCCTGCGCCCTCTCTGCCTGCTCAACGTCCCTGTGCGCTTCGGCCGCCGCGACAGCCGCCTCACGGGACGCGTCTTCTGCCTGCGCCTGTGCGGCAGCGCGCTTTTTCGCTTTGGCACGTTCAATGGCGGCGGCTACCGCAGCTTTACGTGGATCTTCAGATGCGGTGTCGGCAGCCTCAGCGTCAGCCGCCGCCTGGGCGGCTTTCTTCGCTTTGGCACGTTCAATGGCGGCGGCTACCGCAGCTTTACGTGGATCTTCAGATGCGGTGTCGGCAGCCTCAGCGTCAGCCGCCGCCTGGGCGGCTTTCTTCGCTTTGGCACGTTCAATGGAGGCGGCTACCGCAGCTTTACGTGGATCTTCAGATGCGGTGTTGGCCGTCTCAGCGTCAGCCGCCTGGGCGGCTTTCTTCGCTTTGGCACGTTCGACGGCAGCGGCTACCGCGGCTTTGCGCGGATCTTCGGATGCGGTGTTGGCCGTCTCAGCGTAAGCCGCCTGGGCGGCTTTCTTCGCTTTGGCACGTTCGACGGCAGCGGCTACCGCGGCTTTACGCGGATCGTCGGATGCGGTGTCGGTAGCCTCAGCCGCCGCCTGGGCGGCTTTCTTCGCTTTGGCACGTTCGACGGCAGCGGCCACCGCGGCTTTATGCGGATCGTCGGATGCGGTGTCGGCAGTCTCAGCGTCAGCCTGGGCGGCTTTCTTCGCTTTGGCACGTTCGATGGCGGCGGTCACCGCGGCTTTGCGTGGATCCGCCACCGCCGTTTCAGTCGTGTCCGCACTGTCAGGCGTCACCGGTTTCTTCGCTCTGGCACGCGCAATCGCCGCTTCAACCGCAGCCTTGCGTGGATCGGTCGTCTGACGACTCAGCGCCTGGGTTTCCGCCTGTGCCTCAGCCTGCCGTAACCGGGCCTGCGCATGACGTGCCTCGGCAGCGGCATCTTCATTCTCAGCAGATTGTTTCGCTCTGGCGCGGGCTTTTGCCGCAGCCAGTTCTCCGCTTTCGCTGCGGGCTACGCGCTGTTTGGCTTCAGCATGACGTGCTTCACGCGCCTGCTTTTCCCGCTCCAGTCGTGCCTGGCGTGCCTCAAAACGCGCTTTCGCTTCCAGCGTGCGTTTGGCTTCCAGGTCGATGGCGCGCAGCTCAGCTTTTTCCTGGCGATAGTACTGCACCAGCGGAATGTTACTCGGGCAGACGTAGGCGCACGCACCACATTCAATGCAGCCATCAATGTGATGGGCACGGGCTTTATCGTGATCGCCCCCCTGGCTATACCAGTACAGCTGCTGTGGCAGCAGATTGGCCGGACAGGCGTCAGCACAGGCAGAGCAACGAATGCAGGACTGTTCCTGTTGCGTGTTGCCCATCTCAGTGCCGGACGGGGCCAGAATACAGTTGGTGATCTTCACGACCGGCACATCCAGCGACGGCAGGGTAAAGCCCATCAGCGGGCCGCCCATAATGACCATTTGTCCTGGTGAAGGGTGAAAACCGACCTGGTGCAACAGGTGGCTGATTGGCGTCCCTAAGCGGCTCCACACGTTCCGGGGTTGCGCGATGGCTTCACCGGTGAGTGTCACCACGCGCTCGGTGATCGGTTCGCCATTGATAATGGCGCGCTTCACGGCCCATGCCGTACCGACGTTTTGCATCAGCACGCCAATATCCGTAGAGCGACCACCATGCGGCACTTCCATGCCGGTGAGTATTTTGGTCAGCTGCTTAGCGCCGCCGGACGGATATTTCGTCGGGATAACGCGGATCTGTAAATCCCGCTCACCACCCAACGCCTGCTTCAGGGCGGCGATAGCCTCGGGTTTGTTATCTTCGATACCAATCAGCACGCGCTCCGCCTGAAGCACCCAGGCCAGAATGCGGCATCCTTCCAGCACCTCGGCGGCGTAGTCCTGCATCAGACGATCGTCAGCGGTGATGTAAGGTTCGCACTCAGCCGCGTTAATGATCAGCGTGTTGACGCCCTGCAGGCCGCCTTTCAGTTTGGTGGCCGTCGGGAAGCCCGCGCCGCCCAGACCGGCGATGCCGGCATCATGTATGCGTTTAAGAATGGCGCTGCGTTCATGCTGACGGTAGTCCGGAAGCGGGGAGAGCGGCATCCAGCGATCGTCACCGTCAGGCGTCAGAAAAATACACAGCTCTGACAGGCCAGACGGGTGCGCTGTCATGTGCTGAGCGATAGCGTCAATGACGCCCGACGTGGGCGCATGTACAGGCAGCATTCTGCCCTGTCCAAACGTAAGCGGCTGGCCGCGCAGCACCTTATCGCCAGGGGAAACGCAAATTTCGCCTTCGTGGCCAATATGTTGCTTCAGGGGAAT
This sequence comes from Pantoea stewartii subsp. stewartii, assembly GCF_008801695.1. GTDB lineage: Bacteria > Pseudomonadota > Gammaproteobacteria > Enterobacterales > Enterobacteriaceae > Pantoea > Pantoea stewartii. The sequence goes on from NZ_VZPF01000020.1 coordinate 13,418, forward strand.
GATAAACCGGTGCGGCAGCGGCAATTCAGCGAGCGGCGTGCCGTTGGACTGGGTTTTCATCTCAGGCGGATGAATCCCGCCCTGAAAATCCCAGATCTTCTCTTTTTTAAAGAAATTAAGCAGATTAAGCATGACTCTCTACCGGGATCACCCGAACAGGAATGGTATTCAGATCCCACTTCCAGTTGGCCGTGGTGGTGGCAATCGGACGCATTTCAATGCAGTCGGTAGGACAGGGGGCAACACACAGATCGCAGCCGGTGCAGACATCGCTCAGCACGGTATGCATGGCGCGCGTGGCACCGACGATGGCATCAACCGGGCAGGCCTGAATGCACTTTGTGCAGCCAATACAGTTTTCTTCGTCAATCCACGCGACGGTACGCACGGGCGCTTTAGCCTCGTCATCGCCATCGATCGGTTGTGGCTCAACATTGAGTAGGGCGGCCAGCTTAAGCATGGTCTGCTCACCACCGGGCGCGCATTTGTTAATGGCTTCGCCATTGTTGCCCACGGCGTCAGCATAGGGACGACAGCCGGGGTAACCACACTGACCGCACTGGCTCTGCGGCAACACGGCGTCAATCTGCTCAACAATGGGATCTTCTTCGACTTCAAAGCGGCGTGACGCGTAACCCAGCAGGGCACCAAAGACCAGGCTCAGGGCGCTCAGTACCGCCACCGCTATCCAAATTGCACTCATCAGAATTTCACCAGACCTGTAAAGCCCATAAAGGCCAGTGCCATCAGCCCCGCGGTGATCAACGCAATAGAATTCCCTTTGAAGGGGGCCGGGACATTCGCCAGCACCAGACGCTCACGCATCCCGGCAAATAACACCATCACCAGCGAGAAGCCCAGCGAGGCGCTGAATCCATACAGCGCCGCCTTAAGAAAGGTGTGATTGAGGTTAACGCTCAACAGGGGGACGCCCAGTACCGCACAGTTTGTCGTGATCAACGGCAGGAAAATACCCAGCAGGCGATACAGCGATGGGCTGGTTTTGCGCACCACCATTTCGGTGAACTGAACGACAACCGCGATCACCAGGATATAAGCCATGGTCCGCAGATACACTAAGTCCAGCGGAACCAGAATGAGGTGATTCACCAGCCACGCGCAAATGGAGGCCAGCGTAATCACAAACGTGGTGGCGAGGCCCATGCCAATGGCCGTTTCCAGCTTTTTGGAAACGCCCATAAACGGGCAAAGGCCGAGAAACTTCACCAACACGAAGTTGTTCACCAGCACTGTGCCAACAAAAAGGAGAAGATAATCGGTCATTTTTTCGCCTGAATACCAGAAAGCGGCTTATTATCATTGATAAAGCGCTGCATCACAACTCCATCGCATTATTGCCAGCCGCCAACCGCACTCAGAATTAAACTCTTGACGAAAACAGCAGCGTTATCGCTGAGTAAATGTCGCTTTTACCCGCGCGGAACGTTTGAAATAGGGAACAAAAACGGCGGCGGCAGCCAGTGAGAGTAGCAGAGTCTGCAACGCGCGTGCATCAGACACCGGCGTACAGGCAAAGGTTTTCAGCGCCAGCAAAACGGTGATCAGCAACCACACGATATAGTGACGCGGCAGACGGAGCGAACGTTTAAAGAACATCCACACAACCCACATGCTGTAAGCCCACAATGCGGTGGCGGTCAATAATGAAATGGCCCAATAGCCCGTCACCAGCGAACGGTGGTTAAACAAGGTTTCGCGCCATTGCGCATCAAACAGTGGCGTCAGATACATGGCCATCACCAGCGCGGTGGTCAGCAGCGTCATCAGCAACCATGCCAGTGGCAGTAAAAGCCAGCCGCCAATACGTGGGGCTGTCATCGGGGTCGTCATTTGCGGTTCATCCTGTTTCAACGTCGTCAGCGGGTCAGAATAGCATGTTAAGACAGACGCAAACCAACAGTGAAAACAGGAGGGCGGGAACAGGGGAGATGCGCGGGATTACACCACGTAGCGCCAGACTGACTTTGGTACGCAGCCCAGGTCGAACAAGCGGCCACCCGATGCGAGTTCGGCACGACGATGGTCGGCTGCCCTGTACATATTGATAATGTCTTTGTCGTCCGATAGCGAATAATTCAGATGGTCATACAGTCTTTTCAAGACTTTCAAGGTTATTCACTTTGCGAAATTTTAACAGGTAATCGTGCGCAGTCATTTTTGTCATAACGAATCAATAAGAAAGAAGGCCAAGTATAAGCACCACGCGGCTGGCGAATTTGGCAATGCCGATTTCGTCGTCCAGCAGCCGCGCCATTAAATCCTGAAACCGGTAAAGGTTGGGGGCGATGATTTTCAACAGATAATCATAGCCGCCGCTGATGTTGTAGCACTCGACAATCTCCCGATACTGACGGGCACCGGTTTCAAACCGCAGGAAATCAGAAGGGTAATGACTCGCCAAGGTGATCTCGGAGAACACCACCAGATTGCAGCCCAGTTTATTCAGTGAAATCCGGGCGGCATAACCGGCGATAATGCCGCTCTGCTCCAGACGGCGGGTTCGCGCCAGACAGGGACTGGGGCTGAGGTTTATTGCCTCAGCCAGTTCGACAATCGAACAGCGCCCCTCGCGTTGCAGATGCTCAAGTATCCGGATATCGGTGCGGTCAGGGAGCCTGGCATGTGACATAGATGGCGTATTCTCTCAGGTTGAATGGCCCATGCGTGCTGCGGTGGCGTCCGTCAACCCCTGGTCGAGCACGTCGATTATTATTTCCGCCTGTTCGGCCGTCAACACCAGAGGAGGACGGATCTTCAATACGTTATGGCCCATGGCGCAGGCACTCAACAATACGCCTTTTTGCCGCATCCGGTTCACCACCTGACTGGTCAGCCAGCGGTCGGCTGCGCGGCTCTGCCGATCAGAAACCAGTTCCACGCCCACAAACAGGCCCGCCCCCCGGACATCGCCGATGGCTTCGTGCCGGTGGCTCAGGCCGCGAATGCCTTCCAGCAGCCTGTTCCCGGTTTCACGCGCATGCGCAATCAGTCCCTCTCGCTCAATGGTATCCAGCACCGCCAGGGCCGCCGCGCAGGAAACAGTATTACCGGCAAAGGTATTGAAGTAGCGGGAGCGCTGCCCAAACTCCGCCAGCACGTCGGCTGTGGCCAGTAAACCGGCAACAGGCTGACCGTTGCCCATGGGTTTGCCCAGCGTCACGATATCCGGTCTGAGTCCGTGACGTTGAAAACCCCACATGTTTTCGCCCGTGCGGCCAAAGCCGGGCTGGACTTCATCGGCGATAAACAGGCCGCCAGCCTGCCGGATGGCGTTCACCGCGCCGTGCAGGAAGCCGGTCGGTCCGGGCAGGATCCCGTCGCTGGTAAAGAGTGAATCCACGATCAACGCGGCAGGCTGAATGCCGTGACGTTGCAGATCGGCAATGGCCGTTTCCACATCCTGGGTAAAACGTTCGCTCAGATCGACACCGTCGGCGTGATAGGCGCGCGGGGCAGGGACTAGCCGAACATGCGGCCCCAGATCGACGCTTTTACCCAGCGAGGGTGAGAACTGTGAGACGGCATCCGTAATGCCATGATAAGCGGTTTCGGTCACAATAATTCCGGTGCCACCGGTCCGGATTTTGGCAATACGAAAGGCCAGATCGTTGGCTTCACTGCCCGTGCAGGTCAGCATCAGGTGAGCCAGGTGGGTTTCAGGTACCGTCGCCAGCAGGCGCTCAGCCAGGATCAGAATCGTGTCATGCAAATAGCGCGTGTTGGTGGCCAGCGTTTTGACCTGATTGCAGATGGCGTCCGTCACCGCCGGATGGCAGTGCCCCAGCGAGGTCACGTTGTTATACACATCCAGATAGCGGCGCCCTTCGGGATCGAACAGCCAGGCACCCTCACCGCGCACGATGTGCAGAGGATGTTCATACATCAGGCGATAGGCCGGGCCCAGCAACGCATCGCGGCGGTCAATCATCGCCGCGGTCACCGGGTCAACATCGGCCTGCCCGGGGATATAGGCATTAACCATATTCAGGTCGGTGGTGCTTTTCATGGAAGTCTCCCGTATCAGAGTTCGGCCAGCAGGCGATCACGTGCCGTGTCGCGGGACAGGTCTGCCAGCATCGACAGCGCCTCCCAGGCGGCAGGATTGTGACGCATGATGTAAGCGCGGTTATGTGGATAGCGGGCCGCGCGCCATTCGGTAATCAGGACTGTAATCAGATGACGCGTCGCCATCAGGTCGGTGACAAGAGCCTGTTCCAGATCGGTGAGCGGCAGGGTTTTGTGGTAGGCACCGACGAACTGCGCAGCCCCTGCGAAGGGATCGTCACAGCCGGTCATCTGAAAGGCCGCGGCAGTGGCCACTTCCCCTACCAGCGGTGCATAGATCATGTCGCCAAAGTCAATGATGCCGGTGAGACGATCCTGTGCGTCTGGCGCAACCAGCACGTTATACAGGTGATAATCGTTATGGATCACCTGCGCCCGCAGCGAGCCAAGACGCGGCAATACCTGGGTGGTGAAGCGCATCATAAATTTTTCTGCGAGGCGACGCCGTGCCGGATCGATGACTGCCTCCAGTTTGTCCATCAGGCGATGCGCGGCGGAAACATTCCACAGCAGATCGTGGCGGGCGGCCGGATGTGAAAAACCCTGCAACGCCAAATCCAGCCGGCCCAGACAGCACGCCATGGCCCGACGCTGTGCGGGGGTAGGTTGGGTATCCCTGACCTGAGAGCCCTCCAGCCAACTCAGCATACGAACCAGCGTGGTGCTCCCTGCTGGTAACGTGACAATGTCACATTCCTTACCCGCTGATGTGCGCACGACGCGCGGTGTGGGCAGATCCGGTGCCACCTCGGCGATATGCTCAAGCGCGGCGATCTGGAAATCGACAATCGCCTTCGCTTCGCCGGGATTACTGATTTTCAGGACAAAACGCGTACCGGTCGGGGTTTCAATGCAGCAGTTCTGGTCGCGTTCGCTTGCCAGTGGCTGCACAACGGTATCCGTCATACCGTACCGCTCTGCCACTAACGCCTGTACGGCAGATAACGACAGCGCAGGCGCGGCGGTATTCAGGGCGACAGCCTGATGTGTCTCAGTTTCAGACATGATGTTTCCCTGCCGTTGAGGAGATCACAGGCCCAGCAGGCCGGGAAGCTGGCGGAAGTCGGTCAGGCGGTTCACACCGTAACCGTCAATGGCCGGCTCATGACCGCGATCGATAAACGCCCTGGCCATAAAGCCCAGATCGCACGCTGTCATCAGGTCATAACGAAAACTGGATGAACAGTGCATCATCTGTTCGGGGCCGCAGCCCAGTTGGTCGAACATATACTCAAAGATCCGGGCACGCGGCTTGTAGGCCTGGGCTTCTTCGGCGGTGTACACCGCATGAAAGGGCGCGCCGAGACGGGTAACGCTGTGCGGGATCAGGTCGATCATGGAATTGGATAAAATCACTAACGGAATATGCTGTGCTATCGTCGTCAGCGTCTCAACCACATGCGGATGAGGTTGCCAGCTGGCCACGGCAGCATAAAACGTCTGCGCATCGCTTTCCTGATAGACGACGCCATGGGCATGACAGGCGCGCTGAAGCGCATTTTCAATCACCTGGTAAAATGGTTTCCAGGCACCCAGCACCTCATCAAGCCGGTAGAAACGAAAATGCGCCAGGAAAGTCGCCATGTGCGCTTCGCTGACCCGATCGGCATAAATGCCCTTTGCCGTTGGGCCCATTTCGAAATTGATTAGCGTGCCATAGCAATCAAAGCTGATAAATTTTGGCCTGAAAATCATTTGCTTAACCTCTTTCATGTGGATGAAAGAAGTATATCGCGCGACGCAAACACATAATTTCTTATTACCGCGACAAAGAAGGGGTTTTTGCTCAATTGCGGCCGCTTTACGGCATCGGGCCGGGTGGTGGGGAAGATCCTCACTGACGGGGCAGGCTGAAACGGCGGGACCGGACGTAATGATGCCCAAAAAATTAGTGCGTACGGGCATTGTGTTTTACACTGCGCGCTGCAAAAATTAAGGTGATAAACGATTAAACAGGCGACAATGGCGATGAACGGTACAATTACTACTTGGTTTCAGGATAAAGGCTTTGGTTTTATTAAAGATGAAAACGGCGATAACCGTTATTTTCATGTCATCAAAGTTGCCAATCCTGACCTGATTAAAAAAGATGCCTCGGTCACGTTCGAACCTACGACGAATAATAAAGGGCTGTCAGCGTTTGCGGTGAAAGTCCTGCCAGAGAGTAAATACATTTATATTGCGGGTGAGCGCATCAAACTTACCGCGATTAAATCTTACGTTGTTTTCAGTGAAGACGTTCCGGCAGATGCAGGGATTGATAAAGAAAACACGGTGCTGTCGGTGGGAATACTGATGAATAATATCCGACCCAAATCAGCGCAAAAGACGAAAGCGATGCGCACCCTGAAAAAACTGGCAATCACGACCTTTCAGGGCGCAATCTTAATCTTCACGGAAGATGAGATTGATATTGACGCTACCGTCAAAATGTTCAAAGTCTGATGCCCGATAAAGCCGCTGGCCCGCTGGGACGACGGTCTGGCCGATAAGGCGATGTTCATGGAGCGAGGTCATGCGCCGCCAGCAGCCCATCCGGCAGCGCGGTTATGACGATGTACCGCCTGCCACGCGCCGCAGATCCGCACCTGACCTCGCGCTTTCCGCCTGTCTGCCGACGCAAAAAGGCGGGGCGGTAACGCCTCAGGCTCACTTCTAAACTCTAATTTCACCGATGCAGAGACGACAATGACAAAACTCACTCTTCAGGAGCAGTTATTAAAAGCGGGACTGGTAACCAGTAAAAAAATGGACAAGGTCCAGAGAACCGCGAAAAAATCACGCGTGCAGGCGCGCGAAGCGCGAGAAGCCGTAGAAGAAAACAAAAAAAAAGCGCAGATCGAGCGGGACAGGCAGCTCAGCGAAAAGCGTAAACAAGCGGTGCTGGCGAAAGAGTATAAAGCGCAGGTGAAGCAGTTAATTGAAATGAACAGAATCGTCGTGGCAAAAGGTGAGATCGGTTTTAACTTCACGGATAACAACCTGATTAAAAAAATCATGGTCGATAAACCTGTGCAGACCCAACTGATTAACGGTCGCCTGGCCATTGCCCGTCTGATGGCAGAAAACAGCGACGAGCCGCACTACGCGATTATTCCGGCCAGCGTCGCGGATAAGATCGCGCAGCGCGATCCCGACAGCATTGTCTTAAACAGCGCACTCAGTCAGGACGCGCAGGAAGAGGACGATCCTTATGCCGATTTCAAAGTGCCAGACGATTTGATGTGGTAATCCACGCGACATCAGCCGCTTCAGAGCGCCTCCGCCTGGTCGCGGGGGCGCAGAATAACCGCGTGGCGTTTTACCCCTAAAACGGACTGTCATGACGGGCCTGAATCGCGTCTCCGCTGACAGGATGGGTAAAATGCAGCTCGCTGGCATGCAGCATCAGTCTGGGTGCCCGTGCGCTGTGCGGCGGCAGACCGCCATACCACTCACAGCCTAAAATAGGGTGCCCCAGGTACTGACAGTGAATACGCAGCTGGTGAGTGCGACCGGTTTCAGGACGTAATTGCACTCGCGTGACCGGCAGAGACGGCCCGTCATCTGGGACATACGTAAAACGCGCCAACACCTGATAGCGCGAGCGCGCTGGTTTGCCGGTGCGTGCGCAAATCGCCATCAACGGAAACTGCTTCGCAATCGGCGCATCCACTCTTCCCTCATCGTGTTCAACGTGGCCGCAAAGTAGCGCGGTGTAAACTTTGCTGACGCTTCGCTGACTGAACTGCGCGCACAGGGCGGCATTGATCGCCTTATTACGGGCAATGACCATCAGCCCGGAGGTGCCGAAATCCAGCCGGTGAACTAGGGTACAACCGGGAAAGCGCGCTGCCAGCCGGAAATGGACCGAGTCCTGATTTTTCGGGTGCCTGCCGGACAGGCTCAGCAGCCCGCTGGGTTTGTTAATCAGCAGCAGGTGCGCGTCCTCATAGAGGATCGCGATCGCCTCATGGCAGGGCGGCGCAATAAAATCGTCGAACAGGGCAGACATCAGGCAGCCTCAAAGGGAAGCGGGCGCGGATAGTAACCCATTTTCCGCCCGTAGGCGAATCACGCCAGGCGCAGGACAAGCCCGCGCACGCTGCGTTAGTTAATGCCGGTCACAGCGGCTAACGGCTAATAGCCAGCGCGGTGATCGCTGGCGTGCTTACCGGCAGGCCGAACGTCATCAGTTCACTGCGGGGATCTGACCAGATCAGCACGGTTGCGGGCACCGCGCCAGTAAGCTCCGGGCGTGACACGCTGTTCACCGCCTTGTTGCAGGCGGGAACAGACATCACGACAGGGCGCGACAGACCAGGCGCATCCTGCCAGATAACCGGGCCCGCGCCACAACAGGCTGCATTATCTTTCCGTCTTTCCCTGGCGCTGGCAGCGACACAGCCGGTTACGGGGCGTCAAAAAAGGTTAATAAAAAATACCTAAAGGTTTTTCATGAATACCCGTTATAGATAAATGCAGTGTGATCATTATAACTGCATAAAAAATAACGATTTAGGGCGACTGAATAAAGGGAATGGCATTCATGATGAACAAAATTATCGTTACGGGCACGCTGGCTTTACTCTTTCTGACGGGATGTGCGGAGAATAAAAATACGCATTTGATCAAGGCGGAGAACGGCAGTTCACTAACCGTCAACACGATTTTCGCACCTACCGATATGAATAATAATACCTACGCGGATGTTAAACTGCGCCAGGTCACGCCGGCCCGAGCCGGGACAGGAATGGGAATAGCGGTACTGAGTGCCGTGCTGGGGGGCGGCATCAGCACGGGTTCATTTGATAAGAATAACTACAAGGGCAGTGATATTGACAGCATGCCGGAACCCACCGCCGCGTATTTCACGCCCAAAGCCGACGTCAAAATCCAGCAATGGCTGAATAAAAATGGCGGGGGTTATGCTTACACACAACCCTTGTTCATTGCTGCCTCAAAATGGTCGCTGGTGTACACCGATATGTCGTCCGGCAACAATAACTACGATTTAACGTATCGGGTCCTGTTTTATAAACGTCCGGAAGGCGGCACGATCCTGAGTCCTTATGTGGTTGCGGAATGTGAACCCGCGCATGTCACCGCACCGCTGAATGACTGGACGGCCAACCATTACGCCAAAGTCACGCAGGTGACGCAAAAGATGATGGATGCCTGCCTGCTGGAGCTGGATAATCAACTGCCACGCTTACTGAAAAAATAGTGAGCAGTACGGCCTGTTTTAACCGGCAGGCCGTGCAACAAGCGCCTTAGTCTCCGCTGTAAATCCGCCTCACAACGTCCTTTATCCGCTGCGCCATAAAGATAATGACCACAGCAATTAATTTTCAGGCCGCGCCTGCCGATAATCTAATCACACCTCTGAACGGAGGGCGTTTCGATGTCTGAACTTAAACTGTCTTTATCTGCGGATGATACGCGCACACTGATCATTCGTGCAGGTTTTATGCTGCGTAATTTACGTAACAGCCTACGTGAACTGGGCTACGATCAAACCCTGTCAGAGGTCGCGGGCGGGATCCCGGATGCCCGCGCGCGTCTGGGCTATGTGGTGACCATGACCGAAAATGCGGCCAGTGAGGTACTGGGCTGCGTGGAGCTGACACTGCCTGCGCAGACAACGCTACAGGATACGGCGGAAAGTCTGCTGGCGCGCTGGAACAGCACGGCTATCACACCGGAAAACGAGGGCGCGGCACGGGCGCTGGCGGAAGAAACGCGCACATGGCTTGGCACAGTGCCGCAGTTAACCGGTTTCACCCGTCAGCAACTTCAGGCGGTGATGATGGCTCAGGGTTTCCAGGACCTGACGGGCCAGATTATCCAGCGCATGACGAAAATGCTGAATGAGCTGGAAGTCCACCTGGTTCAGGTGCTGAGGGATAACGTGCCCGCACAGCCTGTGGCCAAAGTGGCCAGTCCACCGGCTGCTGCACAGCCATCAGAGAGCCCGTCAGCCTCGCAGGATGACGTGGACGATTTGCTCGCCAGCCTAGGACTCTAAGGCTGGACTCGCTCTCTTTAAGACCCATCTCTTCCGGCATACTAAAGGGTTGCCTGCGCCATTCGTCAGGCAGGGGGGCGACCTCTCGGCGATACCGCCCACCGGCGCCTTTTCCGCAACACCGACGGCACAGCGGGACAGATTTCTTCTCCCGTTTTGCCAGCCGCACCGCGCATCCTGGCGCGGTACTGTCAACGGCGGCAGTCGCGTATGCCTGCCTGGCCGTCGGCTGTCAGGGCTTGCGCTGACATAAACATCCCCACACAGAACGGCGTCCGCTGCTTCGCGAAAGAATAAAAATGCTATAAATAACAGTTAATTGCATTCGGCTGTCTCGGGCCATATGCATGCTGGCAGGGCTTTTTTACCGACAGGTCAGTCAATTGTTAAAAAATTTCATAAACTAATGTGCGCAATGACTTCATTCGTAGATAACCGGGAACACAACGGTTACTGATTTTAGTGACTTATCCGACAACTCAGGTTGCTGACGGACTATAAGGGGAAATGATGCCATTACACATTACTTATTGGGGAGTTATCGGGTGCGCCAACATGGATACCTGCTGTATTGCTCGTCACGCTTTCATTTATCGTGGGCTTTCTGGCCCGGTTTATTTTTCTCAGGTTCATCCGCTTCTGGCAGAACCGGGACCGAAAACTGTTCAAATCACTGGAAAAGCACCTGCGCGGTTCGCTGTTTCTGTTTATCCCCTTGGTGTTGATCAATATCGGCATTAACTACATCGATCTGCGTCCTGAAACCGTGGCGTTTATCACCTCCACCGCCAATATCTTTATCATTTTATCGATTTGTTCCATTTTGATTCGGTTGACCAATGTGGCGCAGGATATGCTTTTCATTCGCTACGATATCAATCTGTCGAACAATCTGCGTGCCCGTAATATTCGCACGCAGTTAATTTATGTGAAAAAAGTGGCCATCGTGATCCTGGTCTCGCTGAGTCTGTCGATGATCTTGCTCAGCTTTCCCGGCGTGCGTAAATTCGGCACGACCATCCTGGCCGGTGCGGGCGTCGCAGGCATCATCATCGGTTTTGCGCTGCAAAAGTCGCTGGTTAACCTGTTTGCCGGTATTCAGATTGCCTTTACCCAGCCGATCAAAATTGATGACGCTGTTGTGGTGGAAAAAGAGTGGGGCTGGATAGAGGAGATCAATCTGACGTATGTGGTCGTGCGTATCTGGGATCTCCGTCGGCTGGTGCTGCCGATTACCTATTTCACGGAAAACGCCTTCCAGAACTGGACGCGCAACAACGCGCAAATCCTGGGCTCGGTGTTTCTGTATGTGGATTACTCCCTGCCGCTTGAGCCGCTGCGCCAGCATTTCGAGAAAGTGCTCAGTGAAACCAAACTCTGGGATCAGCAAACCCAGGTGCTTCAGGTCACCGACACCTCTGAAAAAACCATGACAATCAGATTATTAATGACGGCACAAAATTCGCCCACCTGTTCCTGGCGGTTTGTGCCGAATTTATTGCTCTCTGGCGGCGGTTGCCGCCTTTTTTACACCTGGAATGCCGCGACCATGCCGCGCAGCGCATGCGCCTGTTCTGACAGTGAGCGTGACGCCGAAGACGATTCTTCAACCAGGGCGGCATTGTTCTGCGTCACGCCATCCATCTGGCTCACCGCGATACTGACCTGCGAAATGCCCTGCATCTGCTCGGAGGAGGCCAGAGAGATATTATCCATGGCGTCAGCCAGTTCGCCGACCATTCCAACGATTTTCAGGATGCTCTGACCGGTTGAGGAGGCAACCGTCACGCCGCTTTCCACCTGTTCAACGGCCTGTTCTATCAGCGTTTTAATGTCACGTGCTGCCGTAGCGCTGCGCTGGGCCAGCGTGCGCACTTCGCCCGCGACCATGGCGAAACCGCGTCCTTCCTCGCCGGCACGGGCCGCCTCAACAGCCGCGTTCAGGGCCAGGATATTGGTCTGAAAGGCAATGCTTTCGATCACGGCGGTGATGTCGCGCACTTTAGTGGCGCTGACCGAAATGTCATGCATGGTGCGCGTCATGCGCTGCACGTCAGATTCGCCCGTGCGGGCAAGCTGTGCGGTTTCACGTGCCGAATCGGCCGTCTGCTGTGCACCGGCCGTATTGCTTTTCACCGTGGCCGTCAGCTGCTCCATGCTGGCAGCCGTCTCCTGCAAAGCCGCCGCCTGCTGTTCGGTACGTGAGGACAGTTCGGTATTGCCCTGCGCGATTTCATCGGCAGCCAGCGCAACGGAGGCCGAAGCCTCTTTAATCTGGGAAACCAGCGCACGGAGCCTGGCTTGCATGACGTCAAGGGAGGCCAGCAGGCTGGTGGTGTCCTTGCGGCGCAGTGACTCGGTGGCGGTCAGATCGCCGGCTGCGATGGAGGCGGCCAGCGCCTGCGCCTGTGCCGGTTCACCGCCCAGCTGGCGCATCAGCACGCTGATAGTGACCGCACAGGCACCGACCGCGACAATCACGGAAGCGGTGGCCAGTAGCATCAGAATCAGCGAGGCGCGGGCAGTAGAATGGCTGTTTTGTTGCACAGCAGCCTGGCTGTTTTTCTCCTGAATCTCTGTCATATCGCGCAGAGCATTCAGTAACTTAGTCTGAACAGGACGCAAGTCCTTTAACAGATAGTCCGTGGTTTCTTTATCAAGATTGGCCAGCCCGAGCCTGGTTGCCTGATCCCGGGCGGCAAACGTTGGTCCTTCGCTGTCGGTAATTCTTTTGAAAGCCTCACGACCCGCCGGCGTAGAGTCGGTTGCCAGGATAGCGCCGAGCGCCTGACGGTTAGCAATAAAGAGCGCTTTCTGTTTCTGAATCCGCGTGACTTCAGGCTGCATCGCCTGGGTGTCGCTGAGCAGCGCGATATTCCTGACGGCAATGCCCATATCTCTGACTTCACCGTACATGGATTGCGCTAACTGATACTTTTTCATCTTGATGTTGACGGTATCGTCCATGCCTTCACGGGCATGATGCAGGGCCTGATGGGCGATCCCGGTGCACAGGATGAACAAAAGAATAAGCAGGCCAAAACCTGCAATAAGGCGTGTGGATATTTTCATTATTGTCTCATTATGTAGGTTAAATTTGCTGTGTTTGCGTTCGTAGCAAAAAGGACATTACTTTTTACGGCTACGTTTAAATCGTATCAGAAATAAGCAGTTTTGCTTTTTCGTGCGCACATTTTGCCGAACAGGCCTCATCACATTTTCCAATGACGCATGGCCTTGTCACTTCAGCGTGAGCATGACACTATCCTTGCCTGTCTATACATGTACTGTCACCCTGCGTTGGCGTCCGCCGGACGTAAACAGCAACGCACCCCATACACTGCCCAGTGAGGAAATGATGCCAGCCGAAACATCTGCAGCAGGTTATTCAGGCGTTGAGAAACCGCGCCTCTCTGAAAGCCGTTCCATTGATTACATCCCACTGCGGGAGCGACATGGTCATCCTTTTAGCCAGTTCACACTGTGGTTTGGCGGAAATCTGCAAATCACCGCCATAGTTACGGGTGCGCTGGCGGTGGTGTTGGGGGGCGATGTGGTCTGGTCACTGGTGGGATTACTGGTCGGACAGATCCTGGGCGCAGGTATCATGTCATTACATGCGGTTCAGGGGCCGCGCCTGGGTTTACCGCAAATGATCACCAGCCGCATGCAGTTCGGCGTCTATGGGGCAGTCATTCCGCTGCTGCTGGTATGCATGATGTACGTCGGTTTTTCGGCCAGCGGTACCGTGCTGGCCGGCCAGGCGCTGGCTAAGCTGGTGCATGTCAGCAATGCGACGGGCATGATCCTGTTTAGCGCGCTAATCATCGTCATTGCGGTGCTGGGTTACCGGGTGATCCATCAGCTTGGCAAACTGGCCAGCCTTGTTGGTGTACTGGCTTTTGCTTATCTGTTTATCACATTGGTGATAACGCATGACTTAACGCCTGTCTGGCAGAATCAGCACTTCACGCTGGCTCATTTCCTGTTGGCGGTGTCGCTCTCCTCCTCATGGCAGATCGCATTTTGCCCTTATGTCTCCGACTATTCGCGCTATTTGCCTGCGAATGTCTCCGCGAAAACGTTGTTCTGGTCAGTGTTTTTCGGCACCGTAACGGGGACGCAGGCGTCCATGACGCTGGGTGTGATTGTCGCGGCGCTGGCCGGAAAGGCGTTTGCGGGCAATGAGGTTGGCTATATTGTCAGCCTGGGCAGTACGCCCACGATGGCGATGGTGATCTATTTCGCTATCTGCTTCGGCAAAATCACGTTCACCACCCTGAACGCTTACGGCAGTTTTATGGCACTGACCACTATTGTCTCGGGTTTCCGCCAGCAATCCGCAATGGGTCGGGGTGCACGCATTCTGTTTGTGGTCCTGATGGTCAGTGTGGCCTGTGTGATTGCATTGCTGAGTGAACCTGCTTTTCTGAAAACGTTCACCCATTTTCTGCTGTTTTTACTGGCGTTTTTCGTGCCATGGAGCGCGATTAGCCTGATCGATTTTTATGTGATCACCCAGGGCAAAGTGGATATTCCTGCGCTGTCACAGCCAGACGGACGTTATGGCCGCTGGAACAGGGTGGGGATTACCGTTTATGTCCTGGGTGTGCTGGTACAACTGCCGTTTATCGACAATCCACTTCACCATGGTTCACTCACCTGGCTGTTTGCCGGTAACGATGTGTCGTGGTGTATTGGCTGGTGCATCACGGCACTGCTGTGGTGGATGGCCCGCCGCTGGGATCGCCGGGGCACACCCGTCCATTCAGTCTCCCCGGCAGAATAGCTGTTGCCATGCTTTCTGGCGGCAGGTAAGACGGGTTAACGGGGGAATGGAAAAGCGGTTTACGGCATCTTCCCCGTCTCAACAACGGACAACATCGCGTCACAGGCATTTCCGAAAGGCACCCGATGAATCATCCTGACCGTGTCGATGTTCATCGCAAACCGGGCACAGAAACGCCTCCGCCCGTACAGAATTCATGAGGTTACGCCTGGCCTGCGGGCGTTGCCGTCAACGCAACACACTGCTGTTCACAGAAGCTGGAGATCGCATTCGAACAGCATGATCCCCCTGTGACGGGAGATGTTTGATACGCCGCGTTTTATCGTGACATGTTTACTAACAATATTCTGTAAAATAAGTTTTCGCCCTCCCAGCCGCGCTATGCGCGACTTTGCCGTATTGGCTTTGCTTTCTGTCCCCTCTGTCCCACCCGAATTCCATTTTGTCATCTATATAGATTTCCCTGCCAGCCGTTACTGACAGGTGAAGGAAACACAAATTTTCATTTGCAGAGATCTTTCCGGCAAATGTATTCAGCAAAACCGGACTACACACAGCAGTAGCAACATTATCGGGGAAAACACCATGAAAATTGCCACACGTCTCGCTGCAGGCTTCTGCCTGCTCATCCTGCTTTTTTGTGCTCTGCACAGGCATTGCGCTCCACGCACTCTGGCAGGCACGGGACGACATGGATAATGCCGTCAACAATAAAATGTATCGGTACAATCTGATCCAGGATATGCGCAGTGCTGCCCGGGATATGTCCGTTGCGGTAAGAAATATTGCCTTACTGAGCGATGCAAAAGAGAAGCAAACCGAGTGGGAGCGGGTGCAGAACCAGAAAGCGAACTACCTGGCGAAACGCGAAAAACTGGTGAGCAGCATGTCGCAGAATGTATCAGCCGAAGGGAAAAATGCCCTGGAGAACCTGCTCGCTAAAGATGACCAGGCGCTGAACCTGATCACCATGGCAGGCCAGAAGGCGATGCAAAGCGACCAGGCGGCCACAATTGATTATTAGACGTCATCATCGCCCTTTATCATCATCAGAGCGTGACTGACCTGGCCAGGCAGGCTGTCATCGAAAAAGAAGTCAACGACACAATCAAACATATTCGTGCGCTTAATCAGCACTACCTTGCAGAGGACACGTCCAACGAGCAAGACAGGCAAATGACGGAAAAGGCGTTTACTATGATTAATAAAATAGAACGCGACCTGCCGGCCTTTCTGGCCGCCTCACGTGCTCAGAATGATGCTGTGTCTCTGGGAATGTTGCAGGGGACAACAGGGATTGGCGCCGAAGCCCGACAGCTCATTGCGAATTATCAGCAGCAACTTCAGCTCAATACCAATCTCGCCAATGCGCTCAGCAGAGAAAACGACAGAACCTATCATCATACGCTGTTAACCCTGATCACCGGCTCAGCCGCCGCTATTTTGCTGCTGGGGTTCTTTACCGTTAAGACAATTTTAGCCATTCGCCGCCAGCTGAATGCCATGCGCCTGACGATGGAGCAGGCCAGCGAAAACCTCGATCTCACTCTCAAAGCAGATGACACACGCTCTGATGAAATCGGCCTGACGGCAAAAGCGTTTAACCATCTGATTCAGACTGTGTCGCTGTCACTGAACGCTGTGGAAAGTGCCGCGCAGTCTGTCAGTACAGCGTCATCGCAAATGTCAGCGGGTAACGAGGATTTATCGGCAAGGACTGAAGAGCAGGCGGCATCACTTGAGCAAACGGCTGCCAGTATGTCAGAGCTGAGTGAAACGGTGCGTCAGACGGCAGAAAATACCCGACTGGCCAGCCAGTTAGCGAAAAATGCGCGTGAGATTTCAGAAGACAGCGCAGATCGGGTGAAAACAATGCTGACGACGATGGGCGATATACGCGAAAGCTCGGCCAAAATTACCGACATTATTTCTCTCATTGAGGGGATTGCCTTTCAGACCAATATCCTTGCCCTGAATGCGGCGGTCGAAGCCGCACGGGCAGGCGAGCAGGGCCGTGGTTTTCCGGTCGTGGCTGGCGAGGTGCGCAACCTGGCGCAGCGTTCGTCGTCATCAGCCCGCGAGATTAAAGCGCTGATTGAATCGTCAATGGGCTTTGTGGAAGCCGGTGCGGTACAGGCTGAAGGGGTGGGTACAAATATGCACAAAATGAACGATGCCGTCCGGCAGGTTACCGATTTGGTCGATGAAATCTCTGTCGCCGCCCAGGAACAGTCTCAGGGAATTAGCCAGGTCCATCTGGCCGTCAATCAAATGGATGATGTGACGCAGCAAAATGCGGCCCTGGTGGAAGAAGCATCCTCTGCGTCGCGTTCTTTAATGGAACAGGCCTCAGCATTAAACCGCCTGGTTGCCACGTTTGTTATCCAGCGTGCAGGACCTGACGCGCTTAAGGAAGTGAAAAGCGCGATAGCTCCGCCCGCCATGATGCGCCCTGTCAGCAATATTGTTTCCGCTGCAGCGGAGACCAACTGGCAGAGTTTTTGAAAATCAACACAAACGCCTGTGCTGCTGAAAACGGGCGCAGGCTCTGAACGGGCAGGGGTCACCACAGATTCTCCGTGGTGACCTTGCGGTTCTTACAGAACGTGAACCTTGCAAAAAATCCCTGCCGGAGTAAATTGAAATCCGCCTGACGTGTCACGTCACCGAGGCACGCCACGACCGGGTGTGCGATGACAGAAACATGCAGGCTGTTCGCCGCTTCAGGCGGGAAACCCGGGAGGCAGAGCTCAATTCGTCATGCAGAAACCCAACCCTGAAGATGTGGCAGAGGCGTAAAATAAAGGTGCAGGCAGGCGCGATGGGTTCCGGCGCTTCACCGCACGGAATGGCGGAAGAAGGGGCGTGCGCGCTTACTGAAGAAGCCCTTTCAATGACGAACCTTAATTCTATACAGTCAGGTCACTATGAAACCATCACTGAGCAGATATGCGTTGGCCGTCTTTGCGAGTGCGGCTTTTCTCTTCCCGGCCCTGTCGGCTGTCGCCAGCCCGGTTCCGGCTGGCAACGTCCAGTCCGTGCCGCCGCAGGATGCGCCCTGTTGCGGCGCGCTCACGCCCAACGCGCAAAAGATTCTTGCCGTGCTTGACCATGCTGACGTGGAGCATTTATGGCTGAATCATCATCACGTCAACTGGGAAACGGGCAAGCCGGACAGACCGGATACCTATTCTGGTCCCGGTAATCATACGCACTGCAGCGCGTTTGCGGCGGCGGTAGGCGCACGCCTGGGCGTCTATATGCTCAGGCCGCCTCAGCACAGCCAGATTTTCCTGGCGAGCGCACAAACGCGCTGGTTTGACAGTAGTGAAGGGCGTCAGTCAGGCTGGATCAGGGTCAGCGATGCGTGGCACGCTCAGCAGCTGGCGAATAAAGGCATGCTGGTGGTGGTCGCCTATGAAAGCCCCGATCAGCACAGACCGGGTCATATCGCTGTTGTCAGGCCGTCACGTATCTCGCTGGCAAGATTACGTGCTGACGGTCCGGATATCACCCAGGCAGGCAGCCGAAATATGACGATCGGTCACGCCGCTGCCGCCTTTTCAGGCCATCGGGGCGCCTGGCCTGATGGGGTTAAATTCTTTGCACATGCACTACCGCAATAAGGGTATTCGGGGCGCGCTTAGCGCCTTGTTATCACCAGCCTGAGGGGGGCCATATTATGCTAAACAGGGTCCGTTATTTCCGGTCTGAAAACACAAGCACGTGGTGAAACAGCCAGCCTGTAGCGCTGTTCGCTTCATGCAACCTGTTAAAGCTTTCTGCTGGCAGCAACACCTGGTGCGGGCAGACCTGTCTCCATTTCCTCTGAAACCGACCCGCTGTATGACGACCTGTAAGCCGTTCCCTGTTATCCGGTGTAACCGGTCTTATCACCTGAACGACGGCGATCCCGGCTTCTTCCCGGAGCACATAATCCCTGCTATTCACAATCGAGTGGGTCTTTGTCGGGTAACCACTGACAAAACAGTGTCTGATTTCAGGCAGCGTCCGGGCCTGCATGATGTACGAATAAAAAACGGCTATCTCTGCGCGGCGTCCCTTTTAGTAAGGAAACAGTTAAAAACCGCTGCGTTAGGAGAAAAAATGGCCGCCTTACATTGATGGGATGGCGAACTTTAAAGAGTGGGTAAAACCCATCCTGCGCATTCAGGCTGACGTGAGAATCAGGCGTAATTTTCCAACGATGCGCAATATCGCCTTGTTTCTCGCCTGCGCCCCTGGCGGTCTTGGTGTTTGTTTCAGGATTAACGCCTGACGTTATAAATCATTAACAGGCTTTTCATTACATTATCCTGTGGCGAGGGTTGAATACGTCATAAGCCTGTGAATCAAAGAGTTAGCGTGATTTTATATTGCATCGTGTGAGGAATACTTATATTACTAATTGACAAGCCGTGCGCTTCTCTGACGCTTCAGTGTGCAACAGACCCATCATAAGGTGACGTATGACAACAAAGCCAGCCGCTGAAATCAGGGTAGAGCCCGGTGTATTTAAGACGTTAAAAACCTTTCCGGCGACAGTTCACGCGCTGCTCATTTTTACCCTGATTATTCGGTTCAGCTATTTTATGGCCTGGCCATTTATCGCAATGATCATGACACAGAACTACCACATGTCGCCTGTTGCCATCGGTTGCGCGATGACCAGTAGTGCGCTGGTATCCGTGGGGCTGGGCATGTATGGCGGCCAGATTTCGGACAGGTTAGGACGACGGATTATTCTGCTGATGGGCTGTGGATTTTCGGCAGTCGGCTATATCCTTCTGGCGCAGGCGACGGGAGTCGGTCTGTTTATTACCGGCCTGATGATTATCGGCGTTTGCTTTGCGTGGGTCGATCCGCCTTTGCGTGCGTTAATGAGTGATTTACTGGGCGATCGTCGCCGCCGCGCACTGGCTTTGCAAGTGCGCTACTACCTGGTCAACGTCGCTGCGGTGTTGGGCCCCCTGGTGGGCATTGCTTTTGGCCTGACGTCTCAGAAAGGCACATTTCTGATAACCGGCCTGAGCTATTTCCCTTTTTTTATCTACGTGCTCCTGTTTATCCCGGCGGGTAAACCGGTGAACACGCCGCCGGCCGACAAGGTTTCCGCTGTTAGACTTCACCAGGTTATGGGAATTATTATCAGAGATAAAATTTTTGTGGCCGGGCTTTTGTGCAGCACATTGTGCAGTATCGTTTTTATTCATTTTGAAGCGGTACTGCCCCAGTACCTTCTATTACTGAACAGCGACGCGGCTGTAAAGCTGGTGACGTTAATACTGGTCACGAATGCCTCGACCGTGCTGGTATTTCAAACCTTTCTGGTCCGCATTATGGCGAGGATGCATTTACCTCAGCGAATTCTGTTGGGTGCAGTGATTTTCTTTTTCTCACAGCTGTGTTTTTTCTCCCTGCGAACAGCGGATAGTTGGCTTTGGCTGTCTGTCACCGTGTTGTTTAGTGCAGGCGAAGCGATTCTGATGCCGAACCTGAATATTTTACTCGACCAGTTGGCACCCGCAGAACATCGAGGTGCCTACCTGGGCGCCTCAACATTGTCAACGCTCGGTATTGCTGCCGGGCCGCTACTGGGTGGTGTGATGCTGGCCATGACCGGGCCGGGCGTATTTATAAGCACGGCCATGCTGAGCCTCCTGCTCTGCGCTATTATTTATGTCAACAGGCAACGTATGCTGGCACGTTTGCAGGCGAAATCGTGAAGGCACCTGTATAGCGCAAACGGGAGGCGGTCACGGCAACTGACATGCGCAGCAACGAACCAGAAGATCGGGTCAGGCGTGATAACTGTCCGGCGGGGAGGTCAGGATGCCGAACCGGCAAGAGCGTCGGCAGGGCAGGTCTACGATGCAAACCGGTTTACAAAGCACGATGAGGTGAAGAGGGAAGCCTGTATTCAGCTATGTGGGCAGGAAAGGCAGGCTGTTTTGCACAGTTTGCCTTGTGGGCTCGGTGAGAATTCACGCCTATTGTGCCCGTGTCAGCCGGCTAATCACAAATGCTAGGGTTGAGCGGGGCCTGCAACAGATGACTTGCCCGCTGCAAACCCGCATCCCTCTGTTCAGGCCGGTGTCTGATCGTCCCGTATTTCCTCCCGCGCCGCATGGCGTGTGGCATTGGCGACCGTGCCGTGGTCGCTCAGTTTTGCCTGCAACAGCAGATTATACACGGGCGCATGGGGCCGGTTCAGACGGTTCTGCAGAAGCTGGATGGCTTCGTAGCCCAGCTCCCGACACGGGACGGCAAAGCCTGTCACCGGCCTGCCGGCCGCGCCCGCCAGCTGACTTGCCAGATCGGTCGTCATCAGTGAGATATCTTCGGGAATACGCAAGGAACGTGCCGCCAGCACAGTCTGAACGCCGGTAATAATCCCTTTGCCCACCGGCACTATCACATCGGGCCACTCCTCACGCGGATGTTCGTCCAGCCAGCCATTCAGGGCGGCTTCGGTTTCATGCTCAGAATAGGCTTCAACCACAATCAGGTCCTTCTGCGCGCTAAAGGGCAGGTGAAAATGGCGGTACGCGTCTTTAATTCCCTCCAGCCGCAGAAACAGCGTTTCACGGCGCAGACAGGTGACGGTCAAAACCCGGCGGTGCCCTTGCTCAAACAGGTGCTGCATGGCGCTGAACCCAATCGCATGGTGATCGGGGGAGACCGCATCCAGTTTCATGTCTTTATCGCGGGAATTTATCAGGACGCAGGGTTTATTCAGCGAGGCAGCCAGGCTGAATATCGCCTGATCGTCGGTGCCGATGATGATGATCGCATCGTTGCTTTTTGCGCCCGCCTTCTCCAGAAACAGTTTCACATCGGCACGCTGTTCCTCCAGTGGGCAGTAACTGATGTGCACATCATGGCTGGCACAGGCTTCGGCAATCCCGCGCGTCACTTCCAGATAGAAGTGATCGCCGCGCGGCGCAAAGGTCCGGGCGGGCGCAAAGACCACCAGACCGTTAATTAACAGGCGGCTGCTGACCATGTCGTGCAACACACCCAGTTGACGTGCACAGCGCACAATCGCATTACGGGCTTTTTCACTGGTATAGGCCTTGCCGCTCAGTACGCGCGAAACGGTACTGACAGAGTACCCGGTTTTTGCCGAAATTTCGTCCATCCTGAGCTTGCCCGCCATAGTGTGATCCCCGTCCCAATCAATTTTTGCAATTTTTTGCAGCCGTAGTGGCTTGATAGTAATGCGGTTTTACATGCTGTTCACAAACTACCTTGCCGCTCTGCGAACATTCTCACAAAAACAGTTTGTCCCACGACAGCCGCTTTTCTATGTTCCTCGCAAAGACGACAGCGACGGTCAAAGACGGAGAAGTGGCATGTTAAAAATTGCGATAGTAGGTATGGGTAATATTGCCAATTTACATATTCAGGCGTTTTTGCAGTTTCCCGAACGCGGCAAAATTGTGGCGGTAGTGGATGTGTACCCGGACAAAGCCCGCGATAAATTGCAGCGTTACGGCCTGAAGGATGTACGCGTGTACAGCGATCATCTCGCCATGCTGGCGGATGGCGCAGATATCGATGTGGTGGATGTCTGCACGCCGCCTTATGTGCATGCCGAGAATACGATAGCGGCGCTACAGGCAGGCAAACATGTGCTGTGCGAGAAACCGATGGCGGCATCGCTTGAAGAGTGCGATGCCATGATCGCGGCGCAAAAGGCCAGCGGCAAAGTGCTCTCCGTGGTGGCGCAGAACCGCTTTACCGATGCCTTCTGGCGGTTAAAAGCGGCCGTGGATTCCGGCCTGGCAGGAAAGATTTGTCACGCCCAGGTTGATTCATTGTGGTGGCGCGGTCATGCCTACTACGACCTGTGGTGGCGCGGGACGTGGGAAAAAGAAGGTGGGGGCTGCACGCTCAATCATGCTGTGCACCACATCGATGCGCTGCAATGGATGCTCGGCGCACCGACGGACGTGGTCGCCATGATGAGCAATGTCGCCCATGACAATGCGGAGGTCGAAGATCTCAGTGCCGCTATTTTCCGTTACCCGAACGGCACGCTGGCACAGCTGACGGCCTCGGTGGTGCATCACGGTGAAGATCAAAAAATCATTTTACAGGGCGAGAAAGCGCGGCTCTCTGCGCCCTGGCAACCCGTTGCTTATCAGGCGGCGGAAAACGGCTTTCCGGAACAGGATCATCACATCGCGCTGGAAAACGAACTGGACCAGCTGTATGCGCAGATCCCACCCTTGACATGGACACTGCATGCCGGTCAGATGGATGACTTTTTCTCGGCCATTGAGCAGCAGCGTGCGCCGCTGGTAGACGGTGAGCAGGGCAAGCAATCCCTGGCGTTAATCACCGCCATCTACAAGTCGGCTATAACCCATACCACCGTCACGCTGCCGATTGCCAGCAACGACACCTTCTACCGTACCGGTGGCCTGATTGCCAGCGCACCGCACTTTTATGAAAAACAGGCCTCCGTGGAAAATTTCGCGGATGAGGATGCGATCCCGTTAGGCAAAAACTTTGCGTGAGGACAACACCATGAATCAAAAGGATGGCATGAACTACGCGCCAAAAGGCAAACCCCATCCGGTTGTGAACCCAGGCGAGTTTATTATCGCTGCCGCCGGGCTGGATCATGGGCATATCTATGCGATGTGCAATGGCCTGACTGAAGCCGGGGCGACGCTGAAATGGGTTTATGACCCGGATGCGACCAAAGTCGACAGGTTCCTGCAACAGTTTCCGCAGGCTCAGGTGGCGGATTCCCTGGACACGATTCTCGCTGACACACAGGTGCGGCTGGTGGCAGGGGCGGCCATTCCCTCGGAACGCTGTGCGCTGGGACTGAAAGTCATGGCGGCCGGGAAAGATTACTTCACCGATAAAGCCCCACTCACCAGCCTGGAACAGCTGGACGATGCCAAAGCCATGTGCGCCAGAACCGGCCGCAAATATGCGGTGTACTACAGCGAGCGTCTGCACGTTGAGAGCGCGGTTTTCGCGGGACAGCTGGTGGAACAGGGCGCGATTGGACGGGTGGTGCAAACGCTGGGCACGGGCCCGCATCGCGAAGGAACCGGCCGTCCGGACTGGTTCTATCAACGTCGCTACTTTGGCGGCATTTTGTGCGATATCGGCAGCCACCAGATCGAGCAGTTTCTCTATTACACCGGCAATAGTCAGGCCCGTGTGGTTGCCAGTCAGGTGCGCAATTTTCACCATCCGTACCATCCGCAGTTTGAAGATTTCGGCGAGGCGATGCTGGCAGGGGAAAATGGCGCAACCGGCTATTTTCGCTGTGACTGGTTTACCCCGGAAGGCTTATCGACCTGGGGCGACGGGCGAATGACGCTGCTCGGAACCGACGGTTACATCGAAATTCGCAAGTATACCGATCTCACGCGTGACGAGCAGGATGTGGTTTACCTGGTGAATCAGGACGGTGAGTTTCGCTACAGCGTGGCGGGCACGGTGGGTTTCCCGTTCTTTGGCCAGTTGATCACCGACTGTCTGCATCGCACCGAGCACGCCATGACGCAGGAACATGCGTTTAAAGCGGCTGAACTGTGTATCAAAGCCCAAATGTTAGCTAACGCGGTGTAGTCAGCCCGCACGCCCATTCTTTTCCAATTCTGTTGATAACAGCGAAGGCAGGCACTGGCTTGCCGTTATAAAACACCGACCAGAACAGGAAGCAGATAAATGGTTAAACCGACTGAACGTCGCGTCGGGTATGGCGTAGCAACAGGCTACGGCATTACCGACTTATTTGGGGGCGGTGCCTTTGCAGTGATAGGGCTTTGTTGAATAAATGGATTTTATGCTGTGGTACTATGAAAACGGTTGTTTCAGATAACATAAAATCAATGCGTTACATGCTTGCGTATGACGGTGTTCTGTCTGGCATCAGCGTTTTCTACCAAAACAGTGCAGACAAAACAGAATGATTACCTATTATTCAACAAAGCCCAGTGATAGGTGCTTGGTTACTGTTTTTTTATACCACCTACTGCGGGTTATCTGTGCTGGAAGCCGGATCCATCTTCGCCATCGCCAGGGTGATTGATTCCGTACTGAGTCCGATCATGGGGTATATCACGGATAATTTCGGCCATACCTGGGCCGGGCGCAAATTCGGCCGTCGTCGTTTCTTCTTGTTAATTTCCTCGCCTCTGATGCTGCTGTACGGCGCATTGTGGGTCACGGATATGAGCTACTGGTATTATCTTGGCACCTATCTCACCATCGAATTGTTATCTGCCATGGTGCTGGTGCCGTGGGAAACCCATTTCGTCAGAAATGACCAACCGTTTCAGTGAACGCACTCGCCTTTCCGGCGTGCGGATGATGTTTTCCTCGCTGGGAAGTTTTCTTGCGGTCTCGGTACCGGGCGTCATCATGACATACACGGGCAAAGACAACGCCATCACCTATACACTGACGGGCGTGATTTTCTCAGTGATTTACTGCGTCGCGGTATTTATTACCTGGTATACCACCTGGGAAGCGAAAGATATTCAGGATGCAGACGAGGTTCAAAAGCCACCGGCACCCGCGCGTCATTTTCTTTCGCATGTGAAACACATGTTTGTGGATCTCGCCTCGTCATTTAAAATTCGGGCGTTTCGTCAGCACCTGCTCATTTATATCTGCTCGTTCACAGCGATGGATGTGTTTCTTGCCGTTTTTACCTATTTCGTTATTTATGGGTTAAAACAGGATGCCTCATTAGCCTCGCTGCTTCTGAGTAATATGATGTTTATGTCTATCCCCGGCACCTTTTTATTTATGCTGTTGCTGGGCAGATTTTCTATGACGCCCTCTAACGCCTTGAGACTCTCTTATATATCTATTGCCGTCGTGCTGCTTTATCTGTATGGCGTTTATCTCTGGCAGTGGCATGTACCCGTGCTGTTATTTAGCGCCGCCTTCCTGTTTATGGGGATAGCGCGCGCGGGGCTGTATTATATTCCGTGGAACATTTACAGCTTCATTCCCGATATTGATGAAATGGTAACCCGTCAGCGCCGGGAAGGCATCTTTGCGGGGGGCATGGTGCTTACGCGCAAAAGTTCGGTCGCGATTGCCATCTTTATTATTGGCGTGGTGCTCCAGGAAAGCGGGTTTGCCAAGGGGAACGGCGCTCAGCCTGATAGCGCAATCACCGCCATTGTCCTGCTGATGGTAGGCGTGACAGGCGCGCTTCTGGCCGTGAGTTTCTGGCTGACGTTCCAGTTCAAACTGACCCAGCGCAGCCACAAATTGCTGATTAAAGAGGTCGCACGCCGTAAGCTGGGCGATTCACCTAAAGACTGTGATGCTGAAACCCGTGAGGTGATCAAAGCGCTGACCGGCTATGCCTATGATGATGTCTGGGGCGCCAGTAAAAAAGAACCTCTACAGGATGCTGCTGTAAAGTCAGAACTGAAAGGGTAAGCGAACAGGCCGTTGGCGTGACTCACCGGAGAAATATAAACAGCCAGAAGCGGGCTTTGTTGAATAATAGGTAATCATTCTGTTTTGTCTGCACTGTTTTGGTAGAAAACGCTGATGCCAGACAGAACACCGTCATACGCAAGCATGTAACGCATTGATTTTATGTTATCTGAAACAACCGTTTTCATAGTACCACAGCATAAAATCCATTTATTCAACAAAGCCCCAGAAGCGTCAATGGCCAGCCAGAAATAAGCAGAACGGATAAATGAATATCATGCGACGCGAGTGGATATGATTTTCGTCGTCATTTTCCCGCTATTTGGCGGACGCTGCCTGCTCATGATTATGCAAATGAAAAGTGACGCCGGCTCGCTATTTACGCGTGATTTAAAATTCTGCCTTTTAAGCGAAACACGGCGGGTAACGCCGTTGGGACACAAAAAGCGCATGGGCTGCAATTAACCGCAGCGAGGTAACATTTTGCAAAAATTAAATCAGGCTTTGCGCCCTGCTTAACAGGCGTGTTCCCAATCCTGTACCAGGCTTAAGCAAAAGTCATTGATACAGGTTGGGATAAAAATGAAAGAAACGAATCGTACTTTTGGGGTCAAACCGTATGGCGGCTCAGCGGGTGGCTGGGGCGCATTAAAAGCTGTAGCGGATGCGATTCGGGGACAAATGGCGGTGAAACAGGACGTCATTGCCCTGTTCAGGGTGAACCAGCCCCAGGGTTTTGATTGCCCCGGCTGCGCCTGGCCTGATCCGCAGCATACGTCTTCTTTTGAGTTTTGCGAAAACGGGGCCAAAGCGGTGTCGTGGGAAGCCACCAGTAAGCGTGCCACGCCCGATTTTTTCGCGGCTAACAAGGTCAGCGATTTGTGGGCGCGCAGCGCGTTGGATCTGGAAGGCGAAGGGAGGCTGACCCATCCGATGAAATATGATGCGGCCAGCGATACCTATCAGCCCATCGCATGGGAAACAGCCTTTCGTGAAATAGGTGAGCGGCTACGCAGCTATAGCGATCCGAACATGGTTGAGTTTTATACCTCTGGTCGCGTATCGAATGAAGCCGCTTTTCTCTGGCAGTTGTTTGCCCGCGAATACGGTACCAATAACTTCCCAGACTGTTCCAATATGTGCCACTAGCCGACCAGTGTGGGGTTACCGGAATCCATCGGCGTAGGAAAAGGCACCGTCGAGCTGGATGACTTTGACCATTGCGACCTTGTCTTATGTATTGGTCATAACCCGGGCACCAACCATCCACGCATGTTGGGCACGCTCAGAGAGGTGTCAAAACGTGGCGCGACGATTGTTGCGATTAATCCGTTACGCGAACGTGGGCTGGAGCGGTTTACCTCACCGCAAAGCCCAATCGAGATGCTGTCGATGGGCTCAACCGAGCTGGCGTCAACCTATTATAAAGTGCGCGTAGGCGGTGACGCGGCCATGTTGAAAGGGATGATGAAATTCCTGCTCGCTATGGATGCGACGGCCAGAGAACAGGGCGAACCGGGCGTTCTGGATGAGGCCTTTATTCGTGAACACACTGAGGGCTTCGAGGCGCTGAAGGCCGATCTGGAGGCGACCAGTTGGGCGCACATTCTGAAAGTTTCAGGGATGGAGCGTGAAGAGATTCAGCATCTTGCCCGGCTGTATGCGGAGGCGGATCGCACCATTATTTGCTACGGCATGGGCATTACACAACATCAGTACGGAACACAGAATGTACAGCAAATCGCGAATCTGTTGCTGATGCGCGGCAACATGGGCAAAAAGGGGGCCGGCATTTGTCCGCTGCGCGGCCACTCCAATGTTCAGGGTGATCGCACGGTTGGGATTACCGAAATCCCGTCTGACAGTCTGCTGAACAGTCTGGAAAAAGTGTTTGGCTTTACGCCGCCCAGACAACACGGTCACGGCGCGGTTGAGGCAATTCGCGCCATCCGTGACGGCAGTGCTAAAGCGCTGCTGTGCCTTGGCGGCAACCTGGCTGAAGCCATGTCTGACCCACAGGTCACCTTTCCTGCCATGCGCAATCTGGATTTGGTAGTGCATATGGCGACGAAGTTGAACCGTTCACATCTGTTGATGGCAAAGCACAGTTATCTTTTTCCGGTACTGGGACGCACGGAGGTGGATGAGCAACCCTCGGGTGCGCAAAGTGTCACGGTTGAGGATTCCATGTCGATGGTACATGCTTCACGAGGCACGCTCGATCCCGCCTCGCCGCACCTGAAGTCAGAGCCGCTGCTGGTGGCCAGCCTGGCGAAAGCCACATTGCCTGATACGGTTGTCGACTGGGACAAGATGACGCGTGATTACAGTAATATCCGCCAGGCCATTGAAGCGGTGTTTCCGGGCTTCGAAAACTATAATCAGCGCATTCAACAACCGGGTGGTTTTCGCCTGCCCAATGGCGCATCCGAGCGCATCTGGCACACGCCGTCAGGAAAAGCGCAGTTCCTGGTGATGGCGGGCATCAATGAAGATCCACGCTTACTGACCTGCCACGATCTGGTGCTGACGACATTGCGCAGCCACGACCAATACAATACAACGCTCTATGGTCTGAACGATCGCTACCGGGGCGTAACAGGACGCCGGGATGTGCTGTTTATCAACCCGGATGAGGCCGAAAAACGGCAGTTACGCGTCGGCGAGCAGGTCAACGTCATCGCCCTGGACCCGGATGGCAACCCGACTTCAAGGCGCATGGATAAGCTGACCATCGTGGTGCACGATATGGCCTACGGTTCGGTCGCAGCCTATTATCCGGAAGCGAACGTGCTGGTACCGCTGGACAGCCATGATACCAAAAGTGGTATACCGGCCTATAAAAGCACCCCTGTCAGGCTCGAACGCGTTCAGCCTGAAAGCGCACTGGCCGGCTCTGCCACGCGTCGCCAGTGGCATTGAGTTGTATGGGGGCGCATCACTGGGGGCGTGCACCGCCGGGGATGCGTAACCGGAAAAGGCGGCCCGGAACTAACCTGTCCGGCGCAATCACCGCCATGCTATGGCCCGCGTTAGTCCACGGTCTTTCATAAAACGTCAGGATTGAAGGATAAGTGAGCGCGTTTACTGTAAGGCTGGGGTCACGCATATCCACACCAGAACAGCACGCAAGGGGAGAGTCAGAACGCAAGGGAAAGCGCCGGAGAACATACCGCAGCCACGCGGAGTGCAGAGAAAACGCTAACCTGTTTGCGGAATGAAGAGGGGAAGGGCAGCATTAACGCGAACCGGCTACTGAACGCTGATTTGGCTGGCCTGCCAGATCAGATGGTGATCGTAAGACTTACGCTGATGAGCTGACAGCGGCACAGAGGTGTCCACGCAGACATCCACACTAAAGTCCTTTGCCGTTAACCGGATGGCCTCAAGCAGCACATCTGTGTTCTGTACTTCACCTGCAATCTCAAGCAACAGCGGTACGCTGGCCGAGCGAGAGGCTGCGCGAGTCACACAGGCGTGATGATGCTCCGTGACATGTTCAAAGCGGGCAAGCCTGCGCGCAGCGCCACGACGCTGGTCCTCGCGCAGCCAACTGCAGAGTGGACGCATTAAAGACCGGACAAAATCGTCACCGGCAAAGTCACGACTCAGGCTACGGATAACCCGGATCAACTGCCTGTCTGAACCAAACTCCAGGCTGTTCAGGATTTCGCCACGGCGGGCGGGCCAGCCATACGTCATTACGCCCTCTGATTGCCTGCGGCCATCGTGCATTTCCTGCGCCGTTGCGCCGTGGGCATTGGCTGACATGACTTCGCGGATTTCTTCGAGCTGGGCTTCTGTCCAGTAGTCTGTCACGGGATCTACAGCAACAAGTCCATACCGTTGCCAGCGTCGTACATTGGTCAGGGAGGCGCCTATGAGCGCACAAAGCGTGTCGGATGACAACATAAAAACTCCTGTTTATAAAAATCAGATGTGCGTCAGCGCCAGGAAGATAAGCGGCCTTCCTGGCGTTGCGCGTTTCGGTGGAGGTATAAAGAGATGCTCGCCAGCGCGGCAAAGGCAGACGGGCGAAATCGCAAAGGGAACTAGCCCGTACGACGGCTGACTTTTCCCCCTTTACGGCCCGCCTCTACTGCACGCTCGGGGTTGTTCCTGAAGTTTCCGCTACTGTTTTTGCCGCCTTTCCGACCCGCTTCAGAGGCTCTCTCGGGGTTTGCTGCAAAATTTCCTGCGCCGCCACGATATTTGACCATGGGTCTATCCTCTCTCATTTCATCATTAACAGTGGAAAGCCTCATTTTGGTCGATGGTTTCTGATAATTCCAATGCGAAACAATACAATGGAAAAAAATAAAAAACAGTTTTTTTAATACCGCTTCGTCTTGAAAGGTTTTTTACTCTTTGAAAATGAGGATTATTAGCATTAAATTTGTACGAAAGTTTCATTCCATGTGCAGCTTTACTGCCCGATTTTTTTAAGACGAATCTTAACTTTTTTATAGCCTGTCGGCCTGACGGCGACATATTCATGCTGCCACGCAACGATCCCATTTTCTTTTTTTACCCAACAGAAACGCTCAATCCGCTTATCAACACACAGGGCGCGATAGCATTTTTTGATGTCAGTGAATGCCACTATTTTCATAGCTGGCGTTGGGGGCGTCCTGTTATGTTTTAACCGACGAAACGGGAGGTCGTCTTTTTAAACAGCCAGGCGAGAAAATAAAGCGGTATATTCACTCGCGCGACAGGCGCGGGGAGCCTTTTTTAGGCGCAGGGTTTTATTTAGAGCGCGATGAGTAATGAATATTCACAATCGCCGTGGCTTTTCCTGAGCGCGCGCTGTTGCCGCTGACGGATGACTGAAATACATTACCTGCTCCTGACGACAGACCACTCTCTTTTATTTCCAGGCAGCGTTAGTGTGCCCCTGATCAATAAGGCCGTTAACACGTGGCCGACGCCCACAGGTAAAGCTTAATGGCAGAGCTCGGTATTACTGGGCAGGCGTCAGACGTGGTAGCGTCGTTTTCTGAGGCTGGCAAAAGGTTGAGTGGGATGCTGCGGGAGCACGTGGTGGTGCGTAAACAGATTGTCTTTTAACCGTGAAGGGATGTCAGCCTAAGGCTGAGTATTTATTTTGCCTGAAAATTGCCGTTCTACACGCCTAAATGTAACCTCTTGTTAATTTTTTGACGAATGAAAACAGTCGCATTTAAACAAGAGAAGCGAGTTTTATGGTGATTATCTTGTTGTTTTTCGCTTTTATTTTCCGCCCTCCGTTGCGGTTGCGCGGCAGTATTAAAAGCGCTAAACAAAGCGGCGAATGTTTTATCCGCCACGCGGCTTTGTTGAATAAAGGCTTTGTTGAATAAATGGATTTTATGCTGTGGTACTATGAAAACGGTTGTTTCAGATAACATAAAATCAATGCATTACATGCTTGCGTATGACGGTGTTCTGTCTGGCATCAGCGTTTTCTACCAAAACAGTGCAGACAAAACAGAATGATTACCTATTATTCAACAAAGCCCCGCCACGCTTACAGATTAACAGGCGCGTTATAACCTTAACAGTGCCATGCAAATGGTGAAGCAAAGAAGCAGACAACTTTAACCTGAAGAGGAAATATTATGACTGAACATCGTGGCGGATCAGGTAATTTCGCGGAAGATAAAGAGAAAGCTTCTGAAGCCGGTAAAAAAGGCGGCCAGAACAGCGGCGGCAATTTTAAAAACGATCGTGAAAAAGCCTCAGAAGCCGGTAAGAAAGGGGGCCAGAACAGCCATCGTGGCTCCTGATACCGGCTTATAAGGGACTGAACAGCGGAGCAGGGACTGCTCCATGATCCCACCGTTTCCGCAGGCATCATCAATGCCCAGGCTAATTCATCAGAGACGGCAGCGGCCCCCGCACGAAAAAGCCCGGTCAGTGCCAGGCTGTTCTTACACAAAGGGATGATAACGACAAGGCAGGGATGGCAGGCGAGTCACGTCAGCGCGCTCACCTGCTGCAGATTACCCGCGTGAACTATGCTGAAAGCTCCTGACGGACAATAGCCGCACCCGCGCTTAAGGCATGGAGCTTGCCACGCGCCACCTCACGGGATAATGGCGTCATACCGCAGTTGGTTGACGGATAGAGTTTGTCGGCATCCACAAACTGCAACGCCTTACGCAGCGTCGCGGCCACTTCTTCCGGCGTTTCAATGGTATTGGTTGCTACATCAATGGCACCCACCATGACTTTTTTACCCCGAATCAGCTCAATCAGCTCAATCGGCACGCGCGAATTCTGACATTCCAGCGAAACGATATCGATTTTTGATTTTTGCAGTTTCGGGAAGACTTCTTCATATTGACGCCATTCCGTCCCCAGCGTCTTCTTCCAGTCGGTATTGGCTTTGATACCGTAGCCGTAGCAAATATGCACAGCGGTTTCGCACTTCAGGCCTTCCACAGAGCGTTCCAGCGCGGCGATGCCCCAGTCGTTGACTTCATCAAAGAACACGTTAAAAGCGGGCTCATCAAACTGAATAATGTCGATGCCAATCGCTTCTAACTCTTTGGCTTCCTGATTCAGAATTTTGGCAAATTCCCAGGCCAGCTTTTCACGACTCTTGTAATGGCCGTCATACAGCGTATCAATCATGGTCATCGGACCCGGCAGCGCCCATTTGATTGGCTGCTTAGTCTGCTGACGCAAGAATTTCGCATCGTCAATAAAAACGGGTTTCTGACGGCTAACCGCGCTGATCACCGTCGGTACGCTGGCATCATAACGATTACGGATACGGACAATTTCGCGCTTCTCGAAATCAACACCATTCAGGTGCTCAATAAATGTCGTCACAAAGTGCTGGCGCGTTTGTTCACCGTCGCTGACGATATCAATACCGGCCTGGATTTGATCGTCCAGAATTAAACGCAGCGCATCTTTTTTCCCTTCAGCCAGTTCTGAGCCTTGCAGCTTCCAGGGCGACCACAGCGTTTCAGGCTGAGCCAGCCAGGATGGCTTCGGTAAACTGCCTGCGGTTGAGGTAGGTAACAACGTTTTCATAATAGGTGACCTTGTATTTCGGTTAATCAAAGCGCGTAACTGGCAGACCACTCTTCAAGAACGGCTTTATAGGGTTTAATGAATTTCTCTTCGGTAAATTTCCCTTGTTCTACCGCTAACAGGCTACGCTCTTCGCGATCGTAAACAATGCGCGTTAATGAATAGTCCAGATGGTTCAGGCTTGGCTGATAACACTGGCCAGCCGGTGAATTAGCATTGTAAATCTCAGGGCGATAGATTTTCTGGAACGTCTCCATCGTACTAATGGTGCTGATCAGCTCAAGATTGGTGTAATCACTCAACAGGTCACCCGAGAAATAAAACGCCAACGGGGCAACACTGTTTTCCGGCATGAAATAGCGCGCCGTCAGGCCCATCTTGTGGAAATACTGGTCAGTCAGGGAATAGGCATCCTGCTGGTATTCAATACCCAGTACCGGATGACGGTTTCCTGTGCGGGTATAAACGTTTTTGCTGGACACGCTCAGGCAAATGACCGGCTGCTTTTTAAAGTTCTCTTTAAAAGCCGCAGAGTTCACGAAGCACTTGAAAATATTGCCGTGCAAATCGCCAAAGTTGGCAGGTGCGCTGAAGCCGGTGTTGTTTTTATTGTGCTCAGACAGCAGCACGCTGAAATCATAATCGCGCACGTAAGAGGAGAAGTTATTGCCAACAATACCTTCAATACGCTGCTGGGTCTTTTTATCGACGATATGGGTTTTCAGAATTTCAATTACAGGAAACGCGCCGCGTTGCGTCTCGTTTTCGATATTTAACTCAACCGAGATGATTTCAAGTTCCACACCATAACGATCGGCCTTTGGATTATCCCAGTGCGCCAGCGAGTTGAAGCGATTATCAATCATCGTTAAGGCATTGCGCAGGTTTTCCTGACGGTTTGTCCCACGCGCCAGGTTAGCAAAATTGGTGGTGATGCGCGTATTTTCAGACGGGTTGTAATTCTCATCGAAAACACTGCTCTTAATCGTAAATGTGAATTCTTTTTTCATCGTGATGTACCCTGCGTTCTGATGTGAAAACGGTTTGAGGCTGTTAGTTATCCAGACTGGCCTGCATTCTGGTTTTTCGTTTAACCGCTTTCACGTTGTGTGTTTGTCAATAAAGCATATTTTATGCCAGAGCCGCGGAGGAAGGGAAAGCGACTTAATTTCAACACAACATGAGCCATCTTCATGGTCGACAGAGGTAAAGCCTCTGCCATACGCGTAATGGATACAAACGGACAGAGTGTGCCGTGATGCAATGCGCCCTGAACCCTTGTGGCGTAAGGCCTGCCAATATCCCGGTTTCCGTCTCCTCATGAAAACGGCTCATGTGAAGGTTTCTCATGTTGCGGGAAAAGCGGTGATATTTATTCAGGTTAATGAGCCTCTTTCATGAGCGTTGTACAGGCCCGCAGCAAGCGCTACCGTACTCACGCAGGGATTTTCAGCCCCGCGCAGCCATATCCCCCTGAAGCCCGCCATCATCCCTGGTTTCGGGCCGCCCGATCAGGCGTTTTCTTTACTGAACTTGCCTGGTGAAACACCGATGACACGCTTGAAGGCTTTTGCAAAGGCGCTCTCAGATTCATAGCCCAGACCGGCAGCAATCGCGGTAAGCCCGCCATTCCCTTTTTTTAACTGGTCGCAGGCAAGATGCATGCGCCATTGCGTGAGATAGTCGACGGGCGCGATGCCCACCGTTTGCTTAAATCGTTCAGCAAAAACCGCGCGTGACATTCCCACCCTGGCTGCCAGTTCCGCCAGCGTCCACTTGTGTTCGGGGTGCTGGTGCATGCAGGCCAGCGCCGCGCCCAGCTTTTTATCCTTCAGAGCCGCAAGCCAGCCTGACTGCTGCGGGTCATTTGCATACAGCCGTAACGCCTGAATGAGCAGCATAAATGCCAGCTGTTGCACGATGAGGACGCTGCCGGGCTGCGCTTCACGGACTTCCTGTGACATTCTTTCCAGCGCCCATTGCATGGCGGCTCTGTCTGCGCTGCGCCGGAT
This sequence comes from Pantoea stewartii subsp. stewartii, assembly GCF_008801695.1. Classification (GTDB taxonomy): domain Bacteria; phylum Pseudomonadota; class Gammaproteobacteria; order Enterobacterales; family Enterobacteriaceae; genus Pantoea; species Pantoea stewartii. The sequence continues at coordinate 48,771 of NZ_VZPF01000020.1, forward strand.
ATGCACCACTGGCGGCAGCGTACCTAACAGCATCTGTGCGGGCCGTCCGGTCAGCAGAAAATGCCCGCCTACCAGTAAACAGGCGGAGGTTTCATCAAGCTTTGCTGCTGTCACGGCAACCATCTCAGACCGCACCGTCTGGAAATCGACAGTCTGCGCGTCCGGGTTTGTGGCCAGCCTGAAAGGTGCGCCTGGCGGGAGCAGATAGCACTTGCCGGCGTTAAGGCGCAAGGGTTCCGCAACACCGTCAACGGTCAGCCAGCAGGCACCCGCTACGACGGCATAGCACTTCACGCCATCATGAGCGGGCCATTGTACCGACATCTCCGGCGTCAGTATCACACCACCGGAAACGTAACGTTGTGGTTCAAGCAGGGCTAAGAGCTGTGAAAGCGGGTCCATGATCATCCCAGACGGTCAGACATAAAAAAGCGACGTTATCACATAGAGCGCATTCCTTCTCCACCGTAAAGTAGACAACCACGGTTGCGAAGGCTGACAAGAGGACGAACAGACATGCGGCTATTTCTTACAGGAGCAACGGGTTTTATCGGGTCGGCGATTGCGGCCGATCTGATCGCGGCAGGGCATGAGGTGGTCGGACTGACCCGACATCAGCAGGGTGTCGACAGGCTCAGCAAAGCAGGCGTCGAGCCCTTTTGGGGGGATATTAACGATCACGATAGTTTGCAACGGGGCGCGGCAAGCTGCGAGGGAGTGATCCATACCGCCTTTAACCATGATTTTTCGACGTTTCTGACAAACTGTGAAGCCGATCGGCAGGCTATCGCCGCGATGGCCACGGCACTGGCAGGAAGCGCACGGCCCTTAATCATCACCTCGGCGGTGGGACTGGACTCGACGGGGCAGGGAAGACCTGCCGTAGAAGACTATTTCAACCCGCTTCATCCTAATCCGCGCCGGGCATCCGAGCTGGCCGCGATGGCGGCACTGGAAAAAGGGGGCAACGTTTCCGTTGTGCGGTTATCTCAGGTACATAATCCGTTGAAACAGGGCCTGGTTACGTCGCTGATTGAGGTGGCGAGACAGACAGGCGTTTCCGCTTTTATTGATGAAGGCCAAAACCGCTGGTCAGCAGTGCATCTTGACGATGCGGTTTGCCTCTACAGGCTGGCGCTGGAAAAGAACAGGCCAGGAAGCCGTTATCATGCTGTCGCCGAAGAAGGCATTACGCTGCGCGTGCTTGCCGACGCCCTCGGGCGGATCCTCAACCTGCCGGTCATATCCCTTTCAGCCGCTGAAGCTACCGATCATTTTGGCTGGCTGAGTCATTTCGTTGCGCAGGATATGTCCGCCTCAGGCAGGCTTACTCGGGCGCAACTGGGATGGCAGCCCACAGGACCGGGATTGATTGCCGATCTTGAACGCATGCCGGGCTAAGCGTGCTTAACGGCCGGGAAGATGGCAAGACGCGACGCGTCAGTATCATTTTCCCCCTGATTTGAGAGGTCATATGTCTGTGACGCCGGTTTACCGCGTGGGTGAGTGCGAGGTCTTTAAAATTCCTGAACTGGACGCGTCTCTGTCCACGCAATGGCTGTTTCCCGCGCAGGCGTTAGCGAGCGGAACGCCGGAAACGATTACGCTCTCTGTTCACAGTTGGGTGGTCCGCACGCCTGACAACCTTATTGTGATCGATACGGGCAGCGGCAATGGTCGCGAGCGGGCAGGCTCTCCGCTCTCCCATCAGCTGAATACGCCGTATGCGCAGCGCTTACGTGACGCGGGCGTCGATCCTGACGCGGTGGATATCGTGCTGATCACCCATCTGCATGGCGATCATGTGGGCTGGAATACGCACTGGATGGACGGTAAATGGACACCGTTTTTCAAACATGCCCGCTACTACTGTTCTGATAGCGGGTTGAAAGGCTGGCAACACGATCCGGCACGCAAAACGCTGTTAGAGGACAGCATTAATCCGGTTATCGCGGCGGGTTTGCTGGAGACGTTCGATGTGACGCAAGAGCCGGTGTTTGCTGATGTGCTGCGCTATGTGCCCACGCCCGGCCACAGTCATGACCACGCGTCGATTATTCTGCACAGTGCGGGCGATTATGCGCTGTTTTCCGGTGACCTGATGCATAACGATTTGCAGGTCAGTCAGCCCCAGCTTGCCTCGCGCTTTTGTGCTGATGCCGCGCAGGCCGAAGCCCAGCGGCGCTGGGCAATGACGTGGGCGAGTGAGCATCAGGCACGCTGGTTTAGTTCGCATTTTCCGGGCTCGTCGGCAGGTCATGTCAGCCAGACCTCTGCGGGATTTGAATGGCAGTTTATCTGAGTTTTACGTTCTGTAGCTAAGCTCACGGACGTAAAACGGTAATGAGACGAGTCCTGTTAATGATGCAAAAATGACAACAATTTATGCTGTTAGCGCTGGCGCAGTCCCGCCATGCGCTGCCGCATTGCAGACCTAACCCACCGGTAGGGTGCGTAATTGTTCACAATGGTCGGGTTGTCTCGACCGGATTTACCCGTTCACCGGGTCAGTACCATGCTGAGGCTGATGCACTTTCCACACTTACGTTACCTGTAGAAGCGTGTGAAATTTATGTCACGCCAGAGCCCTGTGCCTTTCAGGGCAGAACCCCGTCCTGCGCACTAACACTGGCCCGGCTCAGGCCCAGACATATTTACATCGCCATTGAAGATCCGCATCCGCGTAATCGCGGAGAAGGGATTGCGATCTTAAAGCAAGCGGGCATCGGCGTGACGCTGGGGGTGGCGAGAAATGACGTTGAGTGTTTTCTGGCGCCCTATTTAATTCGCTCGCTTGCGTAAAATGTAGGTGAGAAGGAGTGCTGTTAGCCAGACATCGGCATTTACATCCCTGAACCGCTGGTGAAACATCGTGAGATTCCCTTTCAAAGCGTAACGACTGGAAATGAACTTCTGTTTTATCTCTGCTCCGGGGCATGTGATGTTAGGTGTGCGGTGAGGCCTTTTGCCCGCCAGAGAGCAAAACGTTTCCGCGACATCCCGTAAACAGACCACCAACGCGCACTGAGTTAAGGGTAAAAAATGGAAAAACCATTTTTACAACAGCCATCTCCTGAGTCGTCCCGCGTGGCCGCGGCTGGCGGCGTTTCCTCTGCCTCACTGTTTGTGCGGCGTAATCTGTTCTCGCTGGTGGTGGGGACGGTGAGCCTGATCTGTTTTGTCGACAATCATACGTCCGCTCTGCGCCAGGTGCTGTCCAGCCGTCACGCATCCGCGCGCCCGCTCAGCGCCGCTACTGCACCCAACCCAACCGGACAAATCGCTGCCGTCAGTGAACATTTGCCGCGTGCCTCCGCGCCCTCAGTCATTATGATCGCCGAGGCAAACCGTCAGGCACTCAAAGGCATGCAACTCGTCAGCGATCAGTTGAAGCTGGAGCAGGGCAGCCTGCTGCAGGACATGGCCCACACGCAGCAGCTGGCACTGCAACAGGTCAGTGATAACCACTTCCAGGCCGCTATGCTGAACGGGCAACTGGCGCAACTTGATCAGCAAATCAAAATCGAGTCCGCGCAGGTTGGCATGGCGCAAAACCTGGTCAACAAATGGCGACCGCTGCTGAACAAAGGCTATATTTCGGCGTTGCAGTTTGCACAGGAGCAGTCGGTGGTCTGGGGCTATGAAAGCCAGTACCGCGCGTTGCTGCAACAGCAGTATGCGACCCGTCAGCAGATTAGCGTGCTGGAAGATCAGGAACGTCAGATTCCGCTGGCGACCGCAGTGAAACTCAATGTGCTGCGGCGGCAGCTGGCGCAGGTGAATGAGAATCTGGCCCAAAATACGCTGACCGAGGCGCGGATAGCCTGGCAGCCTTCGGCAGCGCCCGTGAAGCCGCTTCAGGTCAATGCAGGCAATGCCGCAGCAACGCCCACGCAACAGACACAGCAAGACAGCCGCTTCCTGTCTGACAGGCCCGCGCGCGTCAGCCACAGCGACGTTCACTATCAAAACATTAACGATCAGACGGGCAGTCATAACGTGACGCCGCGTCACACTGCCCTCACGCACAACGTCTGAGCCGCATGACAGCCATGTAACGGTGCCTCGCGGTGGGGAAGGTTAACGAAGATAACCTGTCCCGTTATCGGGCGGTCATATCGCCAGGCCGGCAGCGGCTTTTGCCGATCGACTGGCAAAGGAAACAGACAGCGGCCAGGGGGGATTATTGCCCGATATCAGGGCAGTAACGCTGTACCTCAGGTTGAGCGCGACGCATAAAAAAAGCGGGCCGCCAACGGGCTGACCCGCCGCTTTGTTAATGCGTTCGCTAGCGGTGCTTAGCGCTTCATATGGTAATAGGCGTCATTCCAGCGCAGCGCATCTTTAAAGGCCTGAAGCCGGGTGTGCTCATCAATCACCAGCACTTCAATGCCGTGCATCTCGCCGTACAGATACATATCGTCCAGCGTCAGAGCCTGACTGAACACCGTATGGTGCGCACCGCCTGCCAGAATCCAGGCTTCAGAGGCGGTCGCCAGAGACGGCTGCGCTTTCCACAATGCGCGGGCTACCGGCAGTTTTGGCAGTGGTTTAGGCTGTTCAATCGCGTCCACTACGTTAACCAGCAGGCGGAAACGATCGCCCATATCGATCACACTGGCGTTAATGGCACGACCAGCCGGCGTGGAGAAAATCAGACGCGCCGGATCGGCTTTGTTGCCGATGCCGAGGAACTGCACGTCGATCAGCGGCTTCTCTTCCCGCGCGATAGACGGGCACACTTCCAGCATATGAGAACCCAGCACTAAATCGTTGCCCGGAGAGAAGTGGTAAGTGTAATCCTCCATAAAGGAGGTGCCGCCGGGACGGTCACCCGCCAGCACTTTAAAGATGCGCAGCAGGGCGGCGGTCTTCCAGTCTCCTTCGCCCGCAAAGCCATAACCCTGGCCCATCAGGCGCTGTACCGCCAGGCCGGGCAACTGCGTCATGCCGTGCAGCGTCTGGAAGTTGGTGGTAAACGCCTTGCAGCCTTCGTCGTCCAGAAAACGCTTCAGGCCCAGCTCGATGCGTGCGGCGTCCAGTACGTTTTGCCGTTTTTCACCGCCTGCGGCGGCCACGTCGGAGAAACGATACTGGCTTTCATATTCGTCAACCAGTGCATTGACATCACCCTCGCTGACGCTGTTGATCACCTCCACCAAATCCCCCACGCCCCAGCCATTAACCGCATAGCCGAACTGGATTTGCGCCGCCACTTTATCGCCTTCGGTGACCGCGACTTCACGCATGTTGTCACCAAAACGCGCGACTTTCAGATGCTGACTGGCCTGTTTGGCCAGCGCCGCACGCATCCAGTTGGCGACGCGCTGCTGGCTGTGTTTATCCGGCCAGTGGCCGGTCACCACGCTGTGCTGCAGGCCCATGCGCGCACCAATAAAGCCAAACTCACGGCCACCGTGCGCCGTCTGATTCAGGTTCATAAAGTCCATGTCCATGCTGTCCCAGGGGATCTCGGCATTGAACTGGGTATGAAACTGTAGCAGGGGCTTCGTTAAGACATTCAATCCGCCGATCCACATTTTGGCCGGCGAAAAGGTATGCAACCACGTAATGATACCGATACAGTTTTGATCGTGACTGGCGTCACGGCACAGCGACAGCGCTTCATCAGGCGATTTGACCAGCGGTTTCAGCGTCAGACGTACAGGCAAACCCTCCTGATTTAATCCGTCCACCACCTGCCGGGCATTGTGTTCAACCTGACGTAACGTTTCCGCGCCGTAGAGGTGCTGTGTACCAATGACAAACCACACGTTGAACTGTTGCATAAAACCACTCCTTTACTTAGCGGAAGCGGAACGGGCGGCATAATGGGGTTCTGCCGTCTCGCACCATTGTTGATAGCGTTGATAAAGTGCCTGATAACGCGCGACGCGCTGCGGATCGGGCTGCAGCGTCACGTCAATCGGGCTGGCCATGACGTCCTGTGCCTGCTCCACATCGCGGTGAACACCCGCGGCGACGGCAGCGAAGATGGCTGCGCCCAGCGCACAGCACTCATCGGAGGCGACGATATCCAGCGGCCGGTTCATCACGTCGCAGCAGGCCTGCATAATGGCGGGGGATTTACGGGCAATGCCGCCGAGGGTAAGAATGTTTTCCACCGGAATTGCCTGCTGCTCGAAGCACTCCATGATGGCGCGGGCACCAAAGGCGGTGGCCGCAATCAGGCCGCCAAACAGGGCCGGAGCATCCGTGCCGAGATTCAGGTCGGTAATGACCCCTTTCAGGCGCTGGTTGGCATTGGGCGTACGGCGGCCGTTGAACCAGTCCAGCACTACGGGCAGGTGATCCAACTGCGGACTGGCGACCCAGGCCTCGGTCAGACGGGTGATCAGTGACGTTTGCATCTCAGCCAACTGCGGTTTAAGTTCGGGATGGTGCTGCGCTGCCAGCTGCAGCGGCCAGCCCAGCAGGCGGCTGTACCAGGCATAAATATCGCCAAACGCCGACTGGCCTGCTTCCAGACCAATCGTGCCCGGCACGACGCTGCCATCAACCTGACCACAGATGCCTTTGATGGCGCGGTCGCCGACTTTCCCGGTGTCAGTAATCAGGATGTCGCAGGTCGACGTGCCAATCACTTTCACTAAGGTATAGGGTCGCGCACCGGCGCCGACCGCGCCCATATGGCAGTCAAATGCGCCGCCCGAAATCGTAACCTGCTGCGGTAAACCCAGGCGTTGCGACCATTCCGGGCTCAGCGTGCCCACCGGGATATCCGCGGTCCAGGTCTCGCTGAACAGGGGAGAATCCAGCTGTTGAGTCAGCGCCGGGTCCAGCGCGTTAAGGAAGTCGGCGTCGGGTAAGCCGTTCCAGTCAGCATGAAACAGCGCTTTGTGGCCAGCGGCACAACGCCCACGACGGAGTTTGTCCGGGGCGACGGTATCGCTGAGTAAGGCGGGCACCCAGTCACAGAGTTCAACCCAGGACACGGCCGCATCGCGCACGGCAGCATCCTGGCGGGTAATATGAAGAATCTTGGCCCAGAACCATTCCGACGAGTAGATCCCGCCGATATAGCGGCTGTAATCGGTAAAGCGGCCGCTGCGACACAGGCGATTAATCTCTTCCGCTTCTTCAATGGCCGTATGGTCTTTCCACAGCACAAACATCGCATTGGGGTTTTCCGCAAACTCCGGCCGCAGGGCAAGTACCTTGCCGTCACGATCGATCGGAGCGGGGGTGGAGCCGGTGCTGTCGACACCGATGCCGACGACGGCGGCCCGTTGCGTGTCGCTCAGCGCCGCGAGCACACCCAGCATGGCCTGCTCCATAGCATCAATATAGTCCTGAGGATGGTGACGAAAGCGGTTGCTGTGAGGATCGCTGTAAAGTCCCTGCTGCCAGCGTGCATAGTTGGCCACGGCACTGTGCAGCTCCTGACCAGTGTGACAATCCACCGCCAGCGCACGCACCGAATCACTACCAAAGTCCAGCCCCAGGGTGATGGCTTCAGTACGCATTTGACTCTCCTGTTGTGAATAAACCTCCTTATCCTGAGATGTGTAAAAAAGAAGGGTTAGTCACGGCTGGCTGAGAATATGCACTTTTCTGCCACAAGCAGTGAATTTGTGATCCATTGCAAAAGTTAACAGACGGTTAAATTTGCTGAATATATGGATCATTCTGTCGTGATTTTAAGATGTGATACCGCTCTACATTTTTCTTCTTCATTCCCGCTAAAACTAGGCCAGCGTTTAAGCAGGCTACCCACATGGCTCCCGCTAATGTGCTGATTTACATCTGTACCTACAAAAGAGAGTGAACTGGTAGCGTTTACACCGATCTGTATTTAACAGCGATAAAACCACTAGCGCCGGAGAGCATCATGCATAAATTCACTAAAGCGCTGGCAGCCATCGGGCTGGCAGCGGTTATGTCACAATCAGCTATCGCCGAGACCATGAAGCTGGGTTTTCTGGTGAAGCAGCCGGAAGAACCCTGGTTCCAGACCGAATGGAAATTTGCGGATAAAGCCGGTAAAGACCTGGGCTTTGAGGTGATCAAAATTGCCGTTCCGGACGGCGAAAAAACCCTTAACGCTATCGACAGCCTGGCCGCGAATGGCGCAAAAGGCTTCGTGATCTGCACACCGGATCCCAAACTCGGCTCCGCCATCATGGCAAAGGCGCGCGGTTATGGCCTGAAGGTGATCGCCGTGGACGATCAGTTTGTGAACGCCAAAGGCAAGCCGATGGACAGCGTACCGCTGGTCATGATGGCCGCGACCAAAATTGGCGAACGTCAGGGACAGGAACTGTATAAAGAAATGCAGAAACGCGGCTGGGATGTCAAAGACACCGCCGTGATGGCGATCACCGCTAACGAACTGGATACCGCGCGTCGTCGTACCGGTGGTTCGATGGATGCCCTGAAAGCGGCCGGCTTCCCGGAAAAACAGATCTATCAGGTCCCGACCAAATCGAATGACATCCCCGGCGCATTTGATGCCGGTAACTCCCTGCTGGTTCAGCACCCTGAAGTGAAGCACTGGCTGATTGTCGGCATGAACGACAACACCGTGCTGGGCGGCGTGCGTGCAACCGAAGGTCAGGGCTTTAAAGCCGCTGACGTGATCGGTATCGGTATCAACGGCGTCGACGCCGTCAGCGAACTGTCAAAAGCCAACGCGACCGGCTTCTATGGCTCACTGCTGCCAAGTCCGGACATCCATGGCTATAAGAGCAGCCAGATGCTCTACAACTGGGTAAGCAAAGGACAGGAGCCACCGAAATTCACCGAAGTGACAGACGTCGTGTTGATTACGCGTGACAACTTCAAAACCGAGCTGGCGAAGAAAGGGTTGATGTAATAACAGGCAGTACGGATAACCCCATCGGGTCATCAGGAAAGCAGGGCTGAACACCGCGACGATGTTCAGCCTGAGCGTCAGGTGCCCCGATTCCTCACAGCCATCTATTGGAGACACCATGAACACTGATTCAGCCTTTCTGTCGTTTCATGGCATCAGTAAAACTTTTCCCGGCGTGAAAGCGCTGCAGGATATTTCATTTGAATGCCATGGCGGTCAGGTGCACGCGCTGATGGGGGAAAACGGTGCCGGTAAATCGACACTGCTTAAAATCCTCAGCGGCAGCTATCTGCCCAGTGGCGGCGAGATTCGCATCAAAGGCAAGCCGATGAATTTCCAGCACACCACGGATGCGCTGGATGCGGGTGTCGCCATTATCTACCAGGAACTGCATTTAGTGCCCGAAATGAGCGTGGCGGAGAATATCTATCTGGGCCAGTTGCCGCATAAGCATGGCCTGGTAAACCGCAAGCTGCTGCGTTACGAAGCCGGGCTGCAACTGAAAAATTTAGGTATGGACATCGATCCGGACATGCCGCTGAAATACCTGTCGCTGGGCCAGTGGCAGATGGTTGAGATTGCCAAAGCGCTGGCCCGTAACGCGCGCATCATTGCCTTTGATGAGCCAACCAGCTCGCTGTCCGCACGCGAAATCGACAATCTGTTTCGGGTGATCCGCCAGTTGCGCGCGGAAGGGCGCGTGGTGCTGTATGTCTCGCACCGTATGGAAGAGATTTTTGCCCTCAGTGACGCCATCACCGTGTTTAAAGACGGGCGCTATGTGCGCACCTTTACGGACATGGCCAATACGCATCACGACGATCTGGTGCAGGCGATGGTCGGACGTAATCTGGGTGATATCTACGGCTACGCGCCGCGGGAAAAAGGCCCGGTACGGCTGGCGCTACAGGACGTGGAGGCGAAGGGCGTCAGAGCGCCAATCTCGCTGAATGTGCATGCCGGGGAAATTGTCGGCCTGTTTGGTCTGGTGGGCGCGGGACGCACCGAACTGCTGAAAGGGCTGTTTGGTGCCACGCGCCTGCGCGGTGGCCGCATTCTGCTGGACGGGGAACCCCTTAACGTGACGGCGCCAATTGATGCGATTCGGGCGGGCGTGATGCTGTGCCCTGAAGATCGCAAAGCCGAAGGCATTATTCCGGTGCATTCGGTGCGCGACAACATCAACATCAGCGCCCGCCGTCATAACCTCACCGCCGGTTGCCTGATCAAAAACGGCTGGGAGGTGAAGAATGCCGACAGCCATATCCGTTCCCTCAAAATCAAAACGCCCAGCGCTGACCAGTTGATCATGAACCTGTCCGGCGGTAACCAGCAAAAAGCCATTCTTGGCCGCTGGTTGTCCGAGGAGATCAAGGTGATTTTGCTGGACGAGCCTACCCGCGGCATTGATGTCGGGGCTAAACACGAAATTTATAACCTGATTTACCAGCTGGCGAACAACGGCATTGCGGTGCTGTTTGCCTCCAGCGATCTCCCGGAAGTGATGGGCCTGGCCGACCGCATTATCGTGATGCGCGAAGGGGCGGTCGCCGGGGAATTACTGCATGGCGAGGCCACAGAGCAGCTGACGCTGAGCCTGGCCATGCCTAAAACGACACATGCGGCCGCCGTGGCCTGACAGGAGAGTACCGTGACTTCTTCCACGACATCAAATACGCCGCCAGCCGCCCCTCGCCGGGGTGTGCATTTTGGGCGCGTCTGGGACAACTTTGGCATGCTGGTGGTGTTTGCCCTGCTGTTCATCGCCTGTGCGATCTTTGTCCCTAACTTTGGCTCCTTTATCAACATGAAAGGCCTGGGGCTGGCCATGTCGATGTCCGGCATGGTGGCCTGCGGTATGCTGTTCTGCCTGGCCTCCGGCGATTTTGACCTGTCGGTGGCCTCGGTGATTGCCTGCGCGGGCGTGGTCACCGCCGTGGTGATCAATATGAGCGAGAGCCTCTGGCTGGGGGTGGCGGCCGGGCTGTTACTCGGTGTCATCACCGGATTTATCAACGGGTTTGTTATCGCCCGACTGAAAATCAACGCCCTGATTACCACGCTGGCGACCATGCAGATTGTGCGCGGTCTGGCCTATATCTTCTCGGACGGTAAAGCGGTGGGCATCGAAGACGAGCGCTTCTTCGTACTGGGCTTCGCCAACTGGCTGGGCGTGCCTGCGCCCATCTGGATCACGCTGGGTACCATGGTGATCTTCGCCTTCCTGTTGAACAAAACCACCTTTGGCCGCAACACGCTGGCGATTGGCGGGAATGAAGAGGCTGCACGGCTGGCGGGCGTGCCGGTTGTGCGTACCCGCATCATTATCTTTATTCTCTCTGGCCTGGTTTCTGCGGCGGCGGGCATCATCCTGGCGTCACGCATGACCAGCGGTCAGCCCATGACCTCAATTGGTTATGAACTGGTGGTCATCTCGGCCTGCGTACTGGGCGGCGTGTCACTGAAGGGCGGCATCGGCAAAATCTCCTATGTGATCGCCGGGGTACTGATTCTGGGCACCGTTGAGAATGCGATGAATTTATTAAATATCTCGCCATTCTCACAGTATGTTGTGCGGGGTTTGATACTGTTGGCAGCGGTGATATTCGACCGCTACAAACAAAAGAATAAAGTCTGATTTGGCGTGAAACCTTCCCGCGGACGCGAAAGGCGTCCGCGCGTGATCAATCAACGACGAAGTGAGGACAGTATGTATCACCGTGAATTACCGGCAGAGCAGCAGAACCCTTTGCTGCCCGGATACGCGTTTAATGCCTGGCTGGTGGCGGGATTAACCCCGATCACCGCGGATGGTCCGCTGGATTTCTTTATTGATCGCCCACACGGCATGAAGGGCTATATTCTCAACCTGACCATTAAAGGCAAAGGGCGGGTGTTCGACGGCGAAAAGGCCTTTGACTGTGAACCGGGTGAAATGCTGCTGTTCCAGCCAAAAACGGCTCACTATTATGGTCGGGCGCCCGACAGTCCGCAGTGGTTTCACCGCTGGGTCTATTTTCGTCCGCGCGCGTACTGGCATGACTGGCTGCGCTGGCAGGATGAACAGGAAGGCGTCGGGCGGCTGCGCTTACCGGAGTCACTGCGGGGCGAATTTGATCGCCTGTTTGCCACCATTGAACAAACCCACAACTCATCGCGTCGTTTTGCCGAAGAACTGGCAATGAATTTGCTGGAACGGCTGTTGTTACGGGCGGTGGAAGAAGATCCACGTAACCATCAGCAAATCCGCGATCCCCGTATCATCGAAGCCTGCCAGTATGTGAATAATCATCTGGCCAGCGAGGTCAAAATCGAGGAAGTGGCGCGCCATGTGTGTCTGTCGCCTTCGCGGCTGGCGCACCTGTTCCGCGAGCAAATGGGCGTGAACCTGCTTCGCTGGCGGGAAGATCAGCGCGTCATTCGCGCTAAGTTGCTGCTGCAAACCACCCAGGAACCCATCGCCAGCATTGGGCGTGAAGTGGGCTACGACGATCAGCTTTACTTTTCGCGCGTCTTCCGTAAGCGCGTCGGCGTCAGCCCGAGTGATTTCCGCCGCCGCAATCAGGACGTACACGATAATCTAGCCAGTCAGAGCGCCTGGAACGGTGCACGGCGCTCAGTCTCCTGATTTTAAGGGGAATCCTCCTTGTCCTGACCCGACTATTAGTCTTAAATCAGTCTGGTTAGCGATTAATGAGGAAAAGGAATGAGCGAGAAACTGCGAGTAGGACTCATCGGCTATGGCTTTGCCAGCAAAACCTTCCACGCGCCCCTGATCGCGGGCACGCCGGAGGTTGAACTGGCTGCCATCTCCAGCAGCGATGCCAGCAAAGTCCATGCCGACTGGCCCGCCGTGCAGGTCGTCGCCGAGCCCTAGGCCCTGTTCGACGATCCTACGTTAGATCTGATTGTTATCCCTACACCGAATGATACGCACTTCCCTCTGGCTAAAGCCGCACTCAACGCAGGGAAGCACGTCGTGGTGGACAAACCGTTCACCGTGACGTTGTCACAGGCGCGCGAGCTGGATGCCTTAGCTAAAGCCAAAGGGCTGCTGTTATCCGTATTCCATAACCGCAGTTGGGACAGTGATTTCCTGCCGCTGAAAGGCTTACTGGCAGCGGGTGAGCTGGGTGAGGTGCGTTATTTTGAATCGCACTTTGACCGTTTCCGTCTGGAAGTACGGCAGCGCTGGCGCGAGATGAAAGGGGCGGGCAGCGGCATCTGGTACGATCTGGGACCGCACCTGCTGGATCAGGCGCTACAGCTGTTTGGCCCGCCGGTGGCGATTAACGTTGATCTGGCGGAAATGCGGCCGGGTGCCCAGACCACCGACTATTTTCATGCGACGCTGACCTATCCGTAAGCGTCGCATTCAGACCGTATTGACGTTCAGGCAGAGGGAAGCTCGACCTTCCATGGCAGCAGATCGCGGACCCGGTTCACCGGCCAGTCCTGTATATGACCGATGACGTAACGCAACCACGTC
>NZ_VZPF01000021.1 GCF_008801695.1 Pantoea stewartii subsp. stewartii
ATCACCAGTGCAGTTCAATGTGGCAACTGTTGAAAAAGGTCCATCACTTTATGAATACCGTCAGCCCATTCCCCGGGGGAAAACATGGGCTGGCTAAAGTGTAGCGGTATTAGGATCAGTTATTTAGCTCAGACCTGATCTGACAGTTACCGGTTATTTATACAGGTGTCTGTCAGATTAAATCTGGTTCAGATTCTTTTCTGCCCAGACTCGTTTTCCATCAAGTAAAGTTGCCATCGGCGTACGCCCGCAGCACATTTTTCCCTGATGAGTTCGCTCATTATTGTAATGCCACAACCAGTTATCCAGATCTGCCTGCAGGCTTTCCAGGTCTCCGCATAACTTCTTGCGGAACGTAACCTGATAAAAATCCTGCAAAATGGTTTTATGGAAGCGCTCGCAGATGCCGTTCGTCTGCGGAGACATCGCCTTCGTTTTTGTATGGTCGATATCGTTGATAGCCAGATAAAGCTGATAATCATGCTGCTCCACCTTACCACAGTATTCTGTCCCCCTGTCGGTCAGTATTCTCAGCATCGGCAGCCCCTGGGATTCGTAGAACGGCAGTACGCGATCATTGAGCAGGTCGGCGGCGGTGATCGGCGTTTTACTCGTATACAGCTTGCAGTGGGCCACTTTCGAGTACGTATCCACGAACGTCTGCTGGTAGATACGGCCCACGCCCTTCAGGTTACCAACATAGAAGGTGTCCTGCGAGCCGAGATAACCCGGATGAGCTGTCTCGATTTCACCACAGGCTTCGTCGTCGTGGGCCTTTTTCTCCAGGGCAGCGATTTGAGCGTCGGTAAGCACGATGCCTTCTCTGGCGACCTTTTCCTCAAGCGCCCTCAGGCGTTTACGGAAGTTCTCCAGATCGTGTCGTTGCCAGATAGAGCGCACGCCGCTGCCGGAGATAAACACGCCTTTTTTACGCAGCTCATTGCTGGTCCGGTGCTGCCCGTGGGCCGGAAACTCAACGGCATATTCAACAACCGCGCGTTCAGTGGCTTCGTCGGCGCGGTTCTTCAGGTTGGGAACCCGACGGTTCTGGTTAACCAGCGCATCAATACCGCCTTCAGCAGCCAGTTCCTGATAACGGTAAAACGTGTCGCGTGACACGCCCATGATCTTGCAGGCTTTTGATACGTTGCCGAGTTCTTCGGCGAGATTGAGCAGGCCCGCTTTGTGTTTGATGATGGGATTGTTAGTATGATGCATGAGAGTTACCTCGTGTTTTGTATAAGGATTCGACACCCATATCAAAACCGGTAACTCTCAACCTTTCAAGGTCCAGTGTCAGATCAAGTCGCGACTAATACACCTTATATCCGGGATCATATTCGACGGTTTGGTCGGTATCATGTGGATATGGAAAATATGCCGCCATTACTTAACCCTAGGTCTGTAGCTGTAAGTGTATGATATAAGTAATGTTATGAGCGCTACGCCAACATTTTACACGTATTATGAACAGACCCGTTGAGTGTGGCCAGCGCTGCCGTATTGGCGCCACTTTTATCAATGGTCACCACCTCCGGTTCACCGTGGTGGCGGATGGCCTTGCGGAAAAAACGTAGTGCTGCCGCAGCATCCCGTTTAGCCGTCAGCAGAAAGTCGATGGTCTGACCATCAGTGTCAACTGCCCGGTACAGGTATTTCCACTCACCTTTAACTTTTATGCAGGTTTCATCCATCCGCCATCGACGACCCACTGTGCGTTTACATCTGCGAAACACCTTATCCAGCAATGGTAC
Organism: Pantoea stewartii subsp. stewartii; assembly: GCF_008801695.1. Classification (GTDB taxonomy): domain Bacteria; phylum Pseudomonadota; class Gammaproteobacteria; order Enterobacterales; family Enterobacteriaceae; genus Pantoea; species Pantoea stewartii. Next base: position 1,755 of record NZ_VZPF01000021.1, read on the forward strand.
CAGGCGAATAACCCAGCGGTGAAGCGTGGAATGGTCGACGATAATGCCGCGCTCCGCCATCATATCTTCGAGATCACGCAGGCTTAGGGTATAAGCCAGATACCAGCGGACGCACTGGGCGATAATATCGGTGGGATAATGCAGGCGTCGGAAAGATTTTCGGATCAGAGACATGGTCAGGCAACATTACAAAAAAAACAGCATGTTACCTGACGGTACCTTAATGCGACAGAACCGTATGACTGGGTGTATCACGTCCTCAGCGACAGCGAATGGAGCGGCAGGCGTCAGATCCAGTCATCGGCGTCGGTAAACAGCATCTGTCTGCTGAAAAGTGCGCTGGATATCGGTTTTAATGATGACGGGACGCAGGTTATGCCGGTGCCGGCCAGAATTGGTGGACGCGCCGAAGGGCTGAATGCACTCCTGAAAAGCTGTGGCTGGGAGGCCGTCAGCAACGACGACCACTGGAAGCTGGTGACCATCAGCGCTGGATGAGCAGTAAAGAACGGGTCGCCAGCAGGCAACCCAGTAGTGTCAGTGGGTGATGCGCTGCAGGTCTTCTTCAGTCAGACCTGTCATGGCCATCACTGTATTGCGGTCGATGCCGCTCTGCAGCATCGTGCGGGCAATTTTCAGGGTCGCTTCGCGCTCACCTTTCTCAATGCCGCGCTGTTCGCCAAGCTGGATGCCCTTCTCGAGGCCCTTCTCGAGGCCTTTCTCGAGGCCTTTCTCCAGCCCTTTCTGTTCCAGTCGTTGTGCAATAGTCATTAAAATCTCCTCGTGTTGCGGTGACCGACGGGCCAGTTCCTGCAGGAATGCCTCGGGTCTGGCCGTGTCTCCCGTCTGCAGCATCCAGTTCATCAAAGTGACCAGCTGCTCATCGGTAGTGTAACCCGCAATCAGCAGGGTGACCAGATGTTCGGTCAGCTCAGCCAGGTCACGGGTCTGCGCGTGCTTGAGCATCAGTTCCAGCAGGGCCATCCGGCGGTGCTTCATGATTTCATCGTCATCGATGGCGCCAACATCGATGAGGGGAAAATCACCGGTATACAGTTTTCGTGCTGTTCCCGGGCTGGCAAACAGCTCTGTCCAGTTCAGCGTCCAGGGCCAGGGGCTGCCGCGTCCGTGGGAAAACAGCAGCGGAATAACCAGTGGCAGCTGCTCATGACCGGCGTCCAGGTGTTTCTGCATGGCGGCTATGGAATACCGCATGAGTCTGAACGCCATATGCCTGTCAGGACTGCTCTGGTGCTCAATGAGCGTATATATGTATCCCTCACCCTCGGCGGTTTTCAGGGAGTACAGCACGTCGGCAAAATAGGTTCGCAGGTTTTCCTCAATAAAAGAGCCTGACTCCAGCTGCAGGGTGGTCAGGTCGCACAACTGCAGCAGCTCTGCGGGCAGATGCAGGGCCAGAAAATCCCGGGCGGTATCCGTGTGGGTCAGGAAGGTTTTAAACAGCCCGTCATGGGGAACCGGTGACTTCCCACCCTTTCCTTTTCTGCCTGACATTCAGCGTCTCCGTTGGTTTAAGTGTGCTCATCTGGCAGTATTATACCGGAGCGGAGGTCCTGGTACCTTCTGTTTCACAGGGGGCCGTTCCGGGGTGGTTCGGTCCCCTCCACTGTTATTCTGGTCACCCCGGGCTGACCGCATCGTCACGCAGGCGCATGATGGTTTGTCGTGAGGTTCCAAACTGGCGGGCAACGGCGCTGATACTGGCCCCTGCCTTCAGTTGCTCAAGCGCGGTCTGTCGCTGTTCGTTATTCAGCGCCGGTGGCCGACCAAACCGTTTCCCGGCTGCTCTGGCCCTTGCAAGGCCTGAATGCGTGCGCTCAATCAGCAGGTCCTTCTCAAACTCAGCCACCGCCGAAATGACCTGCATGGTCATCTTGCCGGCCGCGCTGGTGAGGTCCACGCCGCCCAGCGCGAGGCAGTGTACGCGAATACCGGCCTTTGCCAGCTGCTCCACGGTCTTCCGCACGTCCATTGCGTTGCGGCCCAGCCGATCAAGTTTGGTCACTATCAGCACATCGCCATTTTCCATGCGGTCAAGTAACCGCGCAAAGCCGGGCCGTTCGCTGGCAGATACTGAACCACTGATTTGCTCTTCAATCAGGCGCTGGGATTTAACGGTAAAGCCAGCTGCTTCAATTTCCCTGCGCTGGTTTTCAGTGGTCTATTCCAATGTGGATACACGGCAGTAAGCAAAAACTCGTGACATGGCGTAACTTTGTGTACATCGGTTATGCCCGGGTTTCGACACAAGACAGCTTTCCCTGCTGGAGCATAGCTGCGGAGGTTGTCACCGGTAACACGCTGACGCTTGAGCTTAACCGGGGGCGCTATACACCGGTTTACTATCTCAATGATTTTGAAGAACGGCTTGAAAGCCAGCGCAGGATCAAAGCGATGATGGCTTTTATCAGAGGAATGTCGGAAAAAGATGTAAATAGCAATAATGCTAAGTTAGCTCTTGAGCTAACTTAGCATTATTGCTATTATTTCTTTCACGGAGGAGATAAATTGTTTAACGTAAAATTGCACGACAATGCCGGTGATGAACTGGAAGCTCTGCCCGCAGAAATAGCCGCCAAAATGGTGCGACTGCTGGAGAAGCTGGAAAAGAATCCCCGCTCCCTGAGAGAGCCACACTGTAAGCCTCTCGGTAACGGTCTGTTTGAAGTTCGCACAATGGGTGGCGATATAGCACGCGGTTTATGGGTATATCAGACCGGCCAGAATATTTTCGTGTTACGTATCTTCATCAAAAAAACACCTAAAACGCCACCTGCAGAAATCGATCTGGCGTGGCGCAGACTGGAGGACATGATCAATGGCACATAAAACTCTCGCGGAGATGAAAGCAAAGCTGATGCAGGGTGATGAATTTCGGGCAGCCTATGAGGCGGAAGTCCGGAAAGAGCGTCTCCAGGAACTGCTTGCCGAGTGGCGCAGCCATGCCGGATTAAACAGCGCAGATGTAGCAGCAAGAATGGGTATTGCCCCGTCAACGCTTTCACGCATGGAAAAAAATATCACCTCTGCCAGTGTCGAAAACCTGTCCCGGTACGCGCGGGCATGCGGCGTGAACACGGCTACGCTGTTTTTCAGTTAACAGCATTCAAAGATGCGCGATGCCTGAGAATATGCGCGCGTCTGAAAGCGAAAAGCAGCCTTCGGGCAGGTACACATAACCTGATAAAGATGACTGAAGGCCATAGTGATTTTCGTTACACATGAGCGTCGTAATCGAGATTCAGTACCATACGCAGCAAAGCGGCAACGGGTTCAAACAGGGATTCAGAGATCGCCTCGCCCGATTTAACGCTAAAAAATAGCTTGCGCGCCAACGCAATATTCTCCACCACAGGAACAGACTCCCTGATGGCGAGAGCAACAATATGTTCTGCCCTCGCCTCTACGCCTTTTTCGAGAACCGTTGGGATCGGCGTGTCTACAGGATCGTAGCCTAGGCAAATGGCGATATGCGTAGGGTTGCGAATAACGACCGCAGACTGCTTCACATTCTGCGCTAAACTGCCACTTTGCATTTCGCGTTGTACTTCACACCGACGTTTTTTAACCTGCGGATCACCTTCAAGATCTTTGGTCTCCTGTTTGACATCCTCCTTACTCATTCGCTGCTGTTTCATCGTATTGTGCGTCTGAAAGGCATAATCAACAACGCTCAGTACCACGTAAAACGTCAGCAATGCATACCATATCCAGCGGATCATAATCCTGAAAAGGGGGATCGCGCAGCTCGCATTACAGTATGGAAGTACCTCATAAATTGCCAAAAAATAGCGGAAAAGAGAGATAAAAATCAGACATAATGCGATGACTTTCAGACAGGATTTAAATAACTCCACTAGGCTGTGCACTGAAAAAATCTGTTTAAGATTGTTCACCGGATTAATTTTTTCGCCTTTGAAGCCGACCGCCTTTATGGCAAGCATAAATCCGACCTGTGCGACCAGGCTTGCAATGGTCGCCGCCGCCAGCATACCGCCAAACAGGGCAAAAAATTCGCCTCCGGCATGCACTAATACCTGCGTCAACAGACTGAAGGCATAGTCAAAGGGTTGATTGATCAGTCGTGAAGCCAGCAACATCAGCTCAGCAATCTGATGAAACACCTCATCAGCAAAAAAATGAAAAAAAGCCAGTATTGTCAGCAGCTGGATGCCGGAGGTTATCTCCAGACTTTTGATAACCTGTCCCTCCTGGCGGCTATCACGCTTTTTTTTCTCGGTAGGCTGCTCGGTTTTTTCACTCATGACTGGCTAACCACTGGCTCACATGGCGGTAAAGGGTTTCACTCTCAAGCTTATAGTGGTGGAAAGCGTATGGTAATGAGAGCATCAATAGCAAGAGCGCCAGCGCACTTTTCACCGGCATGGATAAGAAGAACACGTTGAGCTGCTGAGCGGACCGATTGACCAATCCGAGCGCTAGGTCCGCCAGCATCATACAGAGCACCGCGGGCAGAGAAAAGCTCAGACACAGCTGGTACAACACGCGCCACTGTGCCAGCAAAAAGTGTAAAAATGGTATGTTGAAAGCCAGCGCCTTGCCGGGAGGTAAATAGTGGTAAGAATCGTACAACGCCGTCAGGAGTTGACTGAATCCCCCGGTAATAATGAAAAGCGCACACAGAAACTGGCTAAACAGCAGGCCGAAAATCGACGTCTGTACCGACATCGCCGGGTTGAACACGATTCCTATTGTGGCACCGCGTAGGGTGTCAATCAGGAATCCCGCCATGTCGACGGCCCAGAAGGGGAGCGCGGCGCAAAACCCCAGCATCAAACCAATGACCAGTTCGCCTGGGATCACCCTCAGCCATGACCATCCTTGGTGAATCACCGATTGAGTATAAAAAAGCGGTAGTACCGGCAGCACTATCGCCAACAGCACCCCGTTGCGGATCAGCGTCGAGCCGAGATTACCGGTCTGCAACAGCGGGAAAAGCAGCGTTAGCCCAAGCGGTCTCATCATCGCCAGCGCCACAGTGACCAGCCCGTCACTGAGTGAGAGAGTCACCTGTGCATACCCGTCTGTAAAAACACCTGACGGGTATAGGCCAGAAGTAGCCCCCCCAGCCAGTGATAGGTCGCCATAATAACCAACGCCACGGCAAGCAACTTGATCATAAACTGCAGCGTCTGATCCTGAATCTGGGTGAGCGCCTGAAGGAGGCTCACCGCAATTCCGACGACCGATGCGATCAGCACCACCGGCAATGAGGTCATGAGCACCAGCCACAGCAGCTGTGTAACGTAATGGATTAGATTGGTATCCGTCATCTAAAGCTCTGTACCAGTTGAGAAAGGATCAGGTCCCAGCCGCCAGCTAACAGGAAAATCAATAATTTGAACGGTAAAGAGATGGTCATCGGTGACATCATCATCATCCCCATCGCCAACAGGACGTTGGATACCAGCAGATCGATGGCCAGAAACGGCAGATAGATAAGCAGACCAATGCGAAACGCCTGCGACAGCTGGCTGACGGTGAAGGCGGGCAGCAGGATCAACAGTGAATCCGGCTTAACGCGACGCCGGGCCTCTTCCGGCCATGTGCTGGCTATCAGATGACGAAAATAATGCGCCTCTTTTTCATCGGAATTTTTTTGCAGAAACTGACGGTAAGGACCAAGTGCGTGGCTGTCCCAGCCCTGTAACCAGGGTAAAGTCGCCTCTTCTTTCGCCGGATGCCACTCGGCTTTTACCGCCATCACCGTCGGTGCCATGATAAAGAGCGAGAGCACCAGCGCCAGGCCATAGAGCGCCATATTGGGCGGCACCTGCTGAATACCCAACGCATTACGTAAAATCGAAAACACCACCGCCAGCTTCAGAAACGAGGTCCCCATCACGATGGCAAGCGATAGCAGAGAGAGTAAAAACAGCAGCGTTATCAGCTGCCAAGGAGAGTCAGGTAAAGGCATTATCTGTCCTGTTTTTACGGCGATAAATCAATTATCGCTGCACCATACCGTGCTCCCTATCAGGTATTAACCGTATCCTCCCCAATGCTCTGAGCGTCAGACGGATGCACAAACCATTGGGTGACTCGCACCAGATAACTCTCCCCGCAGGCGATCAGTTCACCCTCTCCTATCACACGGCCATTGAGTCTTAGCTTCACGTCGGGTGAGAGCCTGGCTTCGGTCGCAATAAGGTCCCCTTCACGTAATGTCCGCAACGTGCCAAGGGCGATATCAATTTGTCCTACCTCTACCAGCAGCTTTTGCGGCAGGGCGTCCAGGTGATACGATAAGGGCGAGGCAGGACCCGCACGATCGCTGTCCTCGGCCAACAGGCTTTCCATATCATTGACCAACGCTTCAATTTTCACGTCTCCCCCCTCTTCGATTCGGATACGCGCTGCACTTCCGGTCGCCAGTAGTACAACCAATTCACCCTCGCGCGGACGGCCGAAAGGACTCATCCGCAACCCTGTTCCAGGGCCAATGCTTGCCAACTCGTGGATCGAGGCCTGACACCAGCCGGCGTAACAGTCGAACGCCACCGGCGGTAAGATACGCACTGGCCGGACGCCGGGGCCTACTTGTCGGGCAATGGCGCGAAACCAGGTGGTGGGCCAGCCAAACAGCACACAGCGGAACGCGTAGCCATCAATCTGCCAGGCAAATACCAGCGCAACGTACTGGCTAAGCATGCTACAACGGCGCGGTTCTCCCGGCCCGTTGTGTAATTTCGCGCCGCTTGCCTGCAACAGCGGCGATAGTCCCCATAGCGCAACTCCCGCCAGCAGTTGGGCGTCGACGTCTTGCTCTGAAGCGGTCCCTAGGATCCCTTCACACCACTGCTGCCAGTCGCTTTCAGCTAACCAGACGCCGCACGGCGTATCTTCGGCAGTGACTGAAAACAGTCTCCCCTGCGGGCTGTCGGTCCAGCGCTGCGCCGTAACATGCACGGCTCCAAGTTTCATCCCTTCGGTTTGCAACATTCCTACAAGGATGCTCTCTTCAGGAGAGAGTCGCGTCATACACCACCTCCAGCGCAACGTTGTGCCCGGCGGCCAGCAGCCCGGCGTTCAGCCAGCAGGAAAAGTGCTTCAGCTGGCGGCATAAATCGCGCTGGGGCACAAGCACCGTCAGAAAGGTTTTACCTTCCCGCGTTTCAATCTCGCAAATAAGCCCCGCCACGGATCCGCCCACCAGCCGGTAGCGTTGTTTTTGCTGTCTCAGCGCAGACTCTCCCGTTCTACGGTCGGGCACCATCTGCGCTATCAGTTGAATAAACCGGGTGGTTTCCGTTGGCTGCCGTTTGTCCGGTTCAGGCTGCCTGGCGTGCCAGAGGCAACCTTCAGTTCGGTTAACGTTCATCGCTCAGCAGGCTCCTTAGTTTTTCTTTTTTCTTCAGAACGCTCACCAACTCCCGCTGCAGCTCGCTAAGCTGCCCCTGTAGCCGTTTTTGCGCATCCGCAAGCAGGCGCTGCTGCTGCGCCAGGCCGTATTCCTCATGAAATAAATTATTCATAGCCTGTTTCTGCGCCATCAGTTCGCCCGAGGGCAACGTACCGGACCAGAGAAGGAGCTGATTGAGCGCCTGTATTAGGTCTTTACGACGGCTCTGGCACTGAAAACACAACTGTTCCGTTTGCTGAAGCTGCAGCGTTAACTCCGTCATTTGCCGTAGCAGGCGATGCTCGCGACGGTCCTTGATCCTGAGTAAACAATTCAGCATCAGATGTCCGTCAAATAACGCATTTGCGCCAGCAGTTCGTCGAGATTGCATGGTTCATTACTCTGTTGTTGCAGGAAGTGACAAATATCGAAATAGCGGTCTACCGCCCGGTCGGCCTGAGGATCTTCTCCGCGCACGAACTCACCTATCCGCACCAGAAGCTCCACGTCGCGATACACCGACAGCAACTGCCGGATCGCGTTCGCCAACGCCTGGTGTTCACCGCTGGCCACCATCGGCATCAAGCGGCTCAGGCTAGCTAACACGTCAATGGCTGGAAAGTGGGCCGCTTCTGCCAGGCGGCGTGACAATACGATGTGGCCGTCGAGTAACGACCTCACTTCATCGGCCAACGGTTCATTCATGTCGTCGCTTTCCACCAGTACGGTGTAAAACGCGGTAATGCTGCCGAGGATGCCCTTACCCGCCCGTTCGAGCAGTCGTGGTAGTGCCGCAAAAACGCTGGGAGGATAGCCGCCGGAAACCGCAACTTCGCCACCGGCGAGCGCTATCTCGCGGGCGGCGCGGGCGTAGCGGGTTAAGGAATCGGCAAACAGCAGAACTCGCTTGCCGCGATCGCGAAACGCTTCGGCGATGGTGGTCGCCACCCATAGCGCCCTCATGCGTTCAAGCGCGGGCCGGTCGGACGTTGAAACCACCATTACGCAGCGCCGTCGGGTCGCTTCACCCAGCGTTTTCTCAATTAACTCAATCACTTCTCGACCACGCTCACCGATAAGCACCAGAACGTTGATGTCGCTATCCGGGCTGCGGCACAGCATCGACATCAGGGTGCTTTTCCCCACCCCCGCCGCCGCAAAAATCCCCATGCGCTGTCCTTCACCACAGGTCAAAAGACCGTCGATGGCGCGGATCCCGGTAAGCATCGGCTTCTCAATCAGCTGGCGCAGTAGCGGCGAAGGTGGCGGTGCATCATAATCTCGCCAGGGCCCCTGCGGGGCGGGGCCGTCATCAATAGGTAATCCCATACCGTCCAGCACTCGGCCTAAGAGATCTTCCCCAACTGGAACACGATGTCGCCGCCCCAAGGATCGCACCTGCTGTCCACAATACAGGCCTCCGGTACTGGCAAAAGGTGAAAGCTGCGCCGTTGCGCCGTCGATACCAACGACCTCCGCCAGCGCACCTTCTGGCAACAGGCAACACACCTCTCCCATAAAAACGCCTGGCAGATACGCTTTGAGCAGCGTCGCACCAACGTGCAATAAACGCCCAGTTTTTAGATAACCTTTTGGTACGTCCCGCAGTGGCGTCAGAGATTTTTCAATGGCGGCCAGCACCTCGGCTTTAATCATCGTCACCGGCAAGCTCCTGTGGTGTGAGATCGATACTGTACACAACCTGTACCGCACAGTTTTCTCCCAGCTCCTGCCAGGAGAGTACGGGAACATTAAACAGCCTCGTTTCCGTTATTTTGCGCAGAAAGCGGCGAGTATCGATCGAGGTCACAATGTTCAATTCACCGTGCTCTGCTAGTGCCTCCTGAATTAAGCTCAGAATGCGCGAACTTTGCCCAAGGCTCAGGGCCGCATAGGTCCCCATCGAGGTCTGACGGACAGACTCGCGGATCAGGTTTTCGATTCCTTCCCCCACGCGCAGGACGCGCAGCGCCTCACCGTTCGGCTGCAGCCGGTGCAAAATATGCCGACGCAGCGCCATGCGCACATATTCGGTCAGCATCAGTACATCTTTCTCACGCGGCGCCCATTCAATCAGGGTGCCAAAGACAGTGCGTAAATCGCGGATCGAAATACTTTCAGCCACCAGCCTCTGAAGGGTTTCCGTAATCTTGCTTATCGGCAGCTGCCGCTGCAGCTCTTTAACCAGCTCCGAATAGCGCTTCTCCATGGCATCCATCAGATATCGTGCCTCCTGCACGCCGATAAACTCTGCCATGTGACGCAACAGGACCTGGCGGAGCAATGCCGTGATGCGTTGATTACCCTCGGCAATCGCGAGCCCCATGCTCTGCGCTTTTTTTCCGGCCTCTGCTGTCAGCCAGCAGATACTTCCCATCCCGTCCGGCAGCGGTTGTACTTCGTACCCCAGCTGTTTATCAGGCTCCAGCAGCAGGTATGCGTTCTCGGGGATGGCGAATGAAAAGACCGGCTCCTGGTAGATCAGCACCGACATCCCCTGCACGTAGTCCCGGCAATCTGGCCTGATAGTGATTTCCGGCAGCGGTACACCGTACTCTTCGAAAAGCCTCCAACGTAAGGCATCAATATCCCGGGCCAGCGTGCCGGTATTGAGCGATGGCATTACGTGCAGCGTTAACGGCCTGGCACCAGGCTGCATTCGGTCTTCACTCATCTCTCCCGTCTGCGGTATATCGTGTTGTGTGTGCCTAGAGCGACGCCAGAATAAAAAGAACGGCAGCGAGGTGAACGCCGCCAAGACAAAAAAGTCCAGGAAGGGAAAACCGGGGATCAGGGCGAATAAAATCAGGACCGCGGCCGTCAACATCAGCGCCTGCGGCTGTCGACCAAGCTGGGTGGTTAATTCGCTGGCAAGATTCTGTTTCTTCTCCCCTGGCACGCGGGTGACGATAATTCCGGCGCTCAGTGAGATAAGCAGCGAAGGGATCTGCCCGCACAGCCCATCGCCAATCGATAAAACGCTGTAGGTTTGTATCGCATCACCCAGCGGCATGTCGTACTGCACCACGGCGATGATGATGCCACCGATTATATTGACCAGAACCACAATAATTCCGGCGATCGCATCGCCTTTTACAAACTTCATGGCGCCATCCATGGCACCAAGAAAGCGGCTCTCCTGCTGAACCTGCTGGCGAAGGTGCCGCGCCTGAACCGTGTCAATCCCCCCTGCCCGCAGATCGCCATCAATGCTCATCTGTTTTCCAGGCATACCGTCGAGCGAGAAGCGGGCGCTGACTTCGGCTACGCGCTCGGTCCCTTTCGTGATGACGATAAACTGGATGATGGTGATTATCATAAAAATAACCAGCCCCACCGTCAGGTTGCCCCCCACCACAAAGTGGCCGAAGGCGTCCACGATGTTGCCCGCATCGTGCTGCAGCAAAACCAATCGCGAAGTGCTGATGGTCAATGACAGTCGGTACAGCGTGGTAATCAGCAGCAAAGAAGGGAAAACCGACAGATCCAGCGGGTCATTGATGTAGATGGCAATCAGCAGCAAAATGACCGAAAACGCGATGTTAACAGTGATCAGGATATCCACCATGAACGTCGGTAACGGCAGGATCATCATCACGATGGCAATCAGCAGCACCAAGGCCAAAATAATGTCCTGACGCCCGGCGCAGGCGGCGAGCGCCTTCTGTAGACCTTGCATACTCATGCTTTTCATCATTGAGATTTGCATAGCGACTCCAGAAAAGCTTGCTGCCGGCGATGCACCCGCAGCCACAGTTCCGCCGCGCTATCGACAGCCGGACAACAGCTCATCGCAAGGGAATCACGCAGCTGAAAAATACGCTGCGGAATACCGGCAAAGTCAGCGGGCTTCCAGCGCTGAAGCGCCAGTAACAGCAGGTTGTCATCATAGGGAGCGAGCGGCATACACTGGCTAATGTGGAGTCGGTCATCCTGCCAGCTAAGCCAGGTTTGAAACCTCTCACCCTGCCAGTACATCCCGGCGGCGGCTGGGCGCGCGGGCAGTTCGGCTAGCTGTATAAACAGTAGAATATTAAGCTCTGTCACTCGGTCTAACGCCATTCGACCTCCCGCTTGCGTAGCGGCTACAGTGTTCCAGATAAGGCGCGCGCAGGTAATCAGGTGATAGCCCGATCTCCCTTCATACCGCGCAATACGGCGAGAATTTGTTCACGCTGATCTTCATCGTTAAAACAGGCTTCGGGCATCAGCGAGAACAGCGCATCCAGATGCTGTAAAAGTCGGTTGTATAAACGCACAGACGCGGCCCGCTGCGCCAGCCGTGGCGCAAGCCATTCATCAAACAGCCAGCTTTCATTGGTCATCTCGATAAGAAACGGAAGCAGCGTTCCTGAAGCCATCTCGCACGCGGATTCGATTCGCAAGCACTCCTGCTCAAGCCCTAAAAATACCAATAAGCGGCGAAGACGTACCAGCACCCCCGCCAGCCGCTGTTGTTGGGAGCCGACCACGCAGGCGGAAAGCTCAAAGGCCATCATGCGCAGCAGTACCTTCAGCCGCTGGCGACGGTCCGGCCAGTTCATGATGCGCTGAAACCACTCGGCTAATGAGGTAACCTCCTCGTCCATTGCCTGCTGGAATAGACGATTGATTTGCGCCAGCGCGCCTTTGCTCACTTGTCCCAGCTCCAGCATGCCAAACAGCGATATCTCCCAACCCTGCTCGCTCATCAGTTCAGCCAGCTTCTCGCTTAGCGCTTTACGTCTTTTGCTGTTTGGTTTTTCAGCGAGTAGTAACACTGCAACGCCCAACAGCTGTTGACCAAGGGATGAACCGGAATGTGGTTGCGTCAGTTGAGTGGGAATACCGTCCGCCTGCTCTTGCATCCGCTGTACCATCCGCAACAAGGCCTGCTGCCGTTGCTCCAGCCGCTCTTTGAGATCTGCTTGCTGCAAATCTTTGAACCGTCCGCTCAGCGCCATCCCCATGTCTTCGAGCGTTGCTATAAGCGCGCTGCCGGAGGTTTCTTCAAGCTCAATAAGCGCCTGCGTCATCGGTGATGGTGCATCTTCCACCTGCACCTGCGGTTCCCGCAGGCTGGCGTCATGATTCTTTAGCGCGGCCGTCTCAGAGACTCTCATCCTGCTCTCCTGTCTCTGAGCAACCTGGACGCAGCCATTGTAATAATTGTTGAAAATGGCCTTCAAGCGAGAACGCCACCGACAGCTGTGACGACGATAAAACCACACTGTCCCGGGGTAGCTCAGGGGCCGCAAGCAGCACAAAGCGCGAGCCGAACGCCTCCCGCATGCTCTGCTGAAGGTCAGGATGGCACTGCAGGGTCAACACCCCCTCATTCGCCATCTGTTCTGCCTGCAACGCGAGCCGGGCGCACAGCGTTTTGTCCGGGGGTTGCTGTTCAAACCAGACGCTTAATACCTGCTCTATGCAGTGATGGATGCGACCCGATACCGCGCTGACCAGCGCCCGCTCCTGGGCTTCATCCCCCAACAGGCGGATGACATGCTTTCGCAGCCAGCGGACTTCCAGGCGCCTGAGCGTATCGCGTTGCGATACGCGGGACTCACGCTGTCTGGAGGCCTCCAGGCAGCGGCAGTTTTTCTTCGCTTGCCGAATGAGGCCCTCGGCTTTCCGCCGGGCCGCATTGACTATCCCTTTTGCCTCAAAGTCCGCACGACGTACGCAGGCGGCCTGTTGCAGCAGCGCCGTTAACTGTACTGCCGGGATAATGCGCCCACCCGGCAGTGGCGCGGCAAGTTCAATCAGCGGAAGTCGACACATAGCGTTCGCTCCAGTAAATTCATCGCCAGCGGCGGTATCGGCAACCATAACGCACGTTCACAGGGCGCAAGCGTAATCAGCAGCGCATGCAGCACAGGATCGTTTTGTGCGGCGCGGGTCAGTACGGCAGTGCCCAACTGCAATGCAATTTCAACCGTCTGTGTCGGCGAAAACAGGGCACTGTGGTTTCCCTGGCAAAGTCCGAACAGTTGCCAGATAAGCCCGTCATCAAGCAGGTGTAATAGCTCCCGCCGGTAGTCCGGCAGCAGAAAATAGTCGTTGCAGCCGAGTACCAGCAGCCCCGTGGCCAGCGCAAAGGCCTGAAGACGAGGAGCAAGCTGAACCATGCGCTGCTGCCGGAGGCTAAGCGTGACAGGAAGACGCGGCGTTCCTCTGCGTACCTGCAGTGCCTGATTCAGACACCGGTCGAGCGGTGGGTTGGCTCCGTAGCGCCACTTCGCCGCAGGAGCAAAGCCAAGCAGTGTCAGCCAACGAGGGTGGGCGTAGCGCGCGGGTGTCCACAGATAACGATGCATCCGTAACAGGGCTTCATCGGGGATCCGGGTGGCTAGCCTCTTTTGCGCCAGACTATCAGCATCAGCGAAATCAGCAGCAGCATTGCCAGCAGCAGTGGGGGGAGCAAAGCCCAACGATGTAGATTTATCCACGCGATTGCCCTCCACGGGGTGGCCGTTGGCGCGTTAGCCATGCTCTGCATACGAAACTCGGCTGGCTGCATCAGAATGCCGATATGCTCTTTCTGCACGCTAGGGATAGACTTTTCAACTAGGTTGCTTATCTGCACCCGGAAAGCTTCAAGATTGACCTGCGGTGAATACTTGATAAATACCGCCACGGAAGCCGCTCCAACGGCCCCGTCGTCGTTGGCACTGCCATAAGCAATGGTCACGTCGGCGTGGATCACCCCGTCCATCTGACTCAGCATCCGCTCAATTCTCTGCTCGTTGAGAAAAACAATTTTTTGCTGCTCCTCAGCGGGCGATACCACCAGTTGATTCGGGGGGAACATGGTTTCCGCAGAAACGTAACTGTGTCGTGGAAAACCGTTCAGGCGCAACAGTTCTACGGCGTTAATAAACTGCGATTGTTCCACCCGTAGCGTTACGCCCCCGGCCTCGGGCTGCTTATCGGCATCGATATGGTTCTGCATCAGGATCGCCAGCATCTGATTGGCATCATCCTCGGGCAGTGCGCTGTAGAGCTCAACGCGGCAGCCTGTTAGCAGTAACGCCAGCCCGAGGATCAGAGCCAGACGCAGAAATTTCATGTCATATTGACCAGTTTGTTGACCGACTGAGAAACTGCACCGACCACCTTAGCGCCCAAGTCCACGCCTACGGTAGCCCCAAGCGTCGTGGCCTGCTGCACAAGCATCTGATAGGGGGCCAGACTGCCTACATCCCCCTGCGGCGTACCGGCAAAGAGTAATTTATTGAAGGCGGTAATTTGCTCGCCATCCGGCGCGGGTACGGCGGTTGCCGATGGCGCTGCGGCCATGGTGGCAACGTCCATCGCGGTTACGCTGTTAATCGCACTCATTAGTCACTCCTGTTAAGCTTATTTAAGCCAGTTTTTCACTGTTTCAGCTTCTGGAAGGGCAACGTCTGCAAGCGCCTGGCGCGCCAGGACGGATTCGTTCAAACCGGCCAGCAGCACCGCGCGGCATAACGCCTGCAGGCTGGTGTTCTCAACCAGCAAAGGCAACGCTGGCAGAATGGCACGGACTTGTCGTTGCAGACCGTGGTTTATTCCGGCAAAGGCCGCCTCGGCCATCAGCCGCCTCTCCTTCTCCGTCAGCATCATATTTTGGTGATAATGCCACTGAGCATATCTTTGATAGTTTTGATCATCGCACTCTCGTAGTTAATAAAAGTGGAGTACTGCTGTACGGCAAACTGGGCTTTGAGCATGGCCTCCGGATTTGAGATGTCCTCGCTGTTCATTTTGCCCTCAATCGCCTGTCCGGACTGATGCGCCAAGCGCGATAAGCTGTCAACAAGCTGCTCAACGTTCATTGCCACCTCCGATTACGCGAGCCGTTACGGTTTCAATTATGACCGCCGTGGTGCGGTTACCTATCAGGTGATGACCTGAAAGTGACGACAGGTTGTGCCGGGTTGTCCGTTGGCGGAAACAGACGAGCCAGCAGGCGGAAAAAGGGTACGCTCACCTGCTGTCCGGTTACCGGACAGCCTGCTGCCCCGAAGCGCAAAAATGCCAGCGTTCCCCAGGCGGCATTGCTCACCGGGCGGAAGATCGGGAAGCTCAGGCCGACGGAGGTCATCATAAACGGCTGACCGACAACCGCTGCCGTAAGTAACGCACGTGATCCCAGAGACACCATTCCGGCGATACTCTGGCTCTTGCTCACGTCATAAAAAAGGTGCGCAATGAGGTACACCGCGTTGGCGATGCTGTCGTGCCCCATCGGCAAGCCATGCTTGCAGTGATAAATCAGGCAGGCAATATCGGCAATAGCGATGGCCAAGCCAAATCCGGCGAGCAGCAGCAGCGGTGCCGAGCTACCGCTGAATACCTCCAGCACGATCCCCGCACCACAGCACAAAATCTGCCCTCCCAACACCATGCTCTGCCAGCTGAAAAGGCCTGCAGGGATCATGTTTGCCGCCCGTTCAGTCATTCTGGCGAGCATACTCTTCTGCCCCTGCTTGCAGGTGTCTTCAGCTTCCTTATTCGCGGCATCATGCTGCGGTGCGGGTAAAACCGGAACCGTCAACCCCTCGACCATCTCCCGCACCATCTGCTGCACTTCAGCACTAACCGCCACTCCATAACCAGTGCGACCAATATCTACCATGTCAGACTGATCGTGGGTGCGTTCCGCTGCGCCCGATAACGTTCATAGCAAGCAACCACTAAATCAACCATTCTCTGAAGCTCTTCCTGACTAGGTGTATCGCTCTTTTTATAGGCCTCGACTAAGGTGGGCGCAGGAGTAGATGATAGGGCAATACAGCCCTGCATGCGCTTAACCCGTTCTGTGTACATGTCAATCCCACCGCCCGCGATGGTGAGCACCACCGTGATACCGGACGAAATTTTGGAGAGCATATGGACGGTGTTTCCTGACAGATGTGCGGATGGCAGAAAGATAGAGGAGACCACAATTCCGATGCGGAATACGAAGGAAGCGACATCACCGGCTGTTTCCGCGTTTGAGTCGCTCATACCGCAGGTCGTCATCAGAATCTTCGCCGCCAGCACGATAGAATCATTTCCCGTTTTCAGCTGTTCGCTGTCGTTTCGCACCTGAATAAGGTTATAGAGCGCGCAACAGGCATCACCTGCCGCAATAATCATGGCTGTACCGGCCACAACGGTAAGAGGAATTCCAGCGCCGCCGGACAGTACCGCCGCCGCTAACGACAACCCAAACGAGACGCTAGACATGGTAAAACGCACCAAGTGCTGAATAAAATACCCGGTATAAGCCTGTCGCTTCAGCTGTTTTTCCTCACTCAACGGCGTCGCGATAATAGGTTGCGCCGAGCCAGGCGGAAGCAACACCGGGTAGGTAACGTCGGCATCATAGCCCTCGGGATCGTCACTGTATGCACTTGTTAGTGATGGCAAGCGGGAATAGTTGTCTACTCTTAGCATGTTGTTCCACATTGATTTCCCCCTGTACGCTATGCCAGAAGCTGGCTCAGCATCTGCTCTGCATAGACGCGCACCGTGCTATAAGAAGGGTCTTCGTAGCTCATCATCAACGCGGTCTGCAGCGCCTCTCTGGCTTCAGAAATTTCACCCATCGCTTTCAGACAGACCGCTATCTGATACACAGGCTCTGGATGACAGACGTCCAGCATCAGCGCGTAGCCGTAGTAGTTCATCGCCAACACATATTCCTTTTGCATCATCAGCACGCCAGCAAGCGCAATATGCGCGCGCCAGCTCCAAGGATGAGTCATTACACCATCCAAGAAAAATCAACTAGCGCACGATCGTAATCCCGCTGCTGCCAGGCGGCATAACCTCTGGCATAAATCTCATCCGGGGAGAACTCCAGCGCCTTTTTGATTACCGGGTTGTGCCACAGCGTCTGCTCAAGAGATGTTGTATCCATATTCTTCTCCAACTCATTCAGTAGTGTGATGAACGTCGCTTTCTATGGCTACGTAGTGTATCGGCGGTTATTTCCAGCCAATTCTCGCCGTTGTGAAACACCATGGCCGCCCCCAGTTTGTACAACAGTCGCACCATTTGATGCCGCTGCATCGCCAGCAGGCGATCCCACACATCGGTTATCACCAGCATTCTGACGGCGCGCAGCCACGAGACTTGTTGAAACAGGCGGCGGAGTACCCTCCATAGTTTCACCAGCGATGAAGGCTGGGGCTGACTGTCCGGTACGAGATGAAAACTGCTCAGGATCAGGTTATCTTCATCGATACGGTAGACGAGACGGTAGGGATATCGCTCCACTTGCTGCCCAAGCAGCAACCCGCAGCCAGGCAAACAGGCATAACGCGGAACCAGTCCCTCCTTACGCAGCAGTCGCGCTATTTCGTCCATACGATAACCTCCGGCTTTTAGCGCGAAATCGCGCGCAGGACCTGACTAAACACCTCGACGAGATTGCGGCCCATCTCCATCATTTGCCGCATGATTTCGCGGGCCTTCATCAACGTGTCGTCCAGCGTTTTGGCATACGACTGCGCCCCTTTGTTCTGCAGCTCGGCAATGGCTTTTTCCACATCTGCTTTGCGGGTTTCACTTCCCGAAACCCAGCTACCAATGCCGTTGGCCACCTGCCCCATGGCGTTGCCTACCGTCATCCCGGCCTCGCCAAAAAAGGATCCGCCGACCGTCAGCGCCCCGGCAAACATTCCGCCAATCGCCCCGGCTTTAGCGGCATCATAGCTATCGTCGATGGCTTTAACACTTTGCTGAAAGGTGTTGATCTCAAGCCCCCAGCTCAGCTTCTGTTTCTTTTGGTTATAGAACTGCATCGTGTCGCGCAGCTGCTTCGCAAGCATCAGCAGCTTGCTCCAGATCTCATCGAACATAGCGAAAAAATCGTTCGCATCGAGCGCTCCTTTACCACTGCCCTGAACGTTAACGCTGTCGTTAACGGATAACGTCCGATTTGCGGGGATCCCGGTCTCCTCAATGGCCGGGCTAGCATCCAGAAATACCATTGAATTTTCAGAAATAACTGCTCTGGACATCTCTCCTCCTCAGGCCCGTTGTCCTGCAATATTTGCCAACACCGTGCCGCTGTTATCGATAATTTTTGAGGCAATTCTTAGCGCATTGGCGCCATCCTGATACGCTTCATTGAGCCGCTTTTGCTGCGTTTTCTTACGGTCTTCCGTCCAGTTCTGCATAAAATCGATATAGCCCTGCTGCACAATCAGCCGTTCAATCTCTCTTTGCAGTTTTGCGTTGGTGACGGCCACGATGGATGCCGAAATACGATTCGCACCGCCGACCGTAGCCCGTGTGATAAGCAGGGCTTTGTGGGCACAATCGCTAATAACGGATTTCACAATGCTGCGGCGGAGCTTTTGCAAAATGGCGTCGAGAAGTTTCTTAGCCACCACCTCTTCGCTTTTTTTCAGCAGATCCTTACCGGCACCTTCGATAGCCATTTCCACAAGTTTCGCAACGCCTTCGCGGGTAAAACTTTTACTGATGCCGCGTACCATGTTCGATTCGGCCTCCAGCTCATGAGCTGCGGCTTCTATCGCCATATCGCCAACCTCAACCATCTCGCGCTCAAGCGCCATGCCAAAGTCTTTGCCCATCACCCGGCTGACTTCCTGTCCCGCTTTCTCCGCCAGTGTTTTCAGTTCACTCTCTGCACCTTTGACAACGGCATCGATAAGCGCTTTACCCACCCCCGAGTCCAGCACCTCTTCTGTGGCTTTGGTGATAGCTCGAGCGGCGCTAATACCGCGGCCGATCTGCATAATATCCAGCGCCAGCGCCACGCCTTCACAAGCGGTTTGCACCGTCCCTGCCGCATTGATGATGTCGTTGCAAACCGACTTATTGGCCCCCAGCAGCAGCGCGGTCTCTGCGCCCGCTTTAACCATCCCGGCCCCCCCTGCCGACAAATATGCCGCACCATCGGCAATCGCCAGCGGATCGGCGGTCAAAACGCCTTCAGCCATCTTCAGTACGCCGACCACGGCCTCAACGCCGCTGATTATCCAGTCAAAGACCGCGCTGAAGATCCCGGCTTTCCGCGCCTGGTCGGCCTGTTCAATCGCTTTATTGATTTGCTCCTGATATTCCGCAACCTGCTTGTTACGCAGTGCTGCTTGAACCTCAGTTGCACGTTCCAGCTGTTGGCACAGAGCATTGGCGTTGTTACCAGAAACGTTCAACACTAGCTGCGTCATCATCATGGATAACATCACGGGGTCCATTTCTAGTACGTTGCGCACCGTGGGGCGTTTCGCACCTTCAGACTGAGCGCCCACAAGCCTGCGTAGCGCGTTATCCGCCTCCTGCAGGCTCACGCGTCCCCGGCGTTTCACGCCCTTATCCTCGTCAGTAAACAGCGCCAGCGCGTGGAGGTGTTCACCTAATGCCCCGCAGGTGATGTGGGGTGTCTGTATCCGAGCGGTGACAGGTCGATGGAAAGACTCATCGCTGGCGGCTGGAGCACCGTTAATTTGCATCCGACTCATGATCTTCTCCTGTTTTGCTCAGGCCCGCGCGCGCACGTCGGCGTATATCCGCCACACCCTTGTTCTCATGGTTATCTCCCTGATGCTCCACGCCGCATACCAGCAACGCTGCCTGAAAGGCTTTGGCCGCCAGCGGAAAATTACCGCAGGCGAGATAACACTCCCCGGCGGCGCAGGGTACCTGCGCCGCCGATACTCTTATTTTCGCGGCACGCCCATAGGCGTAGATGGCATCACTCCAGGCAGCATCAGCTTGGCAACAGGCGCCCAGTTCAAACCAGTACTCAAAAGACCACGCATCGTAGATAGTCAGTACCTTAAAGATCCGGGCCGCTGCACCGTATTCCCCTGCGTTTGCCAATTGCCGCGCATAACGCTGCAAAACATCTAAATCAGCACTGATATCCGTAGCAAAAAGCATCCGCAACGCGCCGCCCTGCTGAAAAAACCGCAGCACTATCTCTGACTCCCGACCGTCCGTTTTCATCATCAGTACATCTTCTGTGCAATCATGCTGAGTAAGTCACCCCATTTGCTGAGTAATCCGGTCATCTGGGTGACAACCGCATTGATCTCCTGGGTCATTTTCTGAATGCTGAGTTGTCCCTGGGTCATCAGGTCGGTATCGCGGTTCGCGCTGTTATCAAGAGCCGCTTTGACCGCCTGCAGCGAGCCCTTATCCAAGCCATCTGTACCACCATGCTTGCTGATGTAATCGTCAATCGACATACCATCGACGAGAATGCCGTTATCGCGCATATATTTGACGACCTCATCGGGTACTGGTTTACGGGTTTTATCATCACCTTTTGCGGCGTCGGCAATAACCTCATCCATTCGATTAGACATATCCTGTGTATTGCGCGCACGATCGGTGCTGGTATTTATTTTGCCAAAAAGCGCGTTGGCACTTTTTTGCAAAACCAATTGCAAATTATCAAGAACCGAAAAACCGTAGGCGAATGGATTATTAATATCCTGATCATCCGCAACGGTATTATCATCGCCTGCGCCCAACTTGATATTCGACGTTGTTAAGCCCGAGGCGTTAAAGTCAAAACGATGACCTACTGATAGATTTCCACTCATATTTTCACCTCAGTAGCACTATTGGTCATTAACCATATTTTTAAGTCGCGATTGCAGTTGCTTTAGAGCAACGTTCAATGCTTGCATATCCTTCCCGGTCTGACGTTCCAGCCCCGCGATACCTTGAGGCATCAGAGCCTGCAGGTCGTTAAGCTTTTTCGCGGCGGCAGGGTCAGTTGCGGAACGCGCCACGAGTTCAGCCATCGCCATCTTCAGCTTGGTGAAGTTTGAATAGCACTGACACAGTCGGGAATATTCTCGCTCCATTCTTTTTTGTTCAGCCTCAATATTAGTTTTCATCATCAGGTTCTACAGGTTGATTGTGATAGCGATATGCAATCACCTTGATAATATCCTCGGCCTGAATCACCGCTTCCAGCAATAAGGTGAACTGCTGATATTGTTCCTGGGTGGCAGGTCCCTTCATCGACTGCAGCAATCGTATTTTTGCTGCCTGCAATATTTTTAATCTGTCCTGCGCCTGGTTAATCGAATTTCGCACACTATCTTCTAAATAAGTCAGCGTTGGCATCGCGTTATAGGCTCAAAAATTGAAAGAATAGTTAACCAATGCGTCAGGGAATCTGAGCGCCACCGCCGCGTCGGTCAGGGCAACGACTTCGCCTCCCTGCGGTAGCTGACTCCCCGTCCTCAGGCGCTCGCCATCTTCCAGCAGCAGGTAGAGCCCCTGCTGACCATGGACAATAGCGGCAATCGGCGAGGGGAAGCGCTGAATGCCCTCCCCGGACGACGCCACATTCTGGTAGCTCAACGCAATTCCGGGGAATTGCTGGCGCAATTGCGCCAGCAGATGGTTTAAAGATTGCTGCTCATTCATATTCAGTACGCCGCTGATAACGAACGCCTGACCGACTGAGGTCACGCTGACTTTTTCCGCCAGCCTCTGTTGCAACAGGCTGGCGATCAACGCGTTGATTTGGGTTTCATGAAGGTTGTCGATATGCAGATGTTTCAGACCGGGGATCGTCGTCAGCTGCTGCTGGATACCCGCCCAGCGCTTGCCCATCATGATATCGGCGTTAATGCTAATCTCGCCCGGTGCGTGGCTTGTGAGTTCTATCTCGTCATACCCCGCTTGGGTCAGGACATCTCGCACCTGCCTGATAAGCTGATCGGTGCACTCCACATTATCCTGATACAGCACTCCCCATGCGCCCAGCTTCAGGCGCACGCTTTGCAGCCTGTCGCTCTTTTCACAGTAGCCAGAGAGCCGAAGCGTGCCATTCTTTTCCCAGGTTGCGGCGACCTGCGTCAACCCGTTTTGCTGCAGTAGTTCCGCCACCCGTGAGGGCATCGGCGGCGGTGACGGTGGGGTCCCGCGACAAAGCAGAACCAATCCGGCAGCCCCCATTAATATCAGGCACGCAAATGCCATCCCCCAGAACAGGGCTGGACTTGTTCGAGGAAGCGGATAGCGAGATAGATTAGCGTGGTGTTGACCAAACGCCATTGTTAGCCCCAGAGCATGCACCACGCCCTCTTCGGGTAATGGCTTGTCGGGCTGATGCCGCCGACCATTGACCCACACCGGAGCATTCCCTGTATTGATCATTAGTCCTTCTGGTGTCGCGGTGAATTCAAGTCTGTCGCCGCCGCACAACGGAATACAGAGATCGCAGCCACGCTCTCCGACCGAGAGATGCCCATCCGCCAGCCACACTTCACGGCCGTGCAGCACCCCACCGAGTAAACGGATTTTCCACTCGCTATTCATGGCTGCTGTCGCTATTTACTACGGTGGCCTTGATGAGAAACAGACGGATAACGCTATGGGTTTGGTTGAAATCGTTGCGGAACAAATGCCCAATAATCGGAATATCGCCGAGCAGCGGGATCTTGTTCTGCGCTTGCGCCTGTTTATCCTGCTTAAAGCCCCCCAGCAGTAGACTCTGCCCAGGATGAAGGGTAGCCTGAGACGCTATCTCTGAGTTTTGAACTTCCGGTAAAGGCTCATCCTGACTCAACGGCGGGTTTTGCTGTCCGTCCTGGATATTAAGACTAAGCATGATATTTTGCTTACCCTGCTCCACAAGCAGCCGTGGGGTGACCCTGAGGAGCGACCCCGTGGTGATGGATTCAAGTTTTGCGACTTTATCGCCCTGCAGTTTGGTGTAAAACGTTATGTTTTTATCCAGCACCGCCTGAATGTTATTGAGCGTCACCACCGACGGTTGCGACAAAATATAGGCGTGGGAATTTTTCTCGAGTGCCACCAGACGCGCCATAAAGCTGGGCGTATTGCTAATGACGGTGGAAAATCCTCCTCCGGTTTTACTGTCCGGGCCGTTAAACGAGATGGAACCTCCACCCAGAGAAAGCGCTGAACTCCAGTCAATACCAAGCTGGCTGAGATCCCCAGCATCAACATCAATAATCGTGACTGAGATTTCTATCATCTGTGGCCGTCTATCCAGCTCACCGATGAGTTTGCGGTAACCCGCCATATTAACCGAACGATCCCGCACAATGACGGCATTTTGTCGCGGATCAGCAGAAAACATCGGTAATCCCTGCGTTGCAGCAGAACTGCTGTTCGTGGTCGGCGCACTATTATGGCTCATATCGCGCAGTACGCTGACAATCCCTGGGACGACGACGTTTTGATCGCGGTATTGGTAATGGTCATCCACCGCAGTGGCATATTTGAGAGGGTACACCACAAGGCTGACCGCATCATCCCGGCGGCGAGTCATCTCTCCATCCAGCATGGACGCAAGCTGGGTAATGCGATCGGTGCAAGCGGGTACGCCGTTAATATCGATGACATTAAAACCCGGGATGGTACGTGCTTCGCAGCTACTTTTTTCTGGCACGTCTCGTTTACGCAGATAACGAATAAAAGTGCTGGCAGACAACGTGTTTAACGTAATGACTCGATGCGCCACACGTGATGCGGGGTAGACAAACAGCGTATTGCCATCAAGCCAAGTCACAAGGTGATATTGCGTGGTTAATCTATTCAGAATTACATCAGGAGAAGCTGGCGGGATTGCACCGCTAAATGTTTCCACAATGGCCGGGTCGATAACCACCGGCGTGTCATAGTTATCTGCTAAATTTTGCAAGATCGCTGCCAGCGAAATTTTTCGGGCACGCAGAGAAAAATCTGCCCCTTTCCAAGCTAGCGTTTGCGCATGAGCACACAGACAAAAAAACAGCGCAGGAAATACCACCATTTTTATTCTCATATTGGCCTCAAATCTTTCTATCTTTGTTAAAAACAATGATGATGTTTGCCAAATATCGTGTTAGCGCCAAATGCTTTTCAATTTCAATGGCCATTTTTTCAGCTGACATATTTTTGTCATAAAAACAACACAACCATCCGCCATCAGGTGTTAACTGAAAGGCGTGATCGTGAATTTTCGTGGAGGCAGCAAGTAACAGAGTGATATGCTTCACAGTTTCAAGTGAAAAGTTATCGATACTGTCGATAAAAATAGCCAAAATTAAAGACAGCGCACACAAATATCCACGCGCTATCCTGCCATCTAACTTCATCAGCATGATTGCACTATCAGATGAAATACGTAGGTGCTCTACCGCAGGGATTTTCTTTAATTTATCAAACATAGGCAGGGCCTCCTGAATAGCGTCCATATTCGTTCAGGATCCCCTGGGTGTACATCAGTAAAAGACCTGATACCCTTTCTTCAGCGCCTTGCCATCATTTTCACTTACAAATTCACATGATGGTTTTTCGCGGAATTTATTACACTAATTTAGACTTTATCTGAATCGAAAATAAGGCGGAAACTTTCGTATTCTGACATCACTAAACCTGACAACGTCCAGCGTTGTAAAACCACCTAAGGATAACAATGATGAAAAATCAGCACTCCCTGGTGGGGAAATTAACATTACTAATATCTATTAGTCTAATAACCATTTGGTTGGTTACTATATTTGCCATAACCTCTTTTTCACTAAACCAAAATCGGCGACGGATTATTGAAAATTTATCCCATATGTCGCGCCTGCGGGTGGGCCTAACCAACCATCGATTTGAAGGTGCGGAACGAGATGCGCTGGCGCTAGCACAAAGCTATGGCCTCTACCACTATGTGCCTACAGGCACTCATCCTGCAGTAAAAAGTGAAAGTCGCTATTTCCCCATCGTTCCCGGCATCTGTACGCCGCGTGACAAACAGGCCCAAGATCTGAATTTCATTCAGGTTTATGGCACAGCAGGACAGACATACTATCTTGATAGTTTTATTCTTGACCGACGCTATGGTATTTCTCTTTTGCCCCCGCTTTATCATTCGCCCGATTATTTTATTCTCCGGCAAAAAAATCTGTGTCAATTTCCACGCCGCGCGACGCACGACAACCTGTTCTGGGGTAAACCAGAATACATTCAAGGCACCGGCTGGATCGTCTCTATCGCGGCGGCAGTAGGCTCTCATGACATCCTGGTTGGCTTAACTGTTAAGCTGAACGACCTGCTCTCCTATGGCCACAACGTCTCCGACAGCGATATCAATCTCTGGCTGGATAAACACAATAAAATCCTGCCCTTCTCGGACCTTGCGGAAAGTAACAGCAAAACGCTTCAAAAACTGTTACTGAACTTGCCTCTTCACGACGGATGGCAGCAGATCCCTGGCTATTTGCTGCTTCGCAGTGAACTTAAAGGTCCTGGCTGGCAGCAGGTTATCCTGTACCCGACCAGCGGGGTGCTAAAGCGGTCATTTAACATCGTGGCAGCGCAGCTACCTTTAGCCCTAACGAACTTGCTACTGCTGGCGATGATGCTGTTTTGGCTGCTTCACCGCCATCTGGCCCGCCCACTGTGGGACTTCGTCAGCATCATTGAGAAAACCGGGCCAGGCACCCTCTCCGCCCGATTACCGGAAAATCGCCACGACGAGCTGGGAAGCATTGCCCGCGCCTATAATTTGCTGCTTGATACCTTTCACGAGCAGTATGACAACCTCGAAAATATCGTCGCCGAACGCACCCGCGAACTGACGATCGCCAAGCAGCAGGCCGAGCAGGCCAATAAGCGTAAAAGTAGCCATCTGACGACGATAAGCCACGAACTGCGAACGCCTTTGAGCGGCGTACTGGGGGCTCTAGAACTTCTGCAATTAACCCCCATGAGTGATAAACAGTCGCAGTTGTCAAATACGGCCAGTCAGTGCACCTTGTCGTTACTCAGTCTCATTAATAATCTGCTCGATTTCTCACGCATTGAATCCGGACAGCTCTCGCTCCATGTCGAGGACACCGAAATACTCCCGCTATTGGATCAGGCGATGCAAACCATTCAGGGCCCAGGGCAAAGCAAAGGATTAACACTGAAAACCTTTGTTGGTCACCAGGTACCGTTAATATTCGAGGTGGATGGGACTCGCCTGCGGCAGATCCTAGTTAACCTGCTGGGCAACGCCCTCAAATTTACCGACAAGGGCGCGATTTGCCTTAGCGTTAAGCGAAGCAACGATTTTCTTATTTTCGCCGTGAGCGACAGCGGGCGAGGCATTGCCCTTGCAGATCAAAAAGCCGTTTTTGAGCCTTTTTTCCAGAGCCAGGGACACAGCCCAGGAACGGGCCTCGGTCTAACGATTGCCTCAACCCTCGCAAGAATGATGGGAGGATGGCTTGAGTTATGCAGTACGCCGGGATTTGGCACTTGCCTCTCGCTGTTGCTGCCGCTTGGCAAATATCAGCCTCCCGAACCGCTGATGGGCGAGATTGCCGCACCGCTAGTTCTGCATCGCCAGCTATGTGCTTGGGGGTTAAAGTGCGAAATTGCCAGAGAAGAGAGCGTATTTAGCGCCGATGATCTGTGCTTTCTGCCTGGAAAGCTTCGTGAAACCGTACTCCATACGCTTTCTGGCGTAGCGAGTGAGCGCGCCGATCAGCTTCCGGTACAACCCTGGAAGTTACAAATTTTGCTGGTGGATGACGCAGCTATCAATCGGGATATTTTTGGCATGATGCTGGCTTCTCTCGGCCAGGAGTTTACCCTCGCAGCGAGCGGCGAAGAAGCGCTGGTGCTGGGTAGGCAGCATCGGTTTGATCTGGTATTGATGGATATTCGTATGCCAGAGATGGACGGCATGGCGTGCGCCCAACGCTGGCGACGGGACGCACAGAATCACGACGCCCAATGCATGATTATGGCGCTCACAGCGAATACGGCGCCGGAGGAGATAAGCCGTTGCAAGGAGGCTGGTATGCAGCATTATCTGACCAAACCCGTATCTCTCAATCAGTTGGCTAATGGGATCTCTATTGCCGCGGAATATCAGTTGGAACGTGATATCGCTCTCCAGGAACAGGATCACAGCGTCGAGCACGCACTGCTTCCTTTGGATGATGCGGAAATGCGCCGCAAAATACGCCACTCGCTGCATTTGTTGCTTTGTGAACTCGAACATAACCTTGGCTCCCTGCCAAAAACCAGCACCCTGCTGCATACCCTCAAAGGGTGTCTCGGCCAGGCGGGGGTGAGCCCTCTGGTTTGCAGCGTCATCGATATGGAAAATCGCGTACGGCATGGCCTGACGCTGACCATAGAAGACATTTCCGAGCTTCGCCACACCCTGAACTTAGCACTGGACGCTTAAAACAGCGCCGGCCAACAAAACCGTCTATCAAGAGGTAATATAATGCACGATCACAGAATCCTGCTGGTCGACGACCACGAACTGATTGTCAATGGAATCATTAACCTGCTTTCTCCCTACCCACGCTTTCACGTGGTAGCGCACATTGATGATGGACTTGAGGTTTACAACG
Source organism: Pantoea stewartii subsp. stewartii (assembly GCF_008801695.1). Taxonomy (GTDB): domain Bacteria; phylum Pseudomonadota; class Gammaproteobacteria; order Enterobacterales; family Enterobacteriaceae; genus Pantoea; species Pantoea stewartii. Next base: position 29,445 of record NZ_VZPF01000021.1, read on the forward strand.
CCTGCCGCATTAATGAGCCGGATATCGTGGTGCTTGATCTGGGCTTACCCGGCATTAACGGGCTGGAGATTATTCCGCAGCTACGTCGTCGGCTGCCACAAATGGCGATTCTTGCCTATACCGCGCATATGGAAGAGACGATGGCAATACGCACACTAAGCGCGGGGGCGCTGGGTTATGTATTAAAAAATAGTAGTTGCCAAGTGCTGTTAGCGGCATTACAAAATGTCGCGGTGAAAAAATGTTATATCGATCCGACACTAAATCGGGAAGCAATAAACGCCGCACTTCGCGCCAAAAATGACAGTACGGAAATACTCACGCCGCGCGAACGGCAAATTCTCAAACTCATCGCCAACGGTTTTACCAATCGGCTTATCGGCGAGCGACTGTATATTAGCGTTAAAACCGTGGAAACGCATCGATTAAATGTCATGCGAAAACTCAACGTCCATAAAGTCACTGAATTACTTATCTGCGCGCGGCGACTAGGTTTAACAGAATAACGCCGTTATCCGTCGTGCATATAACAGGATGTATCCCGCTTTCACCCGATAGTGATTGACAGGTGGGACTCATACGATGAACTTTTCACCAACTAAGTGAAGGAAACGCTCATGAGTATAACTATCGGGACCACCCTTGGTGTTAATGAATCACAATTACAGGCCATGCTGACAGGCCAGTTTAAGGAAGCTACCCGTCTTGAAGGCTGGGAGGCATTCAAAAACTTCTTTATAAAATTACTCAATCACCTGCCAGGGATGAACTTAGAGGATAAAGAAAAGAACCTGAGAGATATTTATAACATTATTTATGGCGAAAAAAAGGCAGACGTGAGCGCAGAATCCTATTCAATAGAAACGCTCTGGCCGGCAGTTGTAAGGCTTGTTCACCTGATTGAAGGTGAACACGTTCGCGCGATGGAATTTGACCTGATCAGCCATAACGTTTCCGGTATGACTGGGCAACTTCATACTCCGGACCACCAGAATCTGATCATTCGCGTAGATGGACATACGCTACCCGAAATAACATTATCGAATTCGGATATGCATCACGAAATGCTTTCAAACGTACTCACCCACAACATGATCAGTAAGAATGGTGCGCCTGGAGTGTACCTGTTGGATCCGGAAAAGTTGATTTCTCAGGGCAACAGCGTTGAATTAGTTTCCTCTGCCGTTATAGCTACAAGGCATGGCTTCAAGGTGGCCAAAACACTTGAAGCTGCGCGTGTACTGGTGAAAAAGCCTATCAAAGAAATAAGCAACTTGGACGAGCAGATAGCGCAGTTAGAACACTATCAAAAATTGATAGCGGACCTGACCCAGTTAAGGTCCGTTCAGGACCCGCACGCACGTGCCGAGTTACACATTGAATTTATCGACGATAAGTTGGCAGCGCTGGATACCCACAGGCAGCAGCAGCTTGAAAGTCATCAACGACTCAACCATGCGTTTGTTGACACTCTCGTCGAGAAATGCGCCGATAACCTGCAACATGAAGACCTTCTCTGCAAGGACGCCATCAATGAAAAAATGTCCCTTCTTTCCACGCTCACTCTATACGCGGAATTGTTCTGCGAGGCAGATGATCATCGTCTGCAACAAATCCAATCCCAACTGAGGTTGGCTTACCAAGTCGCCGACTTGCAAGCGCAGATCCGTTCCTCCGAAACCTTCCCTCAGGAGCAATTTTCGAATCTGCAGGTCGCAATGAGACAGGCTGAGGCGGGACCACTGACAACGCTATTGAATGCTGCTCTCAATGCCATTCGGCAAATCTCCCCACCCAACATTGCCAGAGAAGAGCTCAAGGCTCTGGCACATCAAGCCTCCGGAAAATTGATTCAGCCTCTGGAAAAGGCAGAGGCAACCATGGCAAAGCTCCTGAGTAATCCAAGTTTTCGGTCAGATATGGATATCAACACGACCAAGAGAATGGTGACGGAGGCTAACCGCCTGCCCCCGTTTACACACGATAAAACTACACTTATCAGTCGCACTGAAACCGTCCATCACCAAAATGACGTCATCACCAAAATTGACAGGCTTCTAAATGAAGGACTGACGCTAGCCGATCAAAATATTTTAGATTTTCCACGGGAAACGGTCATTTGTAAATTGCAAACCCTGAATACTCAGTTGCCAGAAAGTCAAAGAAAGTCAAATTATCAACTGATAATTGATGAACTTAATGAAGGGATTTTACGCCGTAAGGTCGGTATCTGGCAAGAACGCGTCGGGAGTGTGCCGGATGAAGGAAAAAGCCCGGCGTCGGAGAATCTCGTTCAGTCCCTAAAGAAATTAAAAGACGAAGTACAACAACTCACTATTTCTGGACAGGGCAAGAATGAATTAAAAGGATTAATTGCTGGCCTGATTACCCAGCACCAGACCATGGAGTCCGTCGAAGCCATATTACGCCATCATACAGAAAGCAATACATACGCCTTTAAAGAGATTGTCAGCGACCTCTATAAGAAAATGAGCTCCATCGGAGATTATCCGCGTAAGCATGCACTGATGCAGCGTATCAATGCGTTGCAGACAAAGTGCGAAGAACTAGATAACATTAAAAATGATTTTGCTGATATTGACCAAAAAATTAACGCAGTTGCCAAATTTCACGCCACTTGGTCAGAAGACTTGGCGATAAAATTCGCCAGTCTGAAAAATCAGACGCAAGGCTTACCCGGCGGAAAATCGAAAGAATTCTTGATAAATAAAATTAGTGCCACTGAAATTGAACTCCTTGGAGTACAGAACTTGGAAAGAATATTTTCAGAGCCGGGAATGCTGTTAGCAAAAGCGAAGGAGAAAAATGGCTATCTCTCACAGCACTGGACACAAGCCTTATCTCTATTGGATAAGGTCGCTGCAGAGCTTAAAAAACTACCCAAAAGCCCCAGAACTAATGGTCTGGCAACACGTTTAGGTAACGATACGAAAAATGCGCTTAACCTGCTTAAAAGGATGATTGACGCGTGCCCCGAGGGGGATAAAAAATATATGGCTGCAAGAGAAAAGGAATATAAGCATCTGCGATACTTTATCAGTTCCATGGCAGGTTATTTGCCTAACGACGGCGAACTCACCAACGCAGTCAAAGAAATAAAACACAAAAATAATTTCAGCAGCAGAACGTTACTTGAAAGGCTCGCCTAGCCACTCACGTAGCCGGAAAGCACAATCCTAAAGCCTGTGGTATAAAGAAGATGACTTTATGCCACCCATTTTTCTACTTTCGCATATTATTTAACAGGCAGAATAAAAATCCAGTTATGGTGACCGACATGCGGTCACTTTATTTAGAGTCATGAGAATATCCTATTTTTATTTCCTAATCCTGCCTTTGATTATTTTATAATGTTGATCTTCTAAATCTTCGCACTTCCAGATAAATATCCCTTTACGATCTAATTCAGTACCTGAGCGATGAAATAATTCAAACTCCTCTCATTCAGCCTACATGTTGTCAGGGCTAAATAACTGATCCTAATACCGCTACACTTTAGCCAGCCCATGTTTTCCCCGGCTTTGTTGAATAATAGGTAATCATTCTGTTTTGTCTGCACTGTTTTGGTAGAAAACGCTGATGCCAGACAGAACACCGTCATACGCAAGCATGTAACGCATTGATTTTATGTTATCTGAAACAACCGTTTTCATAGTACCACAGCATAAAATCCATTTATTCAACAAAGCCCGTTTTTTGATATAGTCGGCGCGCTATTTATTATACATTTATCTCAAATAAAATGGAGAGTAACCATGACTAAGATTACATCATTTCAGCAAACGAATAGAATGCACTTCGAGATAAAAGCAACTGACTCTAAAAATAAGAGAAACAATAAATCCAGTTTTATTAATGTGTTGAAGGGCATTGTAAATAGCAGCGCCAGACTTAAAGTGTTTTTATTCAGACGAGCATCATGCAAAGATAATTTAAATAATATAAAACCATTCTACAGTAACATTAGGAATAACGTAATTAACTCTAAAGTTACGATGGATTTCATCACTAAAAAGTTAATAGAGTTAGATTTACCTGGAAAGGCAAAAGAAGATCCTGTTTACGCCAAACAGACGTTTGACGCTGTGCTGGCTTCAGTATATAGCAATAAAAAGGATTTCTTCTGCAAAAAAATGATTTCAAAAGACATTGACATTTCAGGTTATCTGAAGGCTGCTGGAGAAGCCGCTCTGCAAGCGGGTCTCGAAGGTAAAATAGATAATAATGATACCTTTATTCCAAATGGGGCTGGAGCAAATCCATTTGTAACTGCAGTTATTTCATCCGCTCAACGAAAGTTTCCTCGTTTTTTTTTAAACAAAAACCAACAGGATTTTTTTAAGCAATACGCTGAAAAAAAGATTTCATGTGAAGTGGGAGAAATATGTAAAGACAAAGGATTCATTTCTCCTGTTGAGTTTGGTGTTATGCTGGATAAAATTGCGAGAAGATATCTATTAAGCTAAATAACTGCTCGGAATAGTAGATCACTTAGAGGGAACTCAGTCCGGTTTATGCGATCTGATCAATCGCTGAATATCCCAAATCACCAGCCGGACTGAGCAATGTCGATCATAGCACCAATACGGCTTTGTTGAATAAATGGATTTTATGCTGTGGTACTATGAAAACGGTTGTTTCAGATAACATAAAATCAATGCATTACATGCTTGCGTATGACGGTGTTCTGTCTGGCATCAGCGTTTTCTACCAAAACAGTGCAGACAAAACAGAATGATTACCTATTATTCAACAAAGCCGGAGCCACGATTAATCAGGGCCTTGTTGTAGTTGCACCAGTTGGTGATTTTGAATTTCTGCTTAGCCACGTAACTGCCTGCATTATCAGGATTATGCGTGATCTGATCCTGCAACTCAGCAAAAGTTCGATTTATTCAACAAAGCCGCACAGACTACACATTGATAGTCAAAAAATTCTACTAACGCAACCTTTGCATCAAGGGGGCCATATGAAGGAGTGTCTATGTCGTTCAAAAGCAAATCGCGATATCGCAGTGTTGCCTGACCGATTGCTTTAGTTTGTTGCTTTAGCTGCTCTTGCTGAAGTTTTTCACTGACTTCAATAAGTATCTCTGGGTGAGATATAAGGTAATTTTTTGCGACTTCAACTATGTGCGCATCTAACTGAGGTGTATACGCGGGAGTGGCTTGATCAGCGCCAGTTGCAACTCCGGTAATCAGGCTGTTCAAAAGTAACGCGGCAAGAACAGTATTTTTTTATTTAACATCTTTTCTCCATTTCTTTAACTAATATTACCTGCTTCCTGATTATAATTTTCAATGCTATCCTTTAGTTGTTGCTTTTATAACCGCAGCCTTTATTACGCCTGAATTTACATAACCAGGAATTACCGTTAGGTTATCTGCATTTACCCCTTGGGTTGGCATTATGATAATAGCTGGCGTACCAGTAAAACCTAACTTTCGTGCCAGTTTATCTGTATTATTCATCTCTTCCTCTACATTGAATAAATACTCAGATTTATAACCGACAGATTCTGATACTTTATTGATATCATTAACTGTGAGTAGTCCCTCAATGTGGCCCGTAGAAAAAATACCCATATGCCATGCCAGATATGCATCCGAACCGAGTTGGTTCCAGATATTTAATCCTGTCCGGGCAGCTATAAGAGAGTTTTCCCAGCGCTCTTTAAATATCGGCCACTCTTTATATACTATCCGTATATTAGGATTGTTTTGACGTATTTGTTCAAGCTCATGAGCCATCCGAGAGCAGAAGCTACACTGATAGTCAAAGAAATCAACTATTGTTACTTCTGCTCCAATGGGGCCATACGATGGTGAACTTTTGTCTTGAAGAAGTTGTGCTTCATCTTTAATTACTTCTTTTATCAGATAAGGCCTTGATTTAAGGTATTTTTCCGCCTCCCGCATTATTCTCATATCCTGGTCTGTCACGCCTGATGATTCCAATTGCGTTGTGGTGTTGGCCTGCGCTGAAAGAGTTAATAAATTTAGCAGTACAATACCAAAAAAGGCTTTTATTTTCATTTACATACAAATCCTTTTAAATTTAAAAAAGCTGACTTTAACCAATTTTTTTACTTTTCTAAGCAATTCCTGAACCTGTAATACGTAGTCACAGTGGTCAGGATTATAAAAACAGGAACTTACAGTATCCAAAAGTTCATATGGTACATTTTGTATCCAGCATACTTTTAAGTAAACTCATATTTTTAATCGTTTATCATTTGTTTAATCTTCTGCTTTATAGGGGCTTTGTTGAATAAATGGATTTTATGCTGTGGTACTATGAAAACGGTTGTTTCAGATAACATAAAATCAATGCATTACATGCTTGCGTATGACGGTGTTCTGTCTGGCATCAGCGTTTTCTACCAAAACAGTGCAGACAAAACAGAATGATTACCTATTATTCAACAAAGCCAGTAAAGGTTCATCCTTATTTATCAGACTGTTAAAACATCTGAAGGCGACATACCGGCGTGCAAAAACGATTACGCTCATTGTAGATAACTACATCATCCACAAAAGCCGTGAAACGTTGCGCTGGCTGAAAGCAAACCCAAAGTTCAGGGTCATTTACCAGCCGATTTACTCGCCGTGGGTCAATCATGTCGAACGGTTGTGGCAGGCGCTTCATGAGACAATAACCCGAAATCACCAGTGCAGTTCAATGTGGCAACTGTTGAAAAAGGTCCATCACTTTATGAATACCGTCAGCCCATTCCCCGGGGGAAAACATGGGCTGGCTAAAGTGTAGCGGTATTAGGATCAGTTATTTAGTCGTTCACAGACTTAATCGTCATGCGATCAATGACACCCCGGACGGCGGCATCAAGCTCAGCCTGACAGGCCGCGGAAAGACGAGAGAATTCATAAGTGACAAGACGTTTATCAGCATTAGTTTTTTTTCGGGCGAACTGCTTTTTATCCGTAAACACCGCCAGCTTCTCTGTCACGATTTTTTTGCTGCCCGCAGCTTTGCGGGGTCCTTCGCTTTCAGCACGAAAATAGCTGATTATCCGGTTCTTATAAGCGGGCTCGGTAATATCATGAGAAGCATCCTCTTCCATCCGGCTGCGGACGCAATCAACCAAGACGTCAATTCTAATTTGTCTTGCCCGTGCTTTATCCGTCATCTCCAGCAGGGCCCGGTAGTCACTGATGGAAAGCTCGCTGACAGAGGGAAAAACCGCGATGATTTCATCAGGCACCGCGGCAGCCTGAAAAGCCCGGGTCACCTTGGCGGCAGACAGCCCTTCTGCAGCGGCTATCTCTGACTGATTCATGTCTTCCGGATACATGAGCCTGAGGCGTTTTCCGAGTTCACGCAGTGTATGCTCTTTAGCTGTCTGAATGTCCACGGCCAGTTGTCTGGCATCGGAGAGTGACAACGCATCACGCGTCACCAGCACCTCAAACGCGGTTCCGTTGTAAAGGCAGGCGGCGCGACGTCGTGAACCATCCAGTATCTCAGTTCGACCATTAACCTCACGTCCGATGGCAGGAAAGAACTGCTGAAGCCGAATGGTCCGGGAAATATCACTGACCGATTCGCGCGTCAGAAATGCTTGGTCACGGCCGTTTACCGTAGCATCAACGAACGTCTGCGTTTCGATTTCGTCATGCAGTATCTTGGTCAGGACAAACCGAGCCTGAGCACCGGACTTGAGAGTAAACACACGCTCGCTGTCTGACTCGTTCATCATTTTTGAAAAACTGGAATTACCCAACTGCCGGCCCAGCTTGACCATTTCTTTTTTCATTTCACACCTCTGATGAATTCAATCCTTTTAAACACAGCCTGAGTGAAACGCTCCGCCTCACGCTTCGCTTTCTTTAGCGCCTCGGCGCTTCCCGGATAGGAACTAGGATCGGCACTCACAATGGTGTCAAAGCTCTCGCCGCAGCGTTCAAACCCGTCAAGCCTGGGAAATGTCGCGTCAAGAATGTAAGAAGTAAAAACATCACGGGCGAGGCCGTGTGTCATTTCATGATCCCGCTTCGAGGTCATTTTCGACATAAAGCCAATATTTCCCTTTATCCGCGGCGTGATGCCCTCTTCCTCAAGCTGCTCAATCATTTCAGGCAGCCGCGTGAGGTACTTAAGGGTTGAGTGAAAATCAACCTGTGCGGGCGGTGTGGGCGTGAGCAGCAGGTCACTAGCAGCGAGAGCATTCAACATAAAGGCATCGAGATGAGGACCAGTATCAATAAATATGAAATCGTAATCTGAGCCGACACGATCAATAATCGTCTGGCGCAACACTTCAGAGGGAAGCCGGTCAGGCAAATGCTCTCTGACAAGATCATTCCACTGACTTGCAATAAAACCATCGTCAATAGAAGCAGGAATAACATCAACACCGGTGATAATGGTGGGTTTAATGATGTCCTCTCTGAGCTGGTCAGCATCCAGATCGTTAAGCATTGCCTGTGCAGCAGTTTCCATTATGGAACCTATGCTGTTTTCCTGGCTAAGAAACATAGTACTTGAGGCCTGGGGATCGAGATCAACAACCAGAATACGAAGATCGTGCTGAAGAAGATCCTGATGAACTCGCAGGCCATGCGCCAGAGTCACCGTACTGACGGTTTTCGATACACCGCCTTTAAGGTTCACAACAAAAATAACAAAAGGCCCATCCCCCGCGTGCACATCACGATATTTAGGCACTTTACGGTGAGCATAGATATCGACAACGTCCTGAATGGTCAGGGCGTAATGCCGGGTGTTACCGGCATCTTTTTTACCAAAAACATGTCCCTGCGATTCCATTTCTTCGATAGCTTGCTCAACGGCACGGCGGCTGAGTTTGGGAAGGTTAGCCACGGAATTGCGCGTGAACGTCTGATAGTACTGATCAAGACCAAACTCATTTCTTCTGACTGAAATATCGTCGCTCATGCTGCGCAGCATCGCGCTCGCTCTGCGGGCCGTCTCGTCCACACCACCGTAATGACTTTTCATTTAACCGTTCCGTTGTCAATTTTGAAACTGATTGTACATCTGAAAAAGGTCAGTTCAACTTATTTCGTTAAAACATAAAAGTTTTGTACAAACGGAGAATGTTTCAACTGACAGTTTTATTTAGCCTATCATTCAAAAGTCATCCATGTAAGGAAAAAATTCAAAAAAATTTCATCAGGTGAATACAAGCTGACAAAAACCCACCCTAAATCAATAATGAATCATGCATTTGATTTTATTGATATTTACTCTTCAATTTCAGATTGAAATTCCCATATGTATTGTCTGCAAAGCTCAGTGAAAGGGAATACTACCTCATTTATCATTACTGGGTTCACAGGATTGAGGTTACGTTAATTATTCAGATAAAGATGTGTGCTGAAGGGATGTTATATCCCCTTCCTCAAACATGTGCGCTATAGGAGTGATGGATAAGTAATGAACAAATATGTGTCTTGGCGGGGAACCTGTTTTGTATACATGATCAGACAGAATGACCAGTATCCTTTTTTTTAAGGGTATCGATACAGCCGGAACTAATCAGGCCTAGACAACAGACATATGGCAGGGCAAACCATTTCTTAACCAACAAGCTGGATATGTGTGCTAGCGGGGTGGTTCTGCTCTCTGCGCTAAAATACGTGACTACATGTCCCACGGATATATTCCTGAAATTATGTGCGCTGATGGGGGACAGGCGAAGTAATCAAATGCTTGATGTGTGCTGACGGGTTTAGCACACCCAAACGTGTGTGCTGGAGGGCACTTCACATGCATTATCATCACAATTATATGTGTGCTGGCAGGCTGCTGATAACTGAGACTTGTCCTGAAGGAAAATAACTGTGAAGCAACCGGTACTGCTATGTGTGCTGACGGGTAGCAATTGTGTGCTTAAGGTACGAAAATGTGTGCTGGTGGGGGAATCTCCCAGCTGAATGATCGAACATATGTTCTGGCAGGTGCACCGGCTGCGAAGTTGCTTCAGAGCCGGACACTGCCTTGACGAACACGTATTTTTCCCAACAGCAAACATTTAAATGTCGGAAGGTTTCAGCTTAGGGTTACGTTTATGGATGATAACAAAGTTTTCGCGAGCTTTACGAACGAGTGAAAATTCCAGATAACCGATGTTCTGTAACTGCTCAAGCGCCTTTTTGATCGTACGGTTTTGTTCACTGACAGAACTGCTCAGAGAAAGGCGCTCACGCAGTCTTGAGAAACTGACAGGAATCGGGTTGGCAGGAAGACTTTCAATAAAAGTATAGATAGCCTGAGCGGCTTCCTTCTTTGGAAGTGCTTTAATGGCGTGGTGCTGCAAAAGGACTCTGTAGTCTAACTGGAACAACTCCCATAGTTTTTCATCAGCCTCCAGCTGAACAATATCTCTTTGAGCATCAAAATAGCCCGTCTTCAGAAGGCCTGTTTGATAACTTCCCCTCGCATCACTACCGCGCTTAAAAGAGATTGATTTATTGCGTAATTTTCCTAAGGACTCGTGAATAGTAAGCCGCAGACGGGCGTCAATTCGTTTAGCAGAAAATCCACACCCTTTGGCAAACTCAGTAAACTTCAGTTCGATCTTGTTTGATGCCAGACCATATTTACTGAATGCATAAATAACCCCAATCCAGACCTTAAAATCGTTGTCCATATTGAGACGTGGTCCAGAAATGTTAATGTGATCGTATCCCTCAGCCCGTACTATCTCTAACTGAGAGAATAATTCAGATGCATCCACAACATTGTTTTCGCCATGAGACTTCGTGGGTTTAGGTACAAAAACACCGAGGCGCATAAGTGCTACAGGCTGAACGGTGTTGCTGGAATTAACTGTGAGTTGTTTGTCTTTACTGATCATGTCACTGTAAAGTGCATCAACGATAAATGACTCATCTTTCATATAATTATCTCACTTAGTAGTCACAGGATCTTACTGTGAGTAAAGATCACCTCGATCCCAACAGCGCACACATTACATCCCGCCAGCACACATTACCAGCCTACCAGCACACATGTTAATCCCGCCAGCACACATGTTAATCCCACCAGCACACATCTGAAACTGGCTTGAAGTCAGTCACTACAAGGCCTGAGAGATACCGGGATCTATTTGGAACTATAAGGATCTTACTGGAATGTTTATTGGATCGAGCCTGTGCACATGTGGATAAGCGAGCGTCTCTACTAACGCGCCTTCGGCTTGTTCAACTGGCTCAACGAACACAAAAAATTTGTATTCGCTGAGCCAGTTTCTGATGAAAAGCTTCTGTGACGGGTTCACTCAACGAATTTCCACACGTGAGCAGGAACACGGTCATACAGCTTGCCTGTGGCCAGTTCCGCCTTACGGTGATCGTAGGCACGGGTAATTTCATATTGTTACTCTGTGTGATCTGAATACATCAGATGTTCATACACAGTTTCAAGCGTCTCCGCTGAACGACAGCGGAGAAATCTCAAGAGCCAGTCAGTTTTGTTCATTTTTCCCAATGAAATCAATAAACATTAAAACCGGATGGCACGTAAACACATTCAAATCGGCTCTGTCAGCACCTTTCCTTGGTTATGTATATTTCCTACTGCATTATCTATTTTATGCCAATCAAAATCGCTTTCTGGAAGAGCGCACTTATGCGCTGTTTCGCTGGCTCTTGCTGAACTGGTGTCTTCGCTCAGCCATTCTCTTACGCTATCAGGCTGCATTACCAGCGACAGCCTGTCATGGATATCGACCATTCCCTTATTACTTTGGGCCGTCACAATGACAAATCCCTCATGGCCATGGTCCTGACCAAATGGTGCTTTGCCAATCGCCGCGAAGAAAAGCGGCTGTCGTGAGCAGTGGAAGGGCTTTGTTGAATAATAGGTAATCATTCTGTTTTGTCTGCACTGTTTTGGTAGAAAACGCTGATGCCAGACAGAACACCGTCATACGCAAGCATGTAACGCATTGATTTTATGTTATCTGAAACAACCGTTTTCATAGTACCACAGCATAAAATCCATTTATTCAACAAAGCCCAGTGGAAGATAAAATACGGCTGTTTGCCTTCATCCGTCAGGGCTCCCTCAAACCAGCCATTTGCCGGCACGACAGCCCTGCCGTGCTGCCACAGCGGCCTGAACATTTTGCCGGAGGCAACCGTTTCCCCTCTGGAGTTAATCAGCATGGCTTTGTGCCACCAGTCCGGCTTGTAGCCCCAGAATACCGGCTCAAAATGAAGCTGCCCTTCCCGCTAATTCAGCAGCATCACGCGCGTTCCGGGCGCAATGTTGTACCGCCCCAAGGGTTCTCTGTCGAAAGGCAGTTCTTCCGGTAAGATACCTGCGGCTTCAAAATGCTCGTCTCTGCAGCTGTAATGCGCAAACCGTCCAAACATAACGACCTCCATCGTTATGAATAAGGATAGTGCGGTATACTGATTTCAGGAGGAGTTACCATGTCACATAATCTGGCCGCCAGAGAAAAGGCCGAACGGGATAAAATTAATGTGGACCTAGCCGCGTCAGGGGTCGCTTACCGGGAGAGACTTAATCTGCCGGTCATTCCTGCCCAGGTAGAGCATCAGCAGCCTGAAGAACTGAGAGACTACTTTAGAGAGCGGCTGACCATGATTCTGCCCTCCTGTTCCAGCAGCCGGCGGCAGCCTTGATAGATGACCTGCCCAAATACCTGCTAGCAGCGCGGGCATAAAGCCGCCCGCGATCCCGGAAAAACGCCCGCCGGCGTCGTGCCTCACCTGCTGGTTTCGCTGTCCGATCCCCAATATATCGCCCAGATGGAGATGATGGTTGACAAGCTGCGCATCCCTGCAGAGCGCTGGAGTCCGGACAAAGGCCGCATGTAAAAAGTCAGCTGTGGAACGTCACCGGCCACACCGTACGGACCTGGAGCGGGAAAGCTATCAGTGCGGCGGCGGCCGACGGCGCGTCGTTTTCCGTGCTGGTAAACCCACGCAGCTTAAGGCACAGCTACGCCGCACATGCTGTAGCTGGTATCCACCCAAAGGCGCAGCAGAGCATGCTGGGGTACAAAAGCTTCAAGTCGACGGAGGCCTACACGAAGGTGTTTGCGCTGGACGTGGTGATACTGAGAAAAGAATGACGGTAGGTATACCCTAAATGCCCTTATTACTGAGGCAGACAGCTGAAAGCTTTAAATTTTTGTGAGAACTCTGAGCATGTCCGGAAAAACAGGCCCGGCAGCTGCTGGCCTGGAAGGCCTGTTTGAAAAAAACATAGATTGTTGCCTGCTCAGGTTTTTAAATTCAGCGCCGATATATATCTGTCATTTACTGACGAATTAAAACCCGGACCCATTCAAAATTAAGGAAAAATTTTATGGCCGTGATTAACACAAACATACTTATCCCTGATAACCCAGAATAACCTGTCCAGAGCACAGAACGCGCTGGGTACGGCGATTGAACACCTGTCCTCCGGACTGCGCATCAACGGCGCGAAAGACGATGCGGCGGGCCAGGCGATTGCCAACCGCTTTACCTCGAAAATTAACGGCCTGAACGTGGCCTCCCGCAACGCCAACGACGGTATTTCACTGGCGCAGACGGCAGAAGGTGCCCTGACTGAAGTGAACAACAACCTGCAGCGTGTCCGTGACCTGACCGTTCAGGCGCAGAACAGCTCAAACTCAGCGTCAGATATCGACTCTATTCAGGCTGAGGTTAACCTGCGTATGCAGGAAATTGACCGCGTTACGAAGCAGACCGATTTTAACGGCATTAAAGTCCTGAATACCGGTTCCGGCAGCACCACCTATAATTTCCAGATTGGCGCGAATGACGGGGACACTGTCGGTATTACTGTGACTGCGAGCGACAGTTTCAACCTGGCTGGCGCCGCACAGTCCGGCACCACCCAGAACACCGCCTCTTCGTCAGGTCAGAGTGTCAACGGTATCTCCCGTAGTACCTCCGCCATTGGTTTCGACGTGTTAAAAGGCGTGGTTACCGGGGGAAGCGGTGGAACGGCATCCAGCACCACCCCCCTGGCCGACATTGACAAAGCAATCAGGGTTGTCGAGGCTTTGTTGAATAATAGGTAATCATTCTGTTTTGTCTGCACTGTTTTGGTAGAAAACGCTGATGCCAGACAGAACACCGTCATACGCAAGCATGTAACGCATTGATTTTATGTTATCTGAAACAACCGTTTTCATAGTACCACAGCATAAAATCCATTTATTCAACAAAGCCTTGAGGATGTCGACAGTCAGCGCAGCCTGCTCGGGGCATCCCAGAACCGGTTTGAGTCGATAATCAGCAGCAACAATAACACCGTGGCCAACCTGACCGCTGCACGTAGCCGTATTCAAGATGCGGATTACGCGACGGAAGTGTCGAACATGTCACGCGCGCAAATCCTGCAGCAGGCCGCTGCATCTGTACTGGTGCAGGCTAACCAGATCCCGCAGACGATGCTCTCCCTTTTGCGTTAAGCATTCAGTGCACGGAGTGGATAAGCACAGGGCCGGTAAGAGAGTTTCTGACGGCCCTGTTTAAAAATATCCGTTGCTTGCGCCAGTGCAGCAATTAATCCCTTAAGGCAGGGAACCTGCCATAAATTGCTATACTGCCGATTCCGGCATATTCGCTTATTCTCCGTAAAGCTATCTTTATCCTGAAAATTTTCGCTGACCATGTTGCGGATTTTCTGCTATCCCTCTTTTTTCTCTGAGCTTCCTGTCAGGGAGGTAAACACGGAGTGAATCGACATATTTATAGACCAGACAACATCGTTTAGACCGGATTTAACATCAGGCCCTGACAGGATGATTGTGGCTCTTAAAAAAACAGTAGAATGGTCGGTGAACGGAATTAACAACACAGCGAGGCTGTAAAAACGAAAAATAGCATTCAAAAATTTAACACTCAAACAAAAAATTTAACATTTAACATTTAACATTTAACGCAATATTTAAACCGTGGTATTCAACTGGGGCTGGCTGGTTAATGAATCATGTTCAGGGTTTTTCATTTTAAAGGGGCGAATAACGTGATTAAAAAATTTGATTTTAAAATAAAATGATGACATTCAATGTCTTAATAATTTTATACCCATGCTTAAATTGTCAAAACTAATTGTTAAATTAATAATTAATAGGATTTATCTATCATTTTTGCAATATTGATCTCCGTTGAGGCTTTGTTGAATAAATGGATTTTATGCTGTGGTACTATGAAAACGGTTGTTTCAGATAACATAAAATCAATGCATTACATGCTTGCGTATGACGGTGTTCTGTCTGGCATCAGCGTTTTCTACCAAAACAGTGCAGACAAAACAGAATGATTACCTATTATTCAACAAAGCCCGACGGTACAGAACAGGCCCGCTCCTGCCCCCGGGAAAAATACCCGTCTTTCTGTGCCTGAACAGGCGCATTATCTGGCTGTGGAGAAACTCCGGCAGGAAAGCGGTCTTGAGATACTATCAAAATACGAATTCCCTGAAGGAAGTCAGCTTTACACGGAAGGAACCTTTGCCATGTCAGTCAGCGATACCGGTAGATTCCCCGAGTGGTCTAAAAGTTTTAAAAAATTAGAAGCTAATGATTATGTTTCACCTTACACAGAAAGCAAAATTATTGATAATGGGCTGCAAGGGTTTAATGGAAAAAGTGATTATTTTTATAGAGTAGATAACTCCCCACCAGAAACAGTATTAAAAAATGGGTTTAAAGCATCAAAAGATTATACTGCAATATGGCTTTGTTGAATAATAGGTAATCATTCTGTTTTGTCTGCACTGTTTTGGTAGAAAACGCTGATGCCAGACAGAACACCGTCATACGCAAGCATGTAATGCATTGATTTTATGTTATCTGAAACAACCGTTTTCATAGTACCACAGCATAAAATCCATTTATTCAACAAAGCCGGTGTATCATTAAAAGATAATTTTTATAAGAATGAAAAAGGACTGAATGATTTTTTGGGAGAACCATTAGATAAAAAACACTCCACCTTAGAGTCTCTTGCTGAGGATACCAATGGTGCTATCTATCTTGATGAAGTCCATTTAAGAAAGGAAACCATTAGGCCAAGCGCAATAAGCATCGTTCCCGCTCATGAAATTAGTGGAGATTTATCGCCAGGGCCATGGCAAAAATATTTATAATATAGTGCGTATGGGACTTTACAGAGTCACAATTATCATTGTGACTCTGGTTTTCTGGTTGAGAACCCAGATCAGTTAATGTTGAAAAGCACAAAAAATAGCCTTAACTTACAATAAGTTTCGATATCCAAACTGCCCCTAATCAGAATGCCGCTTAAGCGGCATGGAGGCGCCAGAAATCGTTCAGGACGGCGCTGAGGCCGTGAGCCCGGCGGAGCCGGTTACGTTATGAAAGGTTCTGCCTGTCGGTCACTTCGCCCTGCAAAGCCAAACCCGCTTTCCGCCACACGAAAGTCACTGTACGCCGTCGGAGTGGCCACGACAAGGCGTAAGCCGCAGTCGGGGCGTATCTCCGCGTCAGCGGGCCGCGAGGGCCGCTTAGGGGCGTGTTCACTGTACCCTGAAGCGATACTACCCACAGCAACACCAGAGCCATTAGTTACAACACCCATTAATCAGCAACTGCAGTTCCGGCCCTTCGGGCCGGGCGGCGGCGGCTGGTCAGTGGGGGCGATGGGTTATCAGGTCCGGCTCCGGTCTCTGCCCGGAGGGGCACTCAGGGTGCAGGACTGCGCCGGTGCTGTTTACAGTGAATGAATGTATGCTGTAACTAAAATGGCTGGTTTCGGGGCCCGCGTCAGCGGGAGCTACCTAAAAATATCTCAGCCGCATTATATTTCACACGAATAAAGGCTTTGTTGAATAATAGGTAATCATTCTGTTTTGTCTGCACTGTTTTGGTAGAAAACGCTGATGCCAGACAGAACACCGTCATACGCAAGCATGTAACGCATTGATTTTATGTTATCTGAAACAACCGTTTTCATAGTACCACAGCATAAAATCCATTTATTCAACAAAGCCCTCCTGACCCCTGCGAAATCCCTGTCGCCCGTAAGCGGCCCGCCGACTCAACTAATTGGATACATTACCAAAATTTGCAATGGCTCTCGGTATTTACATTTTGTAAACAAAATAATCACACTATGGTTACCTTTCGTGGTGTACATTAATGTCAGTTTTTAATTTTTAATCCGGCGGAGCTTACTCATTATGCCCTTTATAGTAATCTCTCTCTTCACTATTTATTTTATGTGCGGTACCTTCCTACTTGCAGCAATCAAAGGGGGGCTTGAATTGCCAGCAGCGCTACCTGTAAGTGGATTGTTTAGTATTTTCCTTGAATTATTCTTTTATGAAGACCAGAAAGCAGCTGAATTGAAAGCCAATCTCAATAATATATCTTATGCATGGTGCTAATTTGTTGAAGAGATATCAAGCAAATCTTACAGAAGACGATAGTCTTCATATGCTCTTTTCAAGAGAGACTGAAAAAACTTACCGATACACATAAACATGGAATTCACTGGGAGTGGAGTGGTCTGCTTAAAAATAAGTCAAGAAGTGCTACGATACTCAGAATTGTTAGAATTAGCAAAACTTGACGTTGGGTAAATAGCTTGGGGTATAGATAATAAAGTGGCAATGGTCGCAGAGGATAAACATCTTACTATTGCAGCTGGAAAGAAAATTAGCACAAGCCTACGTGAAACTATATGTGTACAACAACACTTAATCTAAGTCACGACAGGTCTATACAGTATATGGTACGTTTTACATGGCTAATACTTTTTGAAAGAAAAGTTTTTTTTATTATTTCGCTGGCTTCTTTTTTGTTTGTTTTAACGTGCATCAGTGAATCAGTTTTACGGACAACTTCCAAGAATCTTTCAGCCTTAACCATGCATGAGAAGCGTTGGCCGATGGTGCAGGACATCAATCACATTACGCAGATGCAGCTGTTTGGCATCAAAGCAACACCGGCAATCAAACCCAGTGGTAACGACAAGCCAGTAGCTTGCCGCATCGCTGAACCGGATACATTCTATTTCACTGTACCGAGAGCAGAGAGCATTGCCAGAGTACGCGCAGTGGTAATAAGTACACAGGTACGTTTTTCAGTCGTCGTCATCGACATTTCTGGACATCAGCAGTTATTTAGCCAAGGTGACACTTTTAACAGCAGTGGTGAAAAAATTGTTAGGATCCTCTCGGATCGGGTGATAATCAGAAAAGATGGTCACTGCACTGCGTTAATTTTTGTCGAGTGAATTCAATACATAAGCTCAGTATAAGAATATATGATTTTTATGGAAAAGATTATATTTTCAAAGAATAGCGGTCTTTTATCCGTTGTCTTTTATTCATGTTTTTTATTTACGCATTTTGCTTGCAATGAAGCTGCTGCTGCCTCCATGGCGATCGAGTCCTCGCAAGATAACACAGAAAACAGTGTGGTTACTCCGCGCTTTACGGCGGCGTTTAAAAATACCGATATTCGCGAGTTCATCAATATTGTCAGTAAAAACCTGCATAAAACCATTATCATTGATTCGCAGGTGCAAGGCGAAGTCTCGGTGCACAGCTACGAGCAGCTCACGGCCGATCAGTACTATCAATTTTTCCTCAACGTGCTGGAGGTGTACGGCTATACAGTAATTACCAACAGCGATAACATTCTGAAAGTGGTGCCTTCTGAAAAGGGCCAGCGTGCGGCTCTGACAGCGCAGCAAAAAAAACTCAACGGCGCGGACATCGTGGTCCGCGTCGTGCCGATGCAAAACCTCTCAGGCGATTCGCTTGCGCCGATCCTCGACAAGTTCAACAACAACATGGGCGTGGGCAGCGTTCGCTACTATAAGCCAGGCAACTCGCTGCTGATAACTGGCCGTGCCGATGAAGTACGGGCACTTGAGGCCATCGTGTTGGATCTCGATAAAAACAGCAGCAGCCGAACCTCGGTCGACATTATTCCGGTTCGCAATACTAAACCTTCCGTCATTAAAAAAGCGGTCACCGATATCTACAGCAATAGTGCCGACAGCAGCGCCGACAGCAGCACCGACAGCGAATTCTCGCGTCCGAAAGTGGTGGCGGAGGATCAGGAAAAAGTGCTGCTGGTCAATGGCACCGATAAGGCGCGCCAGGCGGTACGCAGCATTATTGCCCGGCTGGATAAGGTCGCCAACGCGGAGGACAATTCCAAAGTTTTCTTCCTGAAATACGCCGATGCGGTAGATATGGCAAAACTCCTTTCTTCCGGCGGAGGAACGAGCAGCGATAGCAATGTACAAAACGCAGGTGACGTGGTCAATGACACTGGCAGCGGCGATGGTGATCATGCTCAGAACGATAGCGGCAATAACTTCGGTGAGCAGAACCAACTCCTGTCCAACAACAGCACAGAGTCCAGCAGCGACTACGGCTCTTCACTCAACAATGGTAGTCCGATATTTAAAGGGGCCAGTGTGCAAGCGGATAAAGCCAATAACGCGCTGGTGGTTCACGCCCCCGAAGAGGAGATGCGTCAGATCGAGTCCATAATAAACAAGCTGGACATCCGGCGCAATCAGGTGCTGGTGGAAGCAATCATTGTTGAAATACAGGATGCCGATGGCCTGAATCTCGGCGTTTCGTGGTTCAACTCCCGGGGGGGCGGCTTCGGCTATAACAGCGACGGCAGCTCTGACCGCACCACCAAGGCGGCTAACGGCTTTGGCGAAAACCAGCCGATTGCCTCGGCGCTGAAGGACTCCGGCGGGCTGGTGGCTGGTTTCTATCACGGCAACTGGGGTTCTCTGTTCAGCGCACTGGAGAGCAACAAGCACAATAACATTCTGGCTACACCGAGCATCGTAACCCTCGACAACCGCCAGGCAGAGTTCAACGTCGGCCAGGACATTCCGATCCTAACCGGCTCTCGAACCACAAACAGCGATAACATCTTCAACACCGTTGAACGCCGCACGGTGGGGTTCAAGTTTAAAATTCGCTCGATGATTGACCAAGGCAACACGGTACAGCTGTACATCAGCCAGGAGATATCCAGCCTGACCGATGCCAGCACCGCCAACATTGACAGCAAGCTGGGCGCTGTCTTTAATATCCGCACCGTCAACAACGTGGTGCAGGTTGAAAACGGCGAGACCGTGGTGATCGGTGGCCTGCTGGACAAGGAACAGAACAACCGAGTCAGTAAAGTGCCGCTGCTGGGGGACATTCCGTGGATCGGCGGCCTGTTCCGTTATACCTCCCACAATGACACCAAACGCAACCTGATGCTGTTCATTCGCCCGCACATTATTCGCGTTCAGGATCGCTATAACGATTTAACCGCCGATCAGTATGACAGCTTTAAGGAAGAACAGCGGAAAGACAACCCCGATCTGGTGAAATCGTTAGAATCGCGCTTCTCCGGCAGGGGCGCAAGTAGCCGTGAGTCGATCGCTTACATCCAGAGCAATATTGCCGAATTCGCCCGGGAAGTAGCTGAATAATGAAGGGGAAACGGCTCAGTCTCGAGTGGTCGCAGCAGCAGGGAATATTGCTAGGCGAGCAGGATGGTGCCCCCTCGCTGTTCTGCCGCCCCGGTGTCACCCCTCTAGCGCTGATGAGTGTGATGCGCATCATGGGGTGCGAAACGCCACTGTTGCATCTGGACGATGAGAGTTTCTCCAGCCGACTGATTGCGCGCTTTCAGCATAGCAGCTCTTGCGTCAGCGAAGTGATGGCCGAGCTGGGCAGCGAGCTGGATATGTACCAGCTGGCAGACGCCATGCCGAACCACGAAGAGCTGATGAACGAAGGCAGCGATGCGCCCATAGTCCGGCTGATTAACGCCATTCTCAGCCAAGCGATCAAAGAGCGCGCGTCGGACGTGCATATTGAGCCGTTCGGGCAGGTCATCGCGGTGCGTTTTCGTATCGATGGCGTGCTGCAAAAAATGCTGGAGCCCGAGCGGCGGCTAGCCTCTATGCTGGTTTCACGCATTAAGGTGATGTCCAAGCTGGACATCGCAGAAAAACGTACACCGCAGGACGGGCGTATCAGTCTGCGCCTTGGCCATCAAGCTATCGATGTGCGCGTCTCGGTGATCCCCTGTAGCCACGGTGAGCGGGTGGTAATGCGTCTGCTGGATAAAAATGTGGTGCCGCTATCGCTTTCCCACTTGGGAATGTCAGAGGTGTTGTGCAATCGGGTAATGACGCTTGCAAACCGCCCTAACGGCATCTTTCTGGTCACCGGCCCCACCGGATCCGGGAAAAGCACCACGCTGTATGCGGTTATCTCGGCGCTCAACCGCGCCGAGCGCAATATCATGACCATCGAAGATCCGGTGGAGTACGACATCGCCGGCATATCCCAGACCCAAGTTAATCCGAAAGTTGAGATGACTTTTGCTAACGGGCTCCGGGCCATTCTGCGCCAAGATCCTGACGTGATTCTGATTGGCGAAATTCGCGATCGCGAAACGGCGCAAATTGCGGTGCAGGCCTCCCTGACCGGCCACATGGTGCTTGCGACCCTGCACACCAACACCTCCGTGGGAGCAATCACCCGCCTGCAGGACATGGGAGTAGAGCCTTTTTTGCTATCCGGCTCGCTGGGCGGCGTGCTGGCTCAGCGGCTGGTGCGGCTGTTGTGCAAGCACTGCCGCCGTCCGGTGACCCTGCTCAAAGAAGAGTGCCAGTTGCTGGGTGTCCCTTGGCGCGATGGCCTCGCGGCGTGGGCACCCGGCGGCTGTGAACACTGCCATCACTCGGGCTACCGGGGGCGCACCTCGCTTCACGAACTTCTGGTGCTCAACAGCGCCATGCGCAGCATGGTGCATCAGAAGGTCAACGAGGTGGAGCTGGTGGCACTGAGCGACAATTTCATGTCGCTGCGCATGGACGGCTTTGCCAAGATTCTGGTTGGCGCCACCAGCGTTGAAGAGGTGCTGCGCGCCACCGACGAGGTTGAAGGCAATGAGATATAGCTTTCTGGCCTCCGACGCGCAGGGACAGGAGATCCGCGGCATCCTTGAGGCGAATTCGGAATCACACCTGCGCGACCTGCTGCGCGAGAAAAAAATGACCCTGCTTGCTGCCCGGCAGCGGAAAAACGCCACCGGCCTGCGCTGCAGTCGGCTGCGCATAAACGATACCGATCTGTCGCTTATGACCCGCCAGCTAGCGACCATGGTCGCCTCGTCGATGCCGCTGGACGAAGCGCTTCACGCGGTGGCTCATCAGTCGGAAAAGCCCGCAGTGGCCCACGTGGTCCAGCAGTTGCGGGAGATGGTCGTCTCCGGCCTGAGCTTCGAGCAGGCGCTGCTCAGCTTTCCCCACATCTTCGAGCGCTTTTACTGCGCAATGGTGGCCGCCGGTGAAGCCAGCGGCTATCTTAACGAGGTTCTGCTGCGTCTCGCACAGTACATCGAAAAGCGTCAGATCATGAAGAACAAGCTGGCGCAGGTACTTCTCTACCCTGCGGTGCTGACGCTGGTGACCATCGGCGTCGTGACCATTCTGCTCACTTCGGTGGTGCCGCAGGTAATGAGCCAGTTTATCCAGATGAAAGTTGAGTTGCCGTGGACTACCCGTCTGCTGCTGACCCTCAGCGACTCCATTCGCGACTTCGGTGTTCCAGTGGCGGCGGTTCTGGTGGGCGGCCTGATGGCCTGGCGCTGGTCTCTGCGAAAGCCGGAAAATATGCTGTGCGTTCACCGGCGGATGCTCAGGATTCCCATCGTCGGTCGGCTGGCGCGGGAGAGCAATGCTGCGCGCTACGCCAAAACGCTCTCCATTCTTACTGCCAGCGCTGTGCCGCTGCTGGATTCGATGCGCATCGCAGCCCGTGTGCTGGCCAACAGCTATGCTCGCCAGCAGCTGACTGACGCCTGTGAGCAGGTATATGAAGGCAAAAGCTTGCACCAGGCGCTGTCCGCCACTCGCCTGTTTTCACCGATGATGAACCACATGATCGCCGCCGGCGAGCGCAGCGGCGAGCTGAACCAGATGCTGGAGCACGCCGCCGCTCTGCAGGACGAGATCCTCAACCACCGACTGACGCTGTCGCTGGGCATTTTTGAACAGTCGTTGATCATCGTGATGGCCTCGGCAGTGCTGTTCATCATCATGTCGATTCTGCAACCGATTCTTCAACTCAATACCATGGTTGGATAACGACCTAACAGGAGCACTCTGTATGGCACATTCGCGCTATCTGCGTCGCGGACAAAAAGGTTTCACACTGCTCGAAGTGATGGTAGTAATTGTGATTATAGGACTGATGGCGATGCTGGTTATACCCAACATTATGGGCAGCAAGGCCAAAGCCGACCAGCAGAAGGCGAAGGCCGATATCAGTATGCTGGAGAGTTCGCTGGAAATGTACCATCTCGATAACAATCGCTACCCCACCACCGAGCAGGGGCTGCAGGCGCTGGTGAAAAAGCCGGTAGACGAGCCGCTCCCGGCCCACTATGACGATGGCGGCTATATCAAGCACCTGCCCAAAGATCCGTGGGGTCACGATTATCAGCTGCTTAATCCGGGCAAGCACGGCAGCATCGACGTTTACTCCATCGGAGCGGACGGTAAAGAAGATACAGAAGACGATATCGGCAACTGGGCCGCGGAGTCACGCTAGGATGACGGAATGCTCTGCCACGATCGCGACGCCGGACTCTGGTCAGCGCGGCATTGTGCTGCTTGAAATACTGGTGGCGCTGGTGATCCTCGCTGTCACCGGCAGTGCGGTGATTTGCTTTGCTACCCAGCAAATTACCCTTATGAACCAGCTTAAAGCGACGCTGTACGCGGATTGGGTGGCTGATAACCAGCTGGTGCAGCTGCATCTCGCCCCCGGCCCTCGGACCCGCGAGTGGGTTCAGGGCGAAAACCTGATGGGCGGCATCAGCTGGCGCTGGCGCTACCGCTACGCCGATAGCTCCGTGCGCGGCACGGATACGCTGGAAATTGAGGTTTTTCGCCCCGGCGCTCGCAGTTCGCTGGTCTCCGTCAACACGCTGGTAATGGCACAATGAACCGCCAGCGCGGCTTTACCCTGCTGGAGATGCTCCTTGGCATGACGCTTATCGCCATTGTCTCCCTCAGCGCTTGGTATTTGTTGGCCGGCATGAGTCGCAGCCAGCAAATGATGCTATCGCAGGGGGGAAAACTCAAGGCCATTAACCGGGTGTTCAACATCCTGTCGGACGACTTCTCCCACGCGGTGATGCGCACTAGGGTAAAAGCAGACGCGACGGATCTTCAGGTGCAAACCGGCGATGTTTCGCAGGTTCGCCTGCTGCGCAAGCAGTCGCGCAGCGCAGGAGTAAAACTGGAGCAGGTGGAGTGGTATCTTCAAAACAACACCCTGTATCGCCGAAGCTGGCTGCTGGCACCGGGCACGCAGGTCATTAACCAGCAGCAGCTCGTCGGCGTCAGCGGATTTCACCTGCGCTTTTACCAGCAGGGGTTGTGGCAACCGCAGCTGCTAAGCGGCGATACGCTGCCGCAGGCGGTTGAAATCACCCTAGCGGTGAACGGGCTGGGCGAAGTACAGCGACTGACGCTGATGGGAGAGCAGTAGTGCGCACGCCCGCCTCTGTCGGCGAGCGCGGTATGATTTTGCTGATGGTCCTGCTGGTCATCAGCCTGATCATGGTGATGATCGCGAGCCTTTCACGCACAGGACAAACCACGCGCCATAGTGTAAGCAGCGCCCAGCAACAGCTGCAGGCCAAATGGCAGCTGTTGGGTGCGGAAGTGGCGGTGACCGCCGAGCTACAGCGCCAGCTGGGCGGCAACGGCGGTATTCTGCCCGCCGCCGCCGACTGGCTGCAACCGCACTCGGTGCGGGTAAGCGGCGGCGACGTGCGCTACGTCCTGCGCGATCTTGGCGCATGCTTCAATCTCAATTGGCTGCTGGCAAGCGTAAAAAGAGGACAGAAAGGCAGCCAAGATATACTGACGCCAGACGCCTGGTTTCAGCAGTTGCTCGGGCTCATCGGCGCGGGCCAAAGCCTCAGCGTTCAGAGGCTGCAGGACATGTTGCAGGGATATTTGTTTCGCGATGCTAGCCAGCTGCTGGCAGTTGCTGCCATCCCTCAGGCACCATGGCAGCGGCTGTTGGGGCAGATTTGCGTTGTCAGCGGACTCGCCGACAACCCGAAGCTGAACGTCAACGGCCTGACATCCGATCAGTTGTTGCTGCTGCAGGCGGCGCTTAAAAAGCCGGTAGACGATGGTCGGCTGCGCCAGCTGCTGGTCAGCCGTCCCAGTAAGGGCTGGAAAGATCAGAAACAGATCCCGGTGACCCTGCTTGATGGTCTGCCGATCGCTGCGCTGTTTCGCTACAGCAGCAATGATTACGAGCTCTCGCTGGAGAGCGCCGTGCCCGGCGGCAACTGGATTTTGCGCACGTACCTTCATTATGATAAACAAAAAATGCACGTACTTTACCGTCAGTTTGAGGACAACGCAGAATGAAGATGCGCTTCCAGCTCGCGCGTCTGTCGGGCAGACGCCTCTTTTTGCGCCTGCCGTTGACGGACAACGGCCCGATGGCTTGGTGGTGCGGTGATCCTCAGACGCCGCACGAGGCGCAGTCCGGCGAGCTGGACTGCGCCGCCGCGCTGAATGAACTGCCGGATAGCATGCGTCCGCTTCCTGCCGTGCTCTGGCTGCCCGCCGAACAGTGCGTGCTGGAACCGGTAAGCTTCAGCGGTAAGTCGCGGCTACGCCCGGCGCAGCTGGCGCAGCTGCTGGGCGAAAGCCTCGGCGAAGATTTGGATGACTTTCTATGGTGGTGCCTACCGACCAAAGCAGCCCGGCAGTTGCTGCTGGGCTGCCCTGCGGCGTGGCTGAACGAGGTGCTGAGCGCGATAAACGCCTGCGGCCTGCACATCGTGCAGCTGCTGCCGGAGCTGGCGGCACTGCCTGATGACGATGCGGTGATAACCTTCGCCGGCGGCCGCTGGTTGTACCGCGAGCGCGACGGGCTAGGTGCTTGGTTGCATCCGGGCTGGGTGACCAACATCTTGCCTCAGTGGCGCGATCCCGCCCAGCTGACGTTGTACGGCCCGGCGCCGATAGCTGGTGTCAGCTGGGCAGCCCAGCATGCCGACTGCGGGGAGGCGCTGCTCGCTCGCTGCAGCGCCGACTGCGCCATAAACCTGCTTTCGCAGTTGCCTACATCGCTGCAGCCTCGCAGCAGCAGGCGCTACTGGCCTTGGACCGTTGGGCTGGCCGCTGCAACAATGGTGCTGGCCTTAGGCGCAACGCTTACGTCTGCCCTGCACCTGCACCTGCAGGCTAGCCAGGACAAGCAGCAGATAAGCGCGCTGTATAAGCACTGGCTACCGCAGGACAAGCGCGAAGACGCAGACGAAGTGGATCGCCTCCGGCGACATCGGCGCAGCTTTATACAGCAGTTCGGCAACGTCAATTTCTTCAACGCCTTCTGCCAATACGCCCAGTTTCAGAGCCTGTGGCAAGCTCCCCGGATTCAGAAGCTGGTATTTGACGATAAGAGCGCACTGGTCGTGGAAGTGAACCTGAGCGAAGCCGATGCGAAGCGCGCCGCAGAGCAGGCGAAGCAGGCGCACATTGCCGTAAAGTTCGGAGCTGCGGCGCAGGGAAGAATTACCGCCACTTTTACGCTGCGGGGGCCAAATGATGATTGATCTACACCGTTGGCGCACGCCGCTTATTGTCCTCGGCGTCTTTATCGTGTTGCAGGGCGTGGCATTCTGGCTACTCGCCACAGTCAGCGGCGATGCGCAGACCGCCGCCAGCCAGCTGGCGTGGATGCAAAAGCAGCAGGATGTTGTGAATTGGATAAACCACAAGCCCGACAGCGTCGCTTTCAGCAGGCCGATTGTCGATGCGGTCGCGCAGAGCGCCAGTTCGGCGGTGATTGCGCTGCAGTCGGAGGTCAGCCACGGCGAGACGGTGCAAATTACCCTAACTGGCGTCGAGTTTAACCGGTTGATTCTGTGGTTGCAGCAGCTGCAGCAGACCTATGGCACTGAGGTGCTGGAGCTGGAGCTGACTCCGGCCGCCGCCGGCGAAGTCAACGTGCCCCGGCTGGTTCTGGGGCGTCCGCCTAGGGTGCAGTAGATGCCTGTGCCTACAATGAACTGGTGTATACTGTCGCTGCTGATCGGCCTGTGCCTAGGCAGTATCATGAACATGGTAGTTTACCGACTACCGGTCATGCTGCAGCGCGACGAGCAGGACGCAGCCCCAGCGCTTAATTTCTTCTGGCCTCCTTCTCACTGTCCGCGCTGCGACTACAGGGTACGCTGGTATGACAATATTCCGATGTTTAGCTGGCTGGCGCTACGCGGACGCTGCCGCAGCTGCTGTGCGCCCATCGGCCGCCGCTACCTTTTGCTGGAGCTTAGTCTGGGCATGTGGGGAGCGCTCTGCGCGTGGTGGCTGCCGCCGGGCCTCAGTTGGGCGGCTTTTATGATTTACGGGGCGTGGCTGATGGCGATGGCGTGGATTGATTATCTGCATCGGCTGCTGCCCGATCTGCTTACCCAGTCGCTGCTGTGGATTGGACTGCTGTGGCACCTGGTTGACGATCGGGTGCTGCTGGAGGATGCGGTGGTGGGCGCGATTGCTGGCTACCTGACCCTGGCTCTGATCTACTGGCTGGGCCGCTGGCGCTACGGTTTTGAGGTCATGGGCCAGGGCGACATGAAGTGTCTGGCCGCGCTTGGTGCTTGGCTCGGCTGGCAGGCTCTTCCCTCGGTGCTCCTGCTGGCTTCTCTTTTTACGCTGGCTCTAGCGCTGTGGCAGATTGTCCGTAAGTGCGCACACAGGGGCAGTGAGTTTCCGTTCGGCCCCGGCCTGGCACTAGCGGGCCTGGTGTTTCTCTGTTATCCCGTCCTGCTGTAACGGGCCGGGACTCACGTTCATAAGATGAGAGTGTGGCAAGACCTATGTATTGGAAAATAGTTACCGCAATTGGCCTCTCCACCGCGCTGCTGGGATGCAGCAGCGAAGCGCCGACCATAGCTAGCATGCGCAAGGTGCCACCGCCCTCCGAGCAACTGGAGCAGCTGGCGTCGACCATTTCCGGCGCAACCTACCTGAAAAATTACTGCAACCGCAGCGATCTGGGGGAGAACAAAGATATCTTTAACGCCGTGGTCAGCCTTGCCCAGCGCAAGGGATGGGACATGGCGCACCTCGATCAGTCGCAGCTGAGCGAACGCAGAGAGGTTTTTTACGGTAACCTAGTCAGCAATCGCGACATAACTGAAAACTGTAATCAGCTTAATCGCGCACTGGCCGGCATTTTGCACAGTGTCTACCCCCGCTAGCAGCTGCTGAACAGGGCAGCCTGACGGCTGCGAATTGAAAACCCATCATCTGCCTGCCCTGCCGTTGCCATACACTGAGAGGAATATGTATGATCTGACAACATATTTTGCTCAGAGTTTTCCCGTAAGCGTCTCAATTAGACCGTCTGTGCAGCAGACGGTTCTGTCGCATTAACGACGGCAAGTCAGCAGTAGTGGTGTTGATTATTATTTATACGGCAAACAGATAAAATTGTTCAGCCGGGGACTATCCGTCCCCGTCCGGATACTGATACTGATACTGATACTGATACTGATACTGATACTGACCCTTGCGTATCATGTGTACCAGCTCAATACCCGCAAGCACAGTCTGCGCCCGACGGAATGATTTTAATCCCGTCATCAATTTTATCCTTCGTTTGATGTTACGGTGATCCTGCTCCACCAGGTTGTTCAGGGTCTGACCCTGATGCTTTCATCTGCTGATTTACCTGCGTTGAGTGTGGCCAGCTCTGCCGTATTCGCGCGGCTTTTATCGATGGTCACCACCATCCGGTTCACCATGGTGCCGGATGGCCTTGCGAAAGAAACGCGGGGCGACCGCCGCATGACGCTTCGCCGTCAGCAGAAAATCGATTGTCTGACCATCAGTGTCAACCGCCCGGTACAGATATTTGCACTGCCCTCTGACTCTGATGTAGGTTTCATCCATTCGCCACCGGCGGCCCACTGTGCGTTTGTGACGGCGAAACGCCTTATCCAGATGCGGCACAAGGCGGATGACCCACCGGTGAAGCGAGGAATGATCAACAGTGATACCACGCTCTGCCATCATTTCCTCCAGATTACTCAGGCTGAGTGAGTCCGCCCGGTACCAGCGGACACACAGCGCGATAATATCGACGGGATAATGCAGGCGTCGGAAAGATTTTCGGATCAGGGACATAGTTGGCAACATTACAAAAAAACAGCATGTTACCTGACGGTGTCTTAATACGACAGAACCTGACTGACACATAAAGACGTTATATCTGAATACAAAATCGGTTAATCGCATATGCGTAAAATCTCAAATACGGAATTACGCTTTTCCGTATTTATTGTACAATAACTCGCGGACCTCATCGGCAATCTTGGTTCCGCGAAGAGCGCAGGCTGATTTAATAGATTTGTGGAGACTTTCCGGGATATCAATGGTCAGTCTCTTCATTTTCTCTGCAGGCAATGTATCGTCTTCAACAGAACGACTCTCTACCCAAGCATCTGCGCTGGGTGCTGGTTTTGTCGGCTTTGAACCAAAAGTAATTTTTTTGCCACTCATCGTTATTGCTCCAGAATCTCGTTAACCAAGGCGGTAATTTCTTTCGACGCTGTGGAGTCAGGTTCAAGCTGGAAGACAGACTTGCCGACTGCGGCTGCCTCAGCAAAAATAACACGCCAGTGAAACACTGGACTTCAGCACAGCCGTTTCATAGGCAGCCCGCGCCTCTCCGACATCACGACCAATCACAGTATTTACGATTAACCGCAAATGCAGATTTAAGGTTTTCTTTATAGATTCTGGTTTCACTAATCAGGTTAACAACTTCCTGCGCGGCCCAGACGTCGTAAGGGCTCGGCTGAACCAGATCTGCTGCCATGATGGCTGAACGGGCCAGATCTGTAACGCGCGGAGGGCCATCTATAACGATATGGTTATAGTCCTGTGTAAACTTTCCAATATCCTTATGCAATGTTGCACGAGGCAAACCCAGCACAGGAAAGACTGATTCGCCTTCCCGCGCCGCAGCCCAGTCCAGGGCACTTCCCTGGGGATCGGCATCCAGCAGTAAAACACGTGCGCCGTCAGCAGCCAGTCTGGCAGCAATATTGACGCTGAGCGTGGTTTTGCCAACACCACCTTTCTGATTCAGAACAGAAATAATCATCTGGTTCTCCTGAAGTAAAATTACGATTTTCTGTAAAAATACATTTAGGCCCAATGGGAGCGAAGCTGCAAAATGCGACATCTGACTTTTTTTAACTGGATATGAGTAAAAATCACTCACCTGTGAAATGGTTGCCATAGCTATTACCCATTGATGATTCAGGGAGTTGGGATGTTGTCACAGGAGCAGACTTTTAATGACAGGGACGAGTGGCGTTTGCTTGCTGACGAGCTTTCCCTGTTACCAGGAATGACCGATACAGGGTGTTTGGGATTTGCCATTCAACTAAAATTCCGACAGGTTCGACCCTGTACATGATTCTGTGTAAATGCCTTTTCTCAGAAGTGACCGTCCAGGCGGTCACCGAACCCGATAATAAAGCGGCTCATTGCCATACGCCAGTCCTTTAGGGGCATCGTCCATTTCTGTGATGCCGCCTGGATTGCCAGCCATACCACCTTTTTCACTGAGTCATCCGTGGAGAACACATTACGCTTTTTGATGGCATGCCGGATCACGCTGTTCAGCGACTCGATGGCGTTGGTCGTGTAGATCACCTTGCGGATATCTGCCGGGTAAGCGAAGAACGTCGCCAGGTTGGTCCAGTTTGCCTGCCAGCTCCGGCTTATCTGCGGGTAGCGGCTGTCCCAGGCGCTGGCGAACGCTTCCAGCGCCTGCTGGCCCGCTTCTTCCGTGGGGGCCTGATAGATGGCTTTCAGGTCTCGGGTGACGGCTTTGTAGTCCTTCCAGGAGACGAACCGCAGGCTGTTACGCACCATATGCACGATGCACAGCTGGATGCGGGCTTCCGGATACACCGTGTTGATGGCGTCCGGGAAGCCTTTCAGCCCGTCGACACAGGCAATGAGCATATCGTTCAGCCCGCGGTTTTTTAGTTCTGTCAGCACATTTAGCCAGAACTTCGCGCCCTCATTTTCGGCCAGCCACATACCCAGCAGTTCTTTTTGGCCTTCGATGTTGATACCCAGGGCCAGGAACACGGATTTATTGATAACGCGGCTGTCCTGCCGGACCTTCAGGACTATACAGTCAAGATAAACAATGGGATAGACCGCATCCAGTGGACGATTCTGCCATTCGGTAACCTGTTCCATCACGGCGTCAGTAACCTTCGAGACCAGAGCCGGTGAGACATCTGCGTCATACAGTTCTTTGAACGCAGCCGCTATCTCACGGGTGGTCATCCCTTTGGCGTACAACGATAAAATCTGGTTATCCATCCCGGTGATCCGGGTCTGGTTTTTCTTTACCAGTTGCGGTTCGAAAGAGCCATCGCGATCGCGCGGTGTACGCAGCTCCAGCGGCCCATCGCCAGTGATAACCGTCTTTTGGGTATAGCCGTTGCGGGCGTTGGTCGCCGGTCTGGGCTGATTTTTATCGTAACCGAGGTGATGGGTCATTTCGGCGTTGAGCGCCGCCTCGACACTGATTTTTTTTCAGCAGGCGATCGAACTGGTTGAGATCGTCAGGGGTTTTGAGGTTTTTGGCCAGTTCGTTAGCCAGGGCCTGCAACTGTTTTTCGTCCATATATTAACCTGTTTTTGATGTTGGATTGAAAATATCAAAATCAGGCAATTACACAAATCTATGTACAGGGTCCTGTAACAGGCCACTGTTCAGGCAATAAGTTCACTTGCAGGCATGCCAGCCTTCGTCATTTTGTTCAGCCCACGTACCATGGCCAAAGTCTCTGCGACCTGGCCGTCGTAGTCTCTTAGCGTCCGCGAACCACCGA
This sequence comes from Pantoea stewartii subsp. stewartii, assembly GCF_008801695.1. Taxonomy (GTDB): domain Bacteria; phylum Pseudomonadota; class Gammaproteobacteria; order Enterobacterales; family Enterobacteriaceae; genus Pantoea; species Pantoea stewartii. The sequence continues at coordinate 61,418 of NZ_VZPF01000021.1, forward strand.
ACAGCTGCTTTACTCTGTACATTGCCGTTTCGGCTATTGAGCGACGATTATAATCTGTTGTCCATTTCCAACGGGCATTGCTCCCGCTCAGTCGTTGATTCGCCACTGCACGGTTTTGGTCTGCATATTCACCTGACCAGTAACCTGCCCCTTTCCGGGGAGGCATCAGTGCGCTGATTTTCTTGCGGCGCAGCTCGTCGTGGCATAACCGTGTGTCGTAAGCCCCGTCTGCCGCCGCAGACTTTATTTTCCTGTGTGTCTGTCGAATAAGACCAGGGAAGGCTTCTGCATCGGTCACATTGTTTAGTGACAGGTCTGCGCGGATGATTTCATGTGTTTTTGCATCAACTGCCAGATGCAGCTTTCGCTAAATAACTGCTCGGAATAGTAGATCCCTTAGAGGGAACTCAGTCCGGTTTATGCGATCTGATCAATCGCTGAATATCCCAAATCACCAGCCGGACTGAGCAATGTCGATCATAGCACCAATACCCAGAACCGAACGACGCCTGATGCAGAAAACTATCCATAAAACAAAGGACAAAAACCACGCCCGGCGGCTCACCGCCATGCTGATGCTGCATCGTGGTGACACCGTCAGTCATGTTGCCAGAACACTCTGCTGTGCCCGCTCATCGATTGGT
>NZ_VZPF01000022.1 GCF_008801695.1 Pantoea stewartii subsp. stewartii
CAGAATCTGCCTGGCGGCTGTAGCGCGGTGGTCCCACCTGACCCCATGCCGAACTCAGAAGTGAAACGCCGTAGCGCCGATGGTAGTGTGGGGTCTCCCCATGCGAGAGTAGGGAACTGCCAGGCATCAATCAGGTGAAGAAGCCCCGTACGAAAGTACGGGGCTTTTTTACGTCGGTTATTCGCCTGAAACCGAAAGGGACGAGCCGCACCTCAGCGGAAGCCGCGCTACCGCCGGCCCCACAGCCGTGAAACTCGCCTCATTGGTGGGCTGGCTGACTTCCGCAACGTCGATTTCTACCTGTCGCCAGCAGGCTCGTCCACATAAAGTGCATCACGGGCCAGCTCAGGCAGACGCGTATCAGGGTTAAAGCGGAAAGATCTGTGGATCACCCTATAAGCCGTCAGTAAACCCGCCTGAATCACCCATATCCGATCAATGTACAGGCGAGCACTGGCTGGGCCAGCTCACCCTTGCTGAATACAGCACGATTCAGGCATGCACCGTCGACGACAGCGTTTCCTCAGTCGCTAAAAAGCGGAGTTTTATAAAGGATGACGGTGGATTTACAACGTGGTGCATCATCCGGACAGGAAAGGTCAGAACCGTACCTCTGTCAGAGACGGAGGTACGGTCAGAAACGAGAGCGGTCAGTGAATAACCTGGGACAGGAAAGCGCGGGTACGTTCTGACTTCGGATTTGCAAAAAACTCCTGCGGTGGCGCAACCTCCACGATCTCGCCGCGATCCATAAAGATCACCCGATCGGCAACGGTACGTGCAAAGCCCATCTCATGCGTGACACACAGCATCGTCATGCCATCTTCTGCAAGCCCAATCATGGTATCCAGCACCTCTTTCACCATTTCCGGATCCAGGGCAGAGGTGGGCTCATCAAACAGCATAATTTTAGGTTTCATGCACAATGAACGCGCAATCGCGACACGCTGCTGTTGGCCGCCTGAAAGTTGTCCAGGAAACTTATGCGCATGTTCAGCAATGCGTACGCGCTGCAGATAGTGCATCGCAAGCTCCTCCGCTTCTTTTTTGGCAATCTTACGCACCCACATCGGCGCTAGCGTACAGTTCTGCAAAACCGTAAGGTGAGGAAAAAGATTAAAGTGCTGAAAGACCATACCGACTTCAGTACGAACGCGCTCTATATTCCGTACGTCATCATTCAGATGAATACCATCGACCACAATCCGCCCCTTCTGATGTTCCTCCAGATGGTTGATACAACGAATCGTCGTCGACTTTCCTGACCCTGACGGACCGCATAGCACGATACGTTCGCGCGGTTTCACCTGCAGATTAATGTCTTTCAGCACATGAAACTGGCCATACCATTTGTGGCGCCTGCGTGGGCTTGCTGAGCAACGGCGAGCAGCGAAGCCGCAGCAACCAGAGTAGAGAGCATCATCTTTTTCATAAAGCATCCTGTGTGGCATGTCGTGTTGTGTTGTTATGTAGTGCGCACTTTGGTGTGCGTTTCCTGTCTGTGGCGATCAGCCATCCACGACTTTGCAAAGCCAGTGCCAGGTTTGCAGAATTCTGAATTCACCTGAAATATCGGGTAATAATCTGAATTATCCGGAAGGCTGCAATAATATGGCGCACCAAAAGGATGCATTTCGAGTCGGGTAGATCACATTTAGTGCAATTTGTTTCACTATTTAGCAACAGTGTGAGCCTGTTTGCATGTGGCTGATGTAAGCAGACATGAGATTGCTTAAAAAGGTAGCCGTGCTCACAAAAGGCCGACAGGGCTGGGCTGAAGGGCATGGTGGTACAAAAGACAAAGACCGCGAAGAAGAGAAAATGTGAAAGGTAAGTCTGTTAAAGTCACGCTGGCGACTGCAACTACAGTTACCATATGTGATGCAACTGTTTCAGCGTTTTTAAAAAAATTTGCGTAGTAACGCACAAATAAAAACGCCAGCCCGAAGGCTGGCGAGATTAACGGTGTGAACCTGAATCAGTTCATGCCGTATTTTTTCAGTTTCTTACGCAGCGTACCGCGGTTGATACCCATCATCAGGGCAGCACGGGTCTGGTTGCCACGGGTATACTGCATCACCATGTCCAACAGAGGCTGCTCGACTTCAGCCAAAACCAGCTCATACAGGTCACTCACATCCTGACCATTCAGTTGAGCAAAATAGTTCTTCAGTGCCTGTTTAACCGAATCACGCAAAGGTTTTTGAGTTACCTGATCCTGTGAGTTAACGGTAGAAACGGTCAGTACGTCAGAATTTACGCGTTGTTCGAACATAGTTCTTTCAGCTCTTTATTTCGTTACGCAAGATTTTCGAAGTATGCCTCCAACGCCTCCAGCTGTTCGCTGGCATCCTCAATGGCGTTGAATGTGCGCCGAAACTGGTCATTTGGGGCATGTTCCTGGAGATACCAGGACACGTGCTTCCGCGCTATACGGTATCCCTTGCCTGGACCGTAAAAGTCGTGCAGCTCACGTATATGCGAAACAAGCAAACGCTTGACCTCTGCCAGTGGCAGCGGGGCAAGCAGCTCCCCAGTGTCCAGATAATGCTGGATTTCCCGGAAGATCCACGGTCTTCCCTGAGCAGCACGTCCTATCATCAAAGCGTCGGCTCCGGTGTAGTCGAGCACTGCTCTGGCTTTATGCGGGTCAGTTATGTCTCCGTTCGCGATAATCGGAATAGAGACACTCTGCTTAACTGTCCGAATGCTGTCGTATTCAGCGTCTCCGTTGAACAGGCAGGCACGAGTGCGGCCATGTATCGTCAAAGCCTGAATGCCACAACGCTCAGCCAATTGGGCAATCGCGACACAGTTTCTGTTTTCTGGATCCCAACCGGTACGGATTTTCAATGTGACCGGTACATCAACCGCATTTACCACGGCAGAGAGAATAGACTCGACCACGGTAGGATATTGCAGTAAGGCCGACCCCGCCATTTTGCGGTTCACCTTTTTGGCTGGGCAACCCATATTAATATCAATCACCTGTGCACCAGCATCGACATTAATACGTGCAGCCTGAGCCATCTCACTGGGATCACAGCCTGCAATCTGGACGGCACGAATGCCGGGTTCATCACTGTGCACCATGCGTAAACGAGATTTGTCACTGGCCCACACTTCGGGATTGGATGACAACATCTCAGAAACCGCCATTCCTGCACCCATCTCATGACAAAGCGTTCTGAAAGGCCTGTCTGTAATACCGGCCATCGGTGCCGCAATCAGTCGATTTCTCAGCTGGAGGTTTCCAATGCGCATGAAGTCGTAATGCCATACTGTGTCTGCAAGGCGGCGTATATTACGCATTTTTTTCTTAAGATGAAAGGCCAAACTTTGAACAATTCGCAAGAAAACTGCTTTTAGTCTGCTCTGACAAGGGTGTTATGGATAAATGGCATTAAAAATCATGGCTTTATCCAGTTGTGTTTATTTTGTGAACAAAGGTTTTTCCGACGAAGATTCGGCATTCGCCAGATAAAAAACGTCACATACCGTGATTAACGACACAACACGCCGTACAGACGATTGACAAAAGCATAGCGATTGAGCGTGAAAGGCAGCGACGACCAGACAGGTTCGCTTTCATCTGTATGAGGAGAAGGTATACAGCCCTGCGACGTTTGCAGGGCTGAGTCTGACGCTCGCATCGTTTACGACGCTAAGCGTTTTTTACACCCGTAATCCGGCACCATTCTTCCTTAACGGCGACAGGGTCCAGCGCAAAGTGCATGGCATAAGCTTCACAGACACTCTCGGCCTGGCTTTCCAGCACGCCTGATAATCCCAGATGCCCGCCTGGTTTAGGCAGCACGCGGATAAGCGGCGCTAACTCACGCAGCGGTCCGGCAAGAATGTTTGCCACCACCACATCAGCCTGCAGGTTTTCCGGTTGCTGATGCGGCAGATAAAGAGACAGACGGTCCGCCACCCTATTGCGCTCGGCATTGTCGCGGCTGGCCTGAATCGCCTGAGGATCGATATCAATGCCAATGGCCTGCGCTGCACCCAGCTTTAAGGCGGCGATCGCCAGGATCCCAGAGCCGCAGCCAAAATCGATCACCGTTTTACCGTTCAGATCCAGACCGTCGAGCCACGTCAGACAGAGCGATGTGGTGGGATGTGTGCCGGTTCCGAAAGCCAGCCCGGGATCCAGCATGACATTGACGGCATTCGGATCGGGCACATCGCGCCAGCTCGGGCAGATCCACAAGCGTTCGCCAAAGCGCATAGGATGGAAGTTCTCCATCCACTCGCGTTCCCAGTCTTTGTCTTCGATCTGCTCGATCTTTTGGCGAAAATTCTCTCCCAGCAGTGGATGCTGTGAAAGTTCGGCAATGACGCCTTCCATGTCGCTTTCGGCATCGAACAACCCGATAACATCGGTATCGCCCCATAAACGGGTTTCCCCGGGCAGAGGTTCGTAGACGGGCGTGTCATGGGTATCCTGAAAGGTCACTGACACGGCACCGGTTTCCATCAGTGCATCGCTCAGCGCCTCTGCGTTGGCACCAGAACTGTTAATTTTGATTTGAATCCACGGCATAACATCTCTCTTAATTCAGTGTTGTGGTGCGTTAACCACGGCGGGTAAACGCCCAAACAGATTGCCGACCAGGAACGCCAGCAGACTTAACAATAAGGAAGGCACGATGGGATGAAATCCCCACAGTTGCAGGCCCAGGGTTGCCAGAATGGCATAACAGCCTCCGCCCACCACCATCCCGCTGAGCGCGCCTGCGGCATTGGCGCGTTCCCAATATAACCCCAGAACCAGCGGCCACAGGAATACTGCCTCCAGCCCACCAAACGCCAGCAGGTTAAGCCAGATAATCATGTCGGGCGGATGCCAGGCCACGAACAGCAAAACGACACCCAGGGCAAATGTCACCGTGCCCGATAACATCCGCAGTCGTGGCTCATTGTCCAGTTGCTGAGGTGCGAGGCGTAAATACAGATCTTTAACCAGCGTAGCGGAAGCCTGCAACAGCTGCGCATTGATGGTCGACATGATCGCCGCCATCGGCGCCGCTAAAAACAGCCCTGCGGCCAGCGGCGGCAGGACGGTAATCATCAGCGTCGGGATAACCCGATCCGGCACGGTCAGATCGGGCAATATGGCGCGGCCCAGCGCGCCTGCCAGATGCATTCCCAGCATCAGTACCACCACCACGATAGTGCCGAGAACAATCGCCCGGTGAACGGCTTTACTGTCCTTGTAGGAAATACAGCGGACAGCGGTATGGGGCAGACCGATAACGCCAAAGCAGACCAGAACGATAAACGAGCTCAGGAACGTCGGCGTAATGATATCGCCCGGCCCCTCAGGAGACAGCAGTTTGGGATCAATCGCATGCAGTTTTTCTACAGCAGTGTGGATCCCTCCGGCATGGTGAATAATCGCAAACAGCAGCAAAAAGGTGCCAATCAGCATCACAATGCCCTGCATGGCATCGTTAAGCACGCTGGCCCGGAAGCCGCCAAATGCCGTATAAAGCGCGATAGTTCCACCGAAGATCAGTAATCCCGTGTCGTAGGGGATACCGGCTGCGGTTTCCAGCAGGCGTGCGCCACCGATAAACTGCACGGCCATCGCGCCCACAAAGGCAACGAGTAAACTCAGGCTGGCCAGGACCACCAATAGTGTGCTGCCATAGCGCGCATAGAGCATATCGTTAAGCGTGACCGCATTATGCTTACGCGCCAGAATGGCAAATTTCTTCCCCAGTACACCCAGTGAAAGCCACACAGCAGGAACCTGAACCATGGCCAGCAGCACCCAGCCCAGACCATATTTATACGCTGCGCCTGGGCCACCGATAAAGGAGCTGGCGCTGATATAGGTGGTGGTGATGGTCATAGCCAGCACAAATCCGCCCATCGAACGGCTACCCAGAAAATACTCGGTCAGGAAATTTCCTTTGCGCTGTTTACGCATCGCAAAGATGGACAGACCGGCAATAACGACCAGATAAGCCAACAGTGGCAGGATGATTTCAGTGTTCATCTTCCTCCTCAAGAGACATCTCACGGAAGCGTGTACGGACCATTAGCCAGCACAGAAAAATGAACAGCAGAGGCGCAAAAATGCAGGAGAGCTCAAACCAGCGTGGCAAACCGGTTATGCCAACCGCATCGCCGCCCGACCAGGCGGAAATGCCCCAGACAGCCAGCCAGGCCAGCGTGAGATAGAGCGACCAGCGAGCCTCTTTGTGAGCCTGTAAAAAACGCGCGTCCATGATGTGACCTTAACGCCTGCGGGAAAAGAAAAAGGCCGGAATATCCGGCCTCAGACTAACTCAGCGTTGCGATTACTTCTCGTGCAGGCCGAGTTTTTTCTCCAGATAGTGGATATTGGTGCCACCGTGCTGGAAGTTTTCATCGGACATGATTTTCATCTGCAGTTCGATGTTGGTTTTGATGCCGTCGATAATCAGCTCCGCCAGCGCGTTTTTCATACGGGCAATAGCGATATCACGGGTTTCACCGTAGGTGATGAGCTTTCCGATCATGGAATCATAATACGGCGGCACGCTGTAACCCGCATAAATATGGGATTCCCAACGCACACCAAAACCACCCGGTGCATGGAAACGGGTAATCTTACCAGGGCTTGGCAGGAAGGTGACCGGATCCTCGGCGTTGATACGGCATTCAACCGCATGACCACGAATAATCACATCTTCTTGCTTGATTGACAGCGGCTGGCCAGCAGCAATACGCAGCTGCTCTTTAATCAGGTCGACGCCGGTGATCATTTCGGTGACCGGATGTTCAACCTGAATACGGGTGTTCATTTCAATGAAATAGAACTCGCCATTCTCGTACAGGAACTCAAACGTCCCTGCGCCGCGATAGCCGATATCGATACAGGCTTTAGTACAACGCTCACCGATGAATGAACGCAGCTCTGGCGTAATGCCCGGTGCTGGCGCTTCTTCCACGACTTTCTGGTGGCGGCGCTGCATAGAACAGTCACGCTCGCCCAGATAGATGGCGTTGCCCTGGCCATCAGCCAGAACCTGGATTTCGATGTGACGTGGATTTTCCAGATACTTCTCCATGTACACCATGTCGTTGTTGAAAGCCGCTTTGGCTTCCGCTTTCGTCATGTTGATGGATTGTTCCAGATCTTTGTCACTGCGCACAACGCGCATACCACGACCGCCGCCGCCGCCGGAGGCTTTAATAATGACCGGATAGCCGATGCGCTTGGCGAAGGCACGGTTTTTTTCCATGTCATCGGTCAGTGAGCCATCGGAGCCAGGTACGGTCGGCACGCCAGCTTTATTCATCGCCGTGATGGCCGACACTTTATCGCCCATCAGGCGGATGGTGTCAGCTTTTGGGCCCACAAAGATAAAGCCAGAGCGCTCAACCTGCTCAGCAAAATCCGCGTTCTCAGACAGGAAGCCGTAGCCAGGGTGAATCGCCACCGCGCCGGTTATTTCTGCAGCAGAGATCAACGCCGGGATGTTGAGATAACTTTTGACCGACTGTGCCGGGCCGATGCAAACCGTTTCGTCTGCCAGCAGCACGTGTTTCAGGTCACGGTCCGCGCTTGAGTGAACAGCGACAGTCTTAATGCCCAGTTCTTTACAGGCACGCAGAATGCGCAGTGCAATCTCACCGCGGTTAGCAATAACAATTTTATCCAGCATGGTTCGCCCCGTTATTCGATGACAACAAGTGGCTCGTCAAATTCTACCGGATGACCACTTTCGACCAGAATGGCTTTAACAACGCCAGATTTGTCGGCTTCGATCTGGTTCATCATTTTCATGGCTTCAACGATGCACAGCGTGTCACCGGCATTGACTTTCTGGCCCACTTCCACAAACGCTTTCGCATCCGGGCTTGGTGTGCGGTAGAAGGTACCGACCATCGGTGAACGTACGATGTGACCACTGATTTCTGCTGGTGCAGCTTCTGCGACAGCGGCAACAGGTGCCACGGCGCTCGCCAGCGCCGGTTGCTGAGCAACAGGCGCAGCATAAGCCTGCTGCATCATCGGATAACCAGTGTTTGCAGGTGCACGACTGATACGAACAGACTCTTCACCTTCGGAAATCTCCAGCTCAGAAATGCCAGATTCTTCAACCAGTTCGATCAGTTTTTTAATTTTACGAATATCCATGAATGGGGTTCCGTACTCAGTTTGATTAATTAGCCTGAGACAGGCGCTTTACTGCCGTTTGTAATGCCCACGAGTAGCCATCGGCGCCAAGCCCACAAATAACGCCCGCAGAGACATCAGAAAAATAGGAATGTTGGCGGAAGGGCTCGCGGCTGTGCACATTTGACAGATGAACTTCGATAAAGGGAATGTCCACTGCTAACAGCGCATCACGAAGTGCGACGCTGGTGTGCGTAAACGCGGCAGGATTGATGATGATATAATCCACGTTGCCTTTTGTCTCATGAATGCGATCAATGAGCTGATATTCAGCATTGGACTGCAAATGGCTTAACGCTACATTCAACTGGTCTGCCTGCTGCACCAGACGAGAAACGATCTGATCCAGCGTGACGTCCCCGTATTTTTCAGGCTCGCGCGTTCCCAACAGATTAAGGTTGGGACCGTTCAAAAGCAGAATATGTAATTTATCGGCCATCTTGCTGCCATCTCCCGCAATCATTGAGGCATCGCGTAAAATACCTTGCCGCTTTCCATTTGTCACCCGTCACGGTGAAAAAGAAGCGTCAAATCGCAATAAAGCCGGCTATTATATCCGTTTCGTGGCATTTCGCAGCAAAATACTGGTCTTATCTGCGAAGTTGATCGGATGCGGTCCGGAGACCGCATTTATGCAGACGATAGCGGGGAAAAGAGCGGTTAACGCGGCCACCACTTAATGAACTTTTTGTAGCGCCAGGCTAACAGGACCAGAGCTAAAAGCGCATAAATAATGGGTTGCGGCGAAAGGATTTTGACTGACCAGAGATAATGGACAGGTGCCAGGATCGCGACCAGATAGATCAGGTTATGCAATGTTTGCCACCGTTTGCCGAGTTTACGCTGCATGCGCTGGAAAGACGTGACGGCCAGCGCCAACAAGATAAACCAGGAGAGGATCCCCAGCGTCAGATAGGGCCGGGAAATCAGCTCACTGCCCAGCAGGCCGATGTTATTTATTCCCAGCTCCAACAGGTAGTAGCTGGTCAAATGCAAACTGGCCCAGAAAAATGTCCAGATCCCCAGCAGGCGTCGGGTCCGAATGAGCAGGGGTTGTTTTATCAGGCGCGTTAAGGGCGACACCAGCAACGTAGCCAGCAGCAGTTTCAATGCCATTCGGCCGGTAAAATGCTGGATATCCTTTGCCGGGTCGGCGCTCAGTCCACCGTGCATCGCGGCCATGATCAAATAAACCAACGGCAGGAACGCAGCCAGATGCAACAGGACTTTAAGCCAGCCGATCTGCTTTATTGTCAGGCGCACTCAATAATTCTCCCGCAAATCCATGCCGCGATAGAGCGAGGCAACCTGATCGGCATAACCGTTGAAGAGTAACGTGGGCTGACGATCCACATTAAAGCTACTGCCCGGCCCAATAAAACGTTCGGTCGCCTGTGACCAGCGTGGATGGTTCACATGGGGATTCACGTTGGCATAGAAACCATACTCATTGTCGGCAATCTGATTCCATGTCGTTGGCGGTTGATCGTGAGTGAGCGTAATTTTCACAATGGACTTGATGCCCTTAAAGCCATATTTCCACGGAACCGTCAGGCGAATCGGCGCACCATTCTGCGGCGGCAGCGCTTTACCGTATACGCCCGTTGTCAGAATCGTAAGCGGATGCATCGCTTCATCCAGACGCAAACCTTCTACATAAGGGTAATTGAGCCCGCCGCCGATAAACCGGTCTTTTTGCCCTGGCATCTGATCGGGCGCGTACAGCGTCTGGAAGGCGACGAAGCGGGCTTTGCTGGTGGGTTCTGCCAGCTTCAGCAGTTTATTCAGTTCAAATCCGATCCAGGGAACGACCATCGACCAGGCTTCAACACAGCGCATGCGATAGATTCGTTGCTCCATCGCGAAGCGCTTAAAAATATCATCCATGTCCAGCGTCACGGGCTTAGCCACTTCGCCCTCAATTGTCAGTTTCCAGGGATCGGTTTTTAGGGTACCGGCGTTCGCCGCAGGATCGGCTTTATCCAGACCGAATTCGTAGAAATTGTTGTATCCGGAAACTTTATCGGCGGGCGTTAAGGGCAGGTTAGCCTGGTACTGGGCGGGTTTGGTAAAGTCAAGCGGACGGCCTGCGGGGGCAGCAGGGCGGTCGTTGCCTTTGAACCAGCTCAGGATATCAGCATTTGCCATGCCGGGAAGGCCCATGGCTGCGGCACCCAGCCCCAGCGTCTGAAGCACCCGACGACGGTTCATATTAAAGATGCTTTCTGGCGTTACATCTGCTTCGGTCAGGCTTTTAGTCGGCTTCATCGTTTTTCTCCAGGCGCGATAGTCTCAACCAGCATGATGACTATTACTTATGCTGGCGAATTTCGCTGCAAAAATGTGAAATTTCCTGGCTTCGCTCTCAAATGGGAATCCACTGAAAAATGTAGAATCAGGCGCTGTGAGATCTTCTCAGCGGTATACTTCGCCTTCACGCACAACGCCACTGTTGCCAGACGACATTTGTGTTATTTTGCACAAATTTCTTCCGGCTGCCGTGCAGCGCCAGCGTGATCCGGCGACAACCGAAGTGAAACAGGCACAGGGATGCGATTAACGACCAAACTTTCTGCATTTATTACACTGATTAGCGTACTGGCAATGGTTTTAATGCTGGTGGGTTGTGCTTTTAGTGTTTTCTGGCTCACGCATCAGCGCGTCGAAAGTCGCGTACAGGTGCTGGCGACCGAAGTTGATAACGTCTTGCTGAGCCAGCCTCCCGATGCGCTCAAGGCCTGGCTGGCCCCGATGTTGCCTGTTATTAACGCGGAGCAACTTTCTCTCTATAACGGTCGCCAACCTGTTTTTACGCTGTCCCGCCATGAAAATCAGATGCTCGAGCACGAAAAAAACCGCTATATCCATTTTGACATTGCGCTAATGCACCAACCGGGAATGCGGCTCCAGTTGACGATTCTCGATCCTGCACAAACCTGGCTACGCTCGATTCCTGCGACTTATACCCTTGTCGCCCTCGTGCTGGTTGTACTGATTATGGCGGTGATGCTGTCCATCATCCATCGCTGGCTGGTGCGTCAATGGCGCGGGATGGAACACCTGGAAAGTCGTTCGGCATCGATTCTTGCTGGCGAGCGTACCTTCTTCCGCCAAAAGCAGCGTGATGAGTGGCCGCCCAAAGCCAGTCGGGCGATCGATCAGCTTCTGTCAGATTTACAGGAAGCCGGCGAGCAGCGCGTTCGCATTGATACGTTAATTCGTACCTTTGCTGCGCATGATGGCCGAACCGGGCTGAATAACCGGCTTTTCTTCGATAATCAGTTGGCCACCTTGCTGGAGGACCAGGAAGATGTCGGGACACACGGCGTGGTCATGATGATCCGCTTTCCTGAGCTCGACACGCACGATCACTCGCTTGGACCGGTGCTGGTTGAAGAGTACCTGTTTAACGTCGTCAATATGCTGTCCACTTTTGTCATGCGTTATCCCGGCGCGCTTCTTGCGCGTTATTTTCGCAGTGATTTTGCGGTATTGCTGCCGCACCGCAGCCTGAAAGAGGCCAACAGCATCGCTGACCAGTTAATTAATGCCGTTGATGCGTTACCCCCTATGCGCATGGTGAACCGTGACGACTTTATTCACATTGGTATCAGCGCCTGGCACAGTGGCCAGACGGTGCCGCAGGTAATGGAAAATGTGGAGATGGCGACGCGACGGGCAACGCTGTCCGGTGGCAATAACTGGTCAAACGGTGCGGGCAATCCGCAGGATGCCGGGCGCGGCAGTGTTCGCTGGCGCACTTTGCTGGAAAATACACTCAGTCGCGGTGGGCCGCGGCTCTATCAGAAACCTGCCGTGGACCGTGAGGGCAAGGTTCGTCATCGAGTCATACTCAGCCGCATCTTTGATGGTGATAAAGAAGTGCTGTCGGCTGAATACATGCCACTGGTGCAGCAGCTTGGCATGGTAGAGAGCTGGGACAGGCAGATGGTGTTGCGCATTGCCGCTTTGTCAGAGCTGTGGCCTGAAGAAACACTGGTTATCCCGGTCAGTATCGACTCTCTGTTAAAGCGTCCCTTTGTCGTCTGGTTGCAGCGAATGTTGCTGGCCTGCCCAAAAAGTCAGCGAAAACGATTTTTATTTGAACTTGCGGAAGGGGATGTTTGTCAACACATCAGCCGTTTGATTCCGGTGTTGCATTCGCTCCAGGCATTTGGCTGCCGGATTGCCATCAGTCAGGCAGGATTGACGGTAGTCAGTAGCGCCTATATCAGGCAACTGCCGGTCGCGTTAATCAAGCTGGATGCCGGCCTGGTGCGCAACATTGAGCGCCGTACTGAAAATCAGCTGTTTGTGCGGAGCTTGCTGGACGTCTGCAAGCCGACCGGTACCCGGCTTTATGCGGCAGGCGTTCGCACAAAAGCGGAGTGGCAAACTCTGGTCGAATTAGGCGTTGAAGGCGGGCAGGGCGACCTGTTTTCACCTTCTCAGCCGGTCAACAGTAATGTGAAAAAGTACTCGCAACGTTACCAGATTTAATCGTTTGCCTGAATTCGCCGGTTTTACGCCAGCTTTTAGTGAATACAGGACAACAAACAGGCAGAAGAGAGCGCCTGAAATGTTAGATTTTATGTCGGAGTAAAGTTAAGAAAATTCTTTAACAAGCAGCTCTGATAGCGTGATATCGCTGTTCCGCTCGTGTGCGAAACAGCTGTAAATGATTTAATGCGAATGTCGCCTAATTTTTCACCGAAGCAGAACGTTTTTGCGCCTTGTGGCAGCTTCGTGTGGTTGGTAAAGTAAGCGGATTTTATTTTCCGCCTCCAGCTTGCAGGATTATCCCTTAGTATGTTTAAAAAATTTCGTGGCATGTTTTCCAATGACTTGTCCATTGATCTGGGTACCGCGAACACCCTGATTTATGTAAAAGGACAAGGCATCGTGCTGAACGAGCCTTCCGTAGTGGCTATTCGCCAGGATCGTGCCGGCTCACCTAAAAGTGTAGCGGCCGTTGGTCATGACGCCAAACAGATGCTAGGCCGTACACCGGGCAATATTGCAGCCATTCGTCCTATGAAAGATGGCGTTATCGCCGACTTCTTCGTGACCGAGAAAATGCTGCAGCACTTCATTAAGCAGGTTCACAGCAACAGCTTTATGCGTCCAAGTCCGCGCGTGCTGGTATGTGTGCCTGTCGGTGCCACGCAGGTTGAGCGCCGCGCAATCCGCGAATCTGCCCAGGGGGCGGGTGCACGTGAAGTGTTCCTGATTGAAGAACCTATGGCGGCCGCCATTGGCGCTGGCTTACCGGTTTCTGAAGCGACCGGGTCAATGGTAGTCGATATTGGTGGCGGTACCACTGAAGTTGCCGTCATTTCTTTGAACGGCGTGGTTTACTCTTCTTCCGTGCGTATCGGTGGTGACCGCTTCGATGAAGCCATCATTAATTATGTGCGCCGTAATTACGGTTCACTGATTGGTGAAGCCACAGCGGAACGTATCAAGCATGAGATCGGCTCTGCTTACCCAGGTGACGAAGTGCGTGAGATCGAAGTGCGTGGTCGTAACCTGGCAGAAGGTGTGCCACGCGGCTTTACCCTTAACTCAAATGAAATCCTTGAAGCCCTGCAAGAGCCGCTTACCGGAATTGTGAGTGCAGTAATGGTCGCGCTGGAACAGTGTCCGCCAGAACTCGCCTCTGACATTTCCGAGCGTGGCATGGTCCTGACGGGCGGTGGTGCGCTGCTGAGAAATCTGGATCGTCTACTGATGGAAGAAACAGGCATTCCTGTTGTCGTCGCGGAAGATCCGCTGACCTGCGTTGCGCGCGGCGGCGGTAAAGCCCTGGAAATGATCGACATGCATGGCGGCGATTTATTCAGCGAAGAATAATGGCCTCAACCGGCTGAGACCGTCGTAACAGTGCGCAGGGAGTAGCGTGTAAACCGGCGCTGCGTGCATCGGTATGATGTGTCCAGCCCAGGAAAGTGCGGTACGTCCGTACTTTCTTACCTTGTAGTCGAGGAACACGCAGATTATATGAAGCCGATTTTTAGCAGAGGCCCTTCTCTGCAATTGCGTCTCTTTCTGGCGGTGATTGTGGCGATTGCCATCATCATCGCAGATAGTCGCGTGAGTTCATTTACGCAAATACGCAACTATCTGGACACATCGGTCAGTCCGTTTTACTTCCTGGCCAACGGCCCGCGTCAACTTCTGGATGGCGTGTCAGATACGCTGGCTTCACGCCAGCAGCTTGAGCTGGAAAATAAAGCGTTACGTCGGGAGCTGTTTCTGAAAAACAGCGACCTGCTCATGCTGGGGCAATACAAGCAGGAGAATGCACGCCTGCGCGAATTGCTGGGTTCACCTCTGCGTCAGGACGAGCATAAGATGGTGACCCAGGTGATCTCCACCGGTACCGATCCCTATACCGATCAGGTCGTGATTGATAAAGGCAGCGCCAATGGCGTATATGAAGGTCAGCCGGTCATCAGTGATAAAGGGGTTGTGGGCCAGGTCATCGCTGTCGGTCAGTTTACCAGCCGCGTTCTGCTCATTTGTGATGCATCACATGCGCTACCCATTCAGGTACTGCGTAATGATATTCGTGTCATTGCGGCGGGCAATGGCTGTACGGAAGATTTACAACTTGAACATCTGCCAGGCAATACCGATATTCGCGTGGGCGATGTGTTAGTCACCTCAGGCTTAGGTGGCCGCTTCCCTGAAGGCTATCCTGTCGGTGTCGTGTCCTCGGTAAAAGTGGATACGCAACGCGCTTATACCGTGATTCAGGCACATCCTACTGCGGGTCTGCAACGTCTGCGCTATTTGCTGCTGCTTTGGGGAGCCGATCATAATGGTGATATGCCTATGGCGCCTGATGAAGTGCATCGGGTCGCGAACGAGCGCCTGATGCAAATGATGCCGCAGGTGCTGCCGCCTGCCGGCGAAATGGGGCCGCCTGCGCCCACCACACAGACTACCACACCCGCTTCGGGCAGCAGCGAAAGTCGTTCGCAGGATGCCGCTTCCCGCTCACGCGGAGGCCAGAATTGAGTCGATATCGCAGCCAGGGACGATGGGTGATCTGGCTGTCCTTTCTGATGGCGTTTATTCTGCAAATCATGCCATGGCCGGAACAGATCTATATGTTCCGGCCATCGTGGCTATTGTTGATTCTGGTGTATTGGGTGCTGGCGCTGCCGCATCGCGTGAATGTGGGCAGCGGTTTTCTGCTGGGGGCGATTATGGATTTAATCGCCGGTTCGACGTTGGGCGTTCGCGCACTGGCGCTCAGCATTATCGCCTATCTGGTTGCGTTTAAATTCCAGTTATTCCGTAACTTAGCATTGTGGCAGCAGGCGTTAATGGTTATGGTGCTGTCATTAGCAATGGATGTGATCGTCTTCTGGGCAGAGTTTCTGGTGATCAACGTCTCATTCCGCCCTGAAATTTTCTGGAGCAGTGTTGTCGACGGGATTCTCTGGCCGTGGCTATTCTTATTGATGAGAAAGATCCGCCGTCAGTTCGCTGTTCAATAAGGAAATTTATGGTAACCCTGTATCTGGCCTCCGCGTCTCCCCGCCGACGTGAACTGCTGAGCCAGCTTGGCATCACCTTCGAGCGTCTTGTCACTGATGTTGAAGAGCAACGTCAGCCCGGTGAAACGGCGGAGGGCTATGTTCGACGCCTGGCGCATGACAAAGCTAAAGCGGGCGTCACGGTTGCCCGGCAAGACTTACCGGTGCTGGGTGCCGACACCATCGTGGTGCTCAATGGCGAGGTGCTGGAAAAGCCCCACGATGCCGACCATGCCAGCGCGATGCTCAGTAAACTCTCGGGAAAAACGCATCAGGTCATGACGGCTATCGCGCTGGCCGATCGTCAGCAGGTGCTGGACTGTCTGGTGGTCACCGAGGTGACGTTTCGTAACTTAACCGCACACGACATCAATGAGTACATCGCCACAGGTGAACCTATGGATAAAGCAGGCGCTTACGGTATTCAGGGAAAGGGCGGAAACTTTGTTCGTAAAATCAATGGAAGTTATCACGCAGTCGTCGGATTACCGTTGGTTGAGACCGCGGAACTGATCGACCAGTTCCAGTCACTGCGTGCCGTAAGGGGTTAACATGACGGCAGAACTACTGGTTAACGTTACGCCTGCTGAAACGCGCGTCGCCTACATTGATGGCGGTATCCTGCAGGAAATTCACATTGAGCGCGAAGCCCGGCGTGGCATCGTCGGTAATATTTACAAAGGGCGCGTCAGCCGGGTTTTGCCTGGCATGCAGGCGGCATTTGTGGATATCGGGCTTGATAAAGCGGCCTTCCTGCATGCGTCCGACATCATGCCGCATACAGAATGCGTTGCGGGCGATGAAAAGAAAAATTTCGTGGTACGTGATATCGCGGAGCTGGTGCGTCAGGGACAGGATCTCGTGGTGCAGGTGGTGAAAGATCCCCTTGGCACTAAAGGCGCGCGGCTGACCACAGATATCACGTTGCCCTCGCGCTACCTGGTGTTTATGCCCGGCGCTTCACACGTTGGCGTTTCACAACGCATTGCCAGTGAAAAAGAGCGTGAATGCCTTAAAGCCGTCGTGGCTGACTACTGTGACGACCTGGGCGGTTTCATCATCCGCACCGCAGCGGAAGGCATTGGCGAAGAAGAGCTGGCGCAGGATGCTGCGTTTCTGAAACGGCTCTGGACCAAAGTCAGCGAGCGGAAAAAGCGCAATCAAACCCGTTGTTTACTCTATGGTGAGCTGGCGCTGGCGCAGCGTATTCTGCGCGATTTTGCGGGCGCTGCGCTGGATCGCATTCGTGTCGATTCGCGCCTGACCTGCGATCTCCTTAAGGAATTCACCAGCGAATACATCCCGGAGATGTCCAGTAAGCTCGAGCTTTACAATGGCAAACAGCCCATCTTTGATCTGTTTGATGTTGAGAACGAGATTCAGCGCTCACTGGAACGTAAAGTTGAACTGAAATCTGGCGGATACCTCATCATCGACCAAACTGAAGCGATGACGACAATCGACATCAACACCGGTGCCTTTGTCGGACACCGAAACCTTGATGAAACTATTTTTAACACCAATGTGGAAGCGACACAGGCGATCGCCCGCCAACTGAGGCTACGTAACCTTGGCGGCATCATCATTATCGACTTCATTGATATGAGTAATGAAGATCATCGCCGTCGCGTGCTGCATTCGTTGGAAACCGCTCTCAGTAAAGACAGAGTGAAGACGGGCATCAGCGGGTTTTCCGCCTTAGGGCTGGTGGAAATGACGCGCAAGCGTACGCGCGAAAGTATCGAACACGTGCTGTGTGAGGATTGCCCGGTGTGTAAAGGGCGCGGCACACTGAAGACCGTCGAAACGGTGTGCTACGAAATTATGCGTGAAATTGTTCGTGTTCATCATGCTTATGATTCTGACCGTTTCCTGGTCTACGTGTCGCCGACGGTGGGCGAAGCGTTGAAAACGGATGAGTCCCATGCGCTGGCGGAAGTGGAGCTGTTTGTCGGCAAGCAGGTAAAGGTGCATGTTGAAGCGCTCTATACTCAGGAACAGTTCGATGTGGTCATGATGTAGTGCTGGCCGGTCAGGCTCACGATGTCTGGCCGCACATTTTAGGGTAAAATGTGGCCCCATACCGCTTATGTCATAAGACGCCGGGTATGAGCAGCAACCATCCGTCGTTAACGGTAGACAAGGAGAGGTGTGAGTGAGGCAGTTGCCAAGAGTGATGTTACTGCTGCTCGCGACAGTCATTGTGATTGTGGCGCTGCTGGTCAGTGCGCTGCGTCTGGCGATGCCGCACCTCGATAACTATCGTAGTCAGGTCTTAGAGTTTGTTTCTGACGTCAGCGGTGCCAATGTTAACGCCAGCCAGCTGAAGGGCAAGTGGGAAAATTTTGGGCCCACGCTGCAAATCCGTGACCTGAACGTGGACATGAAACAAACGGGGACGCTCTCGATCGCGCGTATTACCGTTGCGCTGGACGTCTGGCAGTCATTGCTCCACTGGCGCTGGCAGTTCCGCGATCTGACGTTCTGGCAGTTGCACTTTAACAGCACTCAGCCTCTCCTGACCAGTGACAACGAGAAGCACAGCTTCAGGCTCACCCAGATCAACGATCTGTTTTTACGCCAGTTCGATCACTTCGATCTGCGCGACAGCACGATTGGTTTTATCACGCCATCCGGTCAGCATGCTGAACTGGCTATCCCTAAACTCACCTGGCTGAACGAACATACGCGACATCGCGCAGAAGGTGAGGTCAGCCTGTCGAGTTTTACCGGACAGCACGGTGTTGTGCAGGTCCGTCTCGACCTGAACGATAACGAAGGCTTACTCAACGACGGTCGCATCTGGATGCAGGCTGATGACGTGGATATGCGCCCCTGGCTGGGCCGCTGGGTACGGGATAACACCCGTCTGGACAGCGCCCGGTTTAGCCTGGCAGCCTGGGTCACTCTGCGTGATGGTGATATCTACGCTGGCGACCTGTTGTTAAGTCAAGGCGGCGCAAGCTGGCAGGGCGAGAGCGGTCCCCATACTCTCAACGTTGATGGTCTGACGGCGCACCTTTCGCGTTATAAAAATGGCTGGGTGGTAACGGTGCCGCAAACCAAACTCAGCACAGACGGCAATGCGTGGCCTGCTGGTCATTTTTCGCTGTTCTGGCAACCGCAGGACGAGCAGATGCTGGGCAGCAACAGCGAGGCCGAAGTCCGCGTTCGTGCGACGCAGTTAGCATTAGATCGCATCGCGCCGCTGGTGCCGCTTTTTGCGCCTCTCTCACCTGCGCTGTTTGATAACTGGCGTGCATTGCGGCCGCGGGGCACGATTGATGGGCTTGCGTTAGATATTCCCTTAGCACAACCCGAGCAGACCCGCTTTCAGGTAAAGTGGCGTGATTTTAGCTGGCAGTACTGGAAGCTGGTTCCCGGCATCAGCCATCTTAATGGTGAGGCGACAGGCAGCCTGAACGATGGGCAAGCCGCAATTGCGATGGGGCAGGCTACGGTGCCTTATGGTGATATGTTCCAGGCACCGCTGGAGATCAAACAGATCACCGGCAACCTTAACTGGACGCAGGATAAGCAGGGGCTGACGCTGGCGGGTCACGACCTTGACATTCAGGCCCGTTCCCTTTGGGCGCACGGCGATTTCCGCTATCAGCAAAACAGTGATGCGCAACCTCAACTGAATATTCTGGCCGGCATTAACGTCACGAACGCTGGTGATGCGTGGCGCTATTTTCCGACACCGATAATGGGCCACTCGCTGACACACTATTTAAGCGGTGCGATTAAAGGCGGCAAGGTCAGTAATGCCACGCTGCTGTTTAACGGTAATCCAGCGCTTTTTCCCTTCCAGCACAACGACGGGATGTTCCAGGTTTGGGTGCCGTTACGCCAGGCAACCTATGCGTTCCAGCCGGGCTGGCCCGATCTCAGCAATCTTGATATCGATCTTAACTTCCTGAATGACGGCCTTTGGATGAATGCGCCACTGGCGAAACTGGGTGAAGTCGATGCCCGCAATGTCAGCGCTGTCATCCCGGATTATCTGAAGGAAAAGCTGATTATTAATGGCGATATCAGCGGTGACGGGCAGCAAATCGGTGAGTACTTCCAGCACACGCCGCTCAAATCGTCGCTGGGAGCGGCACTGGAACAGCTCCAGGTCAAAGGCCTGACCAAAGGTCATCTCAAGCTGGATATTCCATTGAATGGCAAAGATGTTCACGCCTGCGGGGATGTGCAGATGAATAACAACAGCCTGCATATCAAACCCCTGAATACCACAATGACCCATTTGACGGGGCAGTTCCGCTATAACAACGGCAATCTCGAAAGCGATACGCTGCAGGCCAACTGGTTTGGACAGCCGATCGATGTCAGCTTCACGACGCAGGAGAATCCTGACGATTTTGGCGTGAACGTCAAATTACAGGCGGACTGGCAACTGGCAAAAATCAATGATATACCCCGACAGATTAGCAGCCAACTGGCCGGTCATCTTCCGTGGCAAGGTGAGGTAAACGTCACCTTGCCTCACAAGGGCGGTGCACATTATGCCGTGCAACTCAAAGGAGACGGTAAGGAAGTAAGTAGTCGCTTACCTCCGCCACTCCACAAAAAGGCTGGCGAGAGCCTGCCGGTTACCGTTAATGCAAACGGCGACTTAACGCATTTCGATCTGAGCGGCAGCGTTGACGAGCGGCACCGGTTTAACAGCCGCTGGCTGCTGGAGCCTACGCTGCGCGTTGAGCGAGGCATCTGGCTTAACGACACCAAAACCACACCGGCGCTGCCGGATCGTTCAGGCATGGTGCTGAATTTGCCTGCGCTCGATGGCGAAGCCTGGGCGGCACTCCTGATGGCAGGCGAAGGCGGAGCGGCCAGCCCGACGGGTGAGCATAAGATGGGCGGGGCAACGCTGCCAGGCAATATTATCTTACGTAGCCCCGCTGTCAGTCTGGCAGGGCAAGAGTGGCATGACGTGGATACCACCGTCACCCAGGAGATGGGCGGTAAAACCCAGGTGAAGGTTAATGCCAAAGAGTTACGTGGCCAGCTTACGACCTCGCCGTCAGCAGCGTGGCAGGTTGCTCTGGATTATCTTTATTACAATCCCGACTGGCAGGGCGCTGACGGAAAAAATACCGCGGCTTCGCCACTGGGGCAAAAAAGCGATCAGATTGACTTTAGCAAGTGGCCTGCGGTGCAGTTTCAGTGTGCAGAATGCTGGCTGATGGGACAAAAATACGGGCGCGTTTCCGCCGGGCTGCAACCTAAAGGAAGTACGTTAGCACTTACTAATGGCTTGGTGGATACAGGCAGTTCGCGTCTGAATATTCAGGGCGAATGGGTTAACCGGCCCAACGACCAGCGTACCTCGCTGAAAGGCACCTTGCAGGGCAGCAACATCAATAACACAACCAACTGGTTCGGCGTAAATACGCCATTACGCGATGCACCTTTCAAAATTAACTATGACCTGCACTGGCGCGCTGCACCCTGGCAACCATCAGCGGAAACGCTGAGCGGCACACTGAAAACACACTTTGGTAAAGGCCAGATAACGGATGTGGATACCGGTGCGGCGGGGCAGATTTTGCGCCTGCTCAGTTTTGATGCACTGCTACGTAAACTGCGTTTCGACTTCAGTGATACTTTTAAACAGGGTTTCTATTTCGATTCAATCAATGGTACCGCCTGGATTGAAGATGGCGTCATCCGTACTGATAACCTGTCAGTCGATGGGCTGGAGGCGGATATCGCCATGCAGGGCAATATGGATCTTGTGAAGCGACGGATTGATATGGAAGCCATAGTTACCCCGGAAATTTCCGCCTCCGTTGGTGTCGCCACCGCGTTCGCGATTAACCCGGTCGTCGGGGCCGCGGTATTCGCGGCCAGTAAGGTTCTGGGGCCGCTCTGGAGTAAAATTTCTGTGCTGCGCTATCACATCAGCGGCCCGCTCGATAAGCCCAAAATTGACGAGGTTATGCGTAAGCCACGCGAAACCTATAACAAGTGATATTTGACGGCGTAACATAATTGCCTCAGGCTATGAATATCCGAGCACATATTGAGTGAGAAACGATGACTCTGAATCTGGTAAGTGAGCAGTTGCTAACTGCTAACAACATTAATCAGCAGGACCTTTTTTCCCTGTTAGGGCAGCTTTCAGAACGTCGTCTGGACTATGCCGATCTTTATTTTCAGTCCAGCTTCCACGAATCCTGGGTTCTGGAAGATAAAATCATTAAAGATGGTTCCTACCATATCGATCAGGGCGTGGGTGTCCGCGCCGTCAGCGGCGAAAAAACCGGCTTCGCCTATGCCGATCAGATCACAATGAATGCCCTGCGTCTGTCATCAGAAGCGGCCCGCAGCATCGTACGCGAGCAGGGGAATGGCAAGGCGCACACGCTGTCAGCCGTCGTCAACCGCGCGCTCTATGCGCCTGTCGATCCGCTTGGCAGCCTCAGCCGTGAAGACAAAATCGCCCTGTTACATCGTGTTGACCAGGTTGCGCGGGCTGCTGACCCACGGGTTCAGGAAGTGAATGCCAGCCTGACCGGCGTATATGAGCAGGTCCTGGTGGCGGCAACCGATGGTACCCTGGCCGCCGATGTGCGTCCGCTGGTGCGTCTGTCCATCAGCGTTCAGGTGGAAGATCAAGGCAAACGCGAACGGGGTACCAGCGGTGGCGGTGCGCGTACTGGCTACGCGTTTTTCCTCGCTGATGAAAATGGCGATGTGCGCGCTGATGCCTGGGCACGCGAAGCGGTACGCATGGCACTGGTCAATCTTTCCGCAGTGGCTGCGCCTGCAGGCGCTTTACCGGTGGTGCTGGGGGCGGGCTGGCCAGGCGTGCTGCTGCATGAAGCGGTAGGTCATGGTCTGGAAGGCGACTTCAATCGCCGTGGAACCTCCGTTTTTAGCGGTAAGATGGGCCAACTGGTGGCGTCTGACCTTTGTACGGTGGTTGATGATGGCACGATCGAGGGATTACGCGGTTCACTGGCTATTGACGATGAAGGCGTACCCGGACAGTACAACGTACTGATTGAAAATGGCGTATTGAAAGGCTACATGCAGGACAAGCTGAATGCCCGGCTGATGGGCGTGAATCCTACCGGAAACGGTCGTCGCGAATCTTATGCGCACCTGCCAATGCCTCGTATGACCAACACCTACATGCTGGCGGGTAAATCGACGCCGCAGGACATTATTGAAAGTGTGGAATACGGGTTGTATGCGCCTAATTTTGGTGGCGGCCAGGTCGATATTACGTCGGGTAAATTTGTGTTCTCCACGTCCGAAGCCTATCTGATTGAGAAAGGCAAAGTCACCAAACCGGTAAAAGGGGCGACATTGATCGGCTCCGGTATTGAGGCAATGCAGCAAATCTCTATGGTTGGCAACGATCTGGCGCTCGATAAAGGCGTTGGCGTGTGCGGTAAAGAAGGCCAGAGTCTGCCGGTTGGCGTGGGCCAGCCTACGCTCAAGCTGGACAAGCTGACTATCGGCGGCACCGCCTGATTAGCCTGACAAACCCGCCTGCTGGCGGGTTTTTTTAGTGCGCTACTATTACATCCTGAAGGCGCCCCATTCAGTAAACGCTGGCGCGATTTTCCTGTCTCTGCCGTAAATGATGCCTGTTTAAAGTCCTGCCCCGCACCTTTGTGATGCCCTGTTGAGTACCTTGCTAAAGGCGAAGGGCTATGTCTTTCGGTGCTGCTTGTACTGCTCGGCAACCTGTTCAAAGTAGTGCGTCAGGTAGTCGATACAGACCTGAACTTTCAGCGGCAGCTTGTCTTTTTCGGTGTATAACGCATAAACCGGACGCGGGTCGGATTGATAGTGTGGGAATAAAATATCGATCTCTCCGCTCTTGATCTCATCTGCCACCCACATCATCGGGACATAGGCGATGCCGTTGCCTGCCTTAAGCCAGCGAATTAACGTCTGGGAGTCATTGGTGACGAAACGCCCCTGAGGTGACAAACGAGTCACAAGGCCTTCGGGTGCAATCAATTCAAAATTGTTGTCGGGGCGGACGCTGTATTCCAGCCAGGCGAATTTTGTAATGTCCGCCGGTTTTTCGGGTGTTCCATGCTGCGCCAGGTAGGATTTAGCGGCACACACCACCATGGGCATTGCGCCCAGCCTGCGTGAAAACAGACTGGAATCTTTCAATGCGCCCACCCGAATAACCACGTCCAGGCCATCGGCGATTAAATCGGGGGCAGGAATGCCGGTGACAAGATTGACACTCAGGCCGGGATAGTCACGCAACATATCACTGGTCATGCCGGCCAGGACGTTCTGCGCCATCGTGGAGGAACTGCCAATCCGTAACACCCCGACAGGCGTATTATTAAACGCATATAACTGCTCATGTACCTGGCTGGCTTCAGCCAGCATGCGGCGGCAACCCTGATAGTAAATTTTCCCCGCTTCGGTCAGGCCAATGCTGCGTGTGCTGCGATTGAGTAACTTAACCTGAAGGGCATCTTCCAGCCTGGCGATTATCTGGCTGATGGATGACACGCTGAGATGAAGCTGTCGTGCGGCCGCCGTGAAAGAACCTAATTCAACCACTTTGGCAAATATCGACATACCTTTAAGTCGTTCCATTGTTTACTCTGGCTAAAAAGTGATTTAGATCACATTCAGTAGAAAACGTATAGTTAAGCGCGTTACTATAAGCGTACCGGGGTATCACCTGGCGACGCTTCATTACCTGAAAACACCCGATGATACGCTATTATTAAGCCAGCCGTAGTTCAGATGTGGCTTAGGGCGCAGGCTTTTGCGTCGATCAAGGCGGTGGACTATCCCGGCCGTGTCGAACTAAGGATTTTTAATGAGTGTACTTCCGGTCTTTGTTATGTTTGGGCTCTCTTTTCCGCCCATTTTTATCGAACTCATCGTTTCACTTATGCTGTTTTGGCTGGTGAAACGCGTGCTGACGCCCAGTGGTATTTACGATCTTGTCTGGCACCCGGCACTCTTCAATACAGCTCTCTACTGCTGTGTATTTTATTTAGTATCCCGTTTATTCGTTTGAGGTTTACGTGAACACGCTTATAAGAAAAATCGCGCGTTACGCGATCACCATCCTGCTGGTCATCATCGCCGTTATCATCATATTCCGTGCCTGGGTGTTCTACACCGAATCGCCCTGGACGCGTGATGCCAGATTTGCAGCCGACGTGGTGGCCATTTCTCCTGATGTCACTGGGTTAATTACGGATGTGCCGGTTCATGACAACCAGCTCGTTAAAAAAGGCGATACGCTGTTTGTTGTCGATCGTCCCCGCTATCAAAAGGCGCTGGATGAAGCCCAGGCGGACGTAGAATATTACCAGGCGCTGGTGAATGAAAAACGCCGTGAGGCCGGACGTCGTAACCAACTCGGCACCTCTGCGATGTCGCGTGAAGCCATCGAGCAATCCAATAACGATTTGCAAACCACAGAACACCAGCTGGCGAAATCTGTTGCGACCCGCGATCTGGCGAAAATTGATCTGGAACGGACCACGATTAAGGCACCGTCAGACGGCTGGGTGACGAACCTGAATGTTTACCAGGGTGAATTCATTACGCGCGGCTCGGTTGCGGTCGCCCTGGTGCAGCAGCACTCCTTTTATGTGCTGGCCTATCTGGAAGAGACCAAACTGCACGGCGTCAGACCGGGCTTTCGGGCAGAGATCACGCCATTGGGCAGCAACATCACCTTACGTGGCACCGTGGACAGCATTGCGGCAGGCGTAACCAACAGCAGCAGCAGTGTTGACAGCAAGGGGATGGCAACCGTTCAGTCTAATCTGGAATGGGTTCGCCTGGCTCAGCGCGTACCGGTCCGCATCCGACTTGATCAGCAGCCTGGTAATCAGTTCCCTGCCGGCACGACGGCGACCGTGGTGATTACTGGCGCGGAGGATCGTCCGCACCAGACGGTTTCACCCATGATGTCCTTCTTTAACCGCCTGCGTGAGTTTGGTTAAGAGGGCGATATGATCGAATTTCTGCGTTTCCCGATAAAGCTGACCTTTGCGCTGGTGGCAGCGTTGATGATCGGCTTTCATCTCAACCTTGAAACACCGCGCTGGGCCGTGATGACTGCCGGGATTGTTGCAGGGGGAACGGCGTTTGCGGCAGGAGGCGATCCCTACTCTGGCGCATTACGCTATCGCGGTCTTCTGCGTATTATCGGTACTTTAATTGGCTGTGTTGCCGCCCTGGTTATCATGATTGCCACTGTGCGAGCGCCAGTGGTCATGCTGTTGCTGTGCTGTATCTGGGCCGGTTTTTGCGTATGGCTTTCGTCGCTGATTAAAGTCGAAAATTCCTATGCGCTCGGTCTCGCGGGCTATACCGCATTAATTATCGTGGTCACGGCAAACGCCAGCGGCGGCCTTACGCTGGTTCCGCAATATGCGGTGGAACGCTGTAGCGAAATTATCCTGGGCATCCTTTGCGCCATTCTGGCAGACATGATTTTTTCCCCGCGCTCCATTAAAAAAGTGATTGATGCGAACTGTATGGCAACGCTTTTCCGCTGGTGGACGTGACGGTTATTCCGGATGAGGACATTATCGGTCACCGCAGCATGGCGGCTTTAACATTGCTGCAAAGCATATACATCAAAGAGAGTTGACAGAACTCATCGATAAGCTGGCTCCCGTCTTACTGGCTGGATATCTCTCTTCATCGCAAGTGATATCGTTGGTACACTATCTCTTGCAGGCAGGCGAAACAGCCGACGCCGACATTTTCGTCAGGACGCTGGCACAGCGAGTACCGCAACATGAGGATGCATTGATGACTATTGCACAGCAGCTTGAGCAGAAAGGCATTGAAAAGGGCATTCAGCTCGGTGAGCAACGTGGTCTGGAGAAAGGACGCAGCGAGGGAGAGCGTGCGGCCGCGCTGAAGATCGCACGCACGATGCTGCAAAATGGTTTGCATCCCCGTGTTGTCGCCGAGATGACAGCACTCTCTGATGACGACTTAGCGCAACTCTGTCATTAAATACGTCACCCATTTCGCGTCAGAGCACCTCATGCGAAAGCCAGTTCCTTTCTTTTAACGCGCCTGAGTGTTGTGCCGCTGACGCGATAGTTAGCCGATGTCCGTTTTCCTGCGCCTTACGGCTGTCAGGTTCTGCCTCGCCGTTTCAGACAGAAAAAAGCCCCGGCGACCGGGGCTAAAGGGTTCGCCATGAACAGACGAGGAACTATTTATAAAGCTGTGCGGTGAGGTGATAACTGTCACCGGTATTTGCTTCAATGATTTTGTACGCGCTTGCGCCTTGCTCATCAGCTTTTTGAGACAGCTGAGCACGATAATCAATCGGAGAGCCTGCTACACCGCTGATGCTTACGGTTCCGGCAGGTTGTAAGTTCTGTGCTTGTTCGGCGGTCACCAGCTGTGCAGCGGAAGCGCCGAATGTCATAGCAGAAAGAAGACTTACTGTTGCGATGGTTGCTTTGATGTTCATGTTTATTTCCTCATAACTGTCAACAACCTACGGAGTCAAAACACAGAGCGGGTTGTCGATTAATTTCAGATGCGGCACGATTGCCGTCGATGTATTACTTATAAAGTTCAGCGGTAACGTGGAACGTATCGTCGCGATTATTTTCAATGACGCGATAGTGACCCGCACCCTGGGCATCTGCCTTTTGAGACAGAACCTGGCGAACATTCGTCTGATCGCCGTCGATGCCGCTGACGGTGATGGTTTGATTCAGGGGCTGCAGGTTCATCTCCTGCGCCTGTTGATTTGTTACCGGGCTGGCGGCATGGGCACCAAAGGACAGGAGCGAAGCCAAACTCAGGGCGGCAAAGGTTAATGTGGTTTTCATTACTCTTCTCCAGCAATGTTAATTAACCAGTGAGCATGTGGTCTCATCTGGTTACCTGTCAGTTCAAACGCTTTTATTTGTACAACTCAGCGGTGGCGTGATAGTTGCCATCGTTGTAAGCCTCGATAACACGAAAAGCTTTAGCGCCGTGTTGATCCGCTTTCTCACTCAGTTGCTGTCTGATATCTGATGGTGCACCGGCGACACCACTAACGCTCACAGTGCCGACAGACTGCAGATTCTGAGCACCCGCAGCAGAAACATATTCAGCTGCAGATGCACCAAATGACAGGGTAGAGAGAATGCTTAAAGCAGCGATGGTAGTTTTAATTTTCATGAAAGATGTCCTCGTCGTGGCTGTTCTTCTTTTTTATTAGTGTGATTCACATCACGAAAGTAAGCATAGGACTAATAACGGCAGAAATTAATATCTGCCTAATAATGTTTTGTCGTCATACTTTAACCTTATGGGATTTTTTTATAACTAAACGTTATTAAAAGCGGTTAAAAAACGGCCTTTAGCAGGTATTTACTTATAAAAACAGTAAGATGCGCAACTTTAACTTTTGGTGCGGAAATTTATGGTCGATCAGGCTGCTTGTGAACATAACCTCAAAGGATAGCACCATCGATGCGGTGCAGAGCAGTGTAAAATAGCGTGGAAAAGTAGTCAGGATAAAGGGTATGACCAATAGTACAAGGTAAATAGCGGCAATGAGATAGGCTCAACTCGTTGATAATAGAGCGTTTAAACAGAAGAGAACACAAGGAGGGACGCGCTGCAGATCAACCGGCAGATGCGCTGCCGGTCAGAGATAAAGGCTAAAGTTCTTGTTCAAACAATACCAGAATAGCATCGTGCAGCTGCCTGACAGTAAAGGCGCGTGCTGGCGTGATAAAAATGGTGTCGTCTCCCGCAATCGTGCCCAGGATGCCTTCGGACTTACCTAATGAGTCAAGTAAACGTGCAATTAACTGTGCGGCACCCGGGCTGGTATGAATCACGACCAGAGCATCGTTATAGTCAATATCAAGCACCAGATTCTTCAGGGGACTGGTGGTGGTCGGCACGCCCAGTTCCGCAGGTAAACAGTAAACCATTTCCATTTTGGCATTGCGGGTGCGCACCGCGCCAAATTTCGTCAGCATACGAGAAACTTTTGACTGATTAATGTTCTCGAAGCCGTCTTCCTGAAGACGCCTGAACAATCTCGCCCTGAGAGCTGAATTTTTCTTCTTTTAATAATGCCTTGAAGGCTTTAATCAGATCGTCTTGTTTCGATGGGTTTCGCATAATTTACCAGTATACGTAAGACAAACCGCGAACCAGGCCGCAGCAAAGACATTATTATGCATATAAATGAATTTTTATGCAATAGGTTGTTAATTGTACTGCGAGGTCATCATCGCGGGCGGCGATAATAGCAAAGAATCTCCTCAGACCAAAACCCAGCTCACAGCCTGAAAAGGCAAAGGTGTTATATTATTGATGAGGTAAGAAAATAAAAATGTACATTGCCGATCTCTTTCTGCGGATAATACGGTTGCCAGTTCACGGGTATAATGTTTACAGCCTGTTAGTGAGAATGATGCCTTCATCATTTGTTACTAAAGTAAGCCTGAACCGGGAATTGCCTGACTCGCGTGAGTAACCTGGCGAGTAAGGGACAGGAAGATGATGTGTCATTTTTTATCCGGCGCTTCTGTATTGAAGCAGGTAGAGCAGGCACCGGACAAACGTCATCCACTGAGCCGTTGGTTACGCTCTGATACAGATGGAATATCGGATCTTCTCTGCCCCACCTTAATAAGGAGTTATGAATGAAAGTTGCCGTTCTCGGTGCCGCGGGTGGCATAGGCCAGGCGCTCGCACTTCTACTCAAAACCCAGCTTCCAGCAGGTTCAGAACTGTCTCTTTACGATATCGCGCCTGTCACGCCGGGCGTGGCAGTAGATCTCAGCCATATTCCCACCGCAGTAAAGGTGCAGGGGTTCAGCGGTGAGGATGCCAAACCAGCCCTGAAAGGGGCCGACGTTGTGCTTATTTCCGCGGGTGTGGCACGCAAACCGGGCATGGATCGTGCGGATCTCTTTAATGTTAACGCCGGCATCGTCAGCAACCTGATCGAGCAGGTGGCGACTACCGCCCCTAAGGCGCTGATTGGTGTCATTACCAACCCTGTTAATACGACCGTGGCGATTGCGGCGGAAGTGCTCAAAAAACACGGCGTCTACGATAAGAATCGTCTCTTCGGTGTCACTACGCTGGACATCATCCGTGCAAACACCTTCGTTGCGGAGCTTAAAGGTAAACAACCTGGCGAAGTTGAAGTGCCTGTCGTCGGTGGGCATTCCGGTGTGACCATCCTGCCACTGTTGTCTCAGGTGCCGGGCGTCAGCTTCAGTGAGCAGGAGGTGGCTGACCTGACCAAACGTATCCAGAATGCGGGTACTGAGGTCGTTGAGGCCAAGGCCGGTGGCGGCTCTGCTACATTGTCTATGGGCCAGGCAGCTGCCCGTTTTGGATTATCGCTGGTGCGCGCATTGAATGGCGAAGCGAACGTAGTGGAATGTGCTTATGTTGAAGGTGAAGGAAAGTATGCCCGCTTCTTCTCCCAACCGCTGCTGCTGGGCAAGAATGGGGTTGCTGAGCGCAAGCCCATCGGCGCATTAAGTCCGTTTGAACAGCAGGCACTGGAAGGCATGCTTGAAACGCTGAAAAAAGATATCGCGCAGGGCGAAGCCTTTGTGAAGCAATAAAGCGTTTCAGACAACATAACGCCCGGTTCGACCGGGCGTTTTTTATTGCGTTCTGATACCTAACCTGAACAAGATTACGCGCTGTCTCGCTGCGCACCAATCCGCTCTTAACCGGCCCGTTACGGCAATTTTTATTCTCAGAGCCCACCTGAGCGGAACGTTCGGGTGGTCGATGCGCTATTACCTGTCGGCGTTTTTCGGCTCAGCGCTTCTACGCGCATCTGGAACGGCGGGAACGGCATTTCAATGCCATGCTCTGCAAAGCCATGTAAAATAAGCTGATGCAGTTCATGGCGAAGCGGCATTCGATGGCCCATTTCCGCCGCATGCACGCGCAGTTCAAACAACTGAATTCCCTGCTGTAAATCCACCAGGAACACTTCAGGTGGCGGTGTATCCAGCACATAGCTGCAGCGCTCTGCCGCCTGTTTAAGCAGGGTAGTGACTTCTTCACTGCTAACGGTAGCGGGGGCAGGGATGGTCAGCACCACACGCGTGACGGAATCGGAAAGCGACCAGTTAACAAACTGCTCAGTAATGAACGCCTTATTGGGCACGATAATCTCTTTGCGATCCCAGTCAGTGATCGTGGTTGCGCGGGTATTGATGCGCGTAATGCTGCCGGTAAGGTCGCGGATGGTCACGGTATCACCGATACGAATCGGTTTTTCAAACAGGATAATCAGGCCGGAAATAAAGTTCGCGAAAATCTCCTGCAGACCAAATCCCAGCCCGACGCCCAGACCGGTAACCAGCCATTGTAGTTTTGACCACTCAATGCCGATGAGTGAGAAGCCCAGCAAGCCACCGATCAGCAACAGCACATATTTTGTCAGCGTGGTGATGGCATAACCGGTGCCCGGTGACAAATCAAGATGCTGCAGTAACGCAAGCTCAAGCAGAGCCGGCATATTGCGCACCAGTTGTGTGGTAATCACGAATACCAGAATGGCAATCAGGACGGCACCCAGCGTAATAGGTTGAATGCTTTCGACGCCCTGAACGGAGGTATTCACGTCCCACAGACGAATATTTTCAAGGAAACCAAATGCAGAGTGGATTTCTGACCACAGGACGATGACCGATACCAGCGCGATAAGTGTCAAAATGGAGCGTACCAGACGCAGCGACTGAGCACTGATGGCGTCCAGGTCGATAACAGGCTCTTCAATTTCAATTACGTCAGTATTTTGTGCGGCCTGATCTTTCTCCTCTTCGTTGCGCGCACGGTTGGCGAGCATATCGGCACGGCGTTGGCGTGCGCGATCAAAGCCCAGCCTGCGTCGCTGAATCAGCATCCAGCGGCGAATGATGTGGTAAATCACCAGCAGGAAAAACCAGATCGCCACAGAGGTTTCCAGACGGGCGAGCAGCGCCTGCGCGGTTTCAAGATAGCCCGTCATTGACGCAAGGGCGGCTACCAGTGGAATAGCGATCATTAGATTCCACAGCAGGCGGTTAATCATATTCTCGCCGCTGCCCTCTTTATCGAGATAAAGCGGTATGCCCGCACGCTTCAGGCTTACCGTCACAATACTGAGCGCGCCACAGATCAAAATAAAGCACAGCCGCCCTAGGGTGGCGGAGAACAGGCGATCGTCAAGGTTATCGAAGGTAATCAGCAACATGATCAGCGGCACGATCAGGCCAATACTCAACGAGTAATAGCGCATCGCGCGTGCAACACGCACCTGAGGCCAGCGGAAATGCACGATGAACAGGCCGTTTGGGCGCGCAAACTGTGCGCTGACCATAAAGATCCACAGCAAAGGTAAGGTGGCGGTGATGCCGTCGCCTATCGCCACGGCGACAGGATAGGGCCAGGCATTTTGCAGGCCGTATCCCAGCGTAGCCCAGAGTACCGGCAGCGGCAGCGCCACCAGAATCGACCAGAACACGGTACGGATTGTCAGGCGAAAACGATCCTGCGTCACCTTACCGACTTTACTGGCTGAGCGTTCAAGAAAAGCATTGAAGTGACGGCGGGTACTGAGACTGAAGCCGACCAGCAGCACCGCACCGAGAATGGGTAATACAGTGCTGCGGCTGGTAAACATCATGGCCAGCGCTTTACCGAGCTGCCCCAGTGTGTCCAGCGTCAGCAGGTGAGACAGGCCGTTAGCCACATCAAGGGGATAACTCAACGAAATCGGGCTGACATCGGCCGTCCAGAACAGGTAGCGGTGCGTCGCGTCTTTAACTTCGGTTAGCGCATCCTGTAGCTGCGTGTTCGCCACTTTCAGCTTGGTGATTTCCAGAATCAGCGTATCGCAGCCCGAAATCAACGAGTTAAGCAGTTCGCGTTGCGTTTTAAGCTGCGCATCCAGAATCCGCTTTTGTTCGCTGGTAAAAGGCTGTCCGTCGGGCTGATGGGCCTTACGCAATACGTTTTGCTGTTCGAGCAAATCCTCATAATGCAGTCGCTGAACACGAAGCTGGGCCATCTCATTGTCGATCTGCTGAGATTTCGGCATGTCAGGTAATCGTGCGACCTGCGCGCGAAGAGCATCACCGAGAAGACTGGATGCGCCCAGCCATTGAGATTGTTCCCGTAACGTGGACAGTGCCTGGCGGACCTGAATGATTTGATTGGTAGCGAGGCGTTGTTGTGAGGCCACCAGGTCCATTCGCTGCGCCTGCTGATTTAGTGCGCCAGATAACTCACGGTTAACGTGAAATTGTTTACTGATCGCTGGCGGCAGATCACCGCTGTTTTCCGCCAGCTGTTCTGTCCGGGCCAGTGCAGTTTCTGCCTCGCGCTGACGTTGCTCATTAAGTTGATTACGCAGCGCCTGAAGATAATTATCGAGCTGGGTGACCTTACGCTGGTGGACTTCGGCGCGCATGCGCGCCAGTTCCTGACGATTATTTGCCGACAGCTGCGCCAGCTCAAACTCATCCACCCGGGCCTTATTCGCGGCATTTTCTGCCTGACGGGCCATCAGCTGTGCCTGGCCGGCTGGCGTGGCAGGGCTGCCCGCGCTCTGCAGACGTCGCTCGCTCTCCGTCAGCGCCCGACGTGCTTCCGTTTGCTGCTGCGGCAGTTGTGACAGGGAATCGCTGATCTCACGGGCCCGATCCTGCTCCTGTTGAGCCTGGCGTCCTTCCTCAATCAGCTGACTGCTGATTTGCAGAATCTCTTGTTCCAGCTCGGCACTGCTCATTGTGCTGCGTACCGTCTTCACACTGTCGTTGAGTGAGGCGATTTGTTGTCTCAGCTCGCGTGCCAGACGCGGAAAATCATCAATGACCTGTTGATACTGCTGCGCGCGCTCAACAGCATCATCACGTTCAGAAAGGGCCGCCAGTGCAGCTTCAAGCGACTGAATCTGATCGGTTTGCGAAGTGGCGTTTTTAGCGGACTTGACTTCTTCCAGCTGTTGTCTGAGCTGGCTGGCATCTGGCAGGCTGGCGGCAAACGTAGTACTGCTGAGCCCCAGGCTCAGCAGCAAACAGAGGAACGCGCGTACGAACACAGGGCTTACTCTTATTCGACAGCGTCAGACGGTGTGGTGGCCAGAGGCAGGGCGACCGCCATAGGTTGTCCCATCCGGACTTTGCTTTCGGCCTCAAGGCTTTCTGCCAGCCTGACACGGCCAGGCGCAAACAGGTTAATCACGGTCGAGCCCAGCTTGAAGCGGCCCATTTCCTGGCCTTTAAGCAGAACAACGGCACCGTCGTGGTCGGCGGCCGGATAGTGCCAGCGTTTGATAATGCCTTCGCGTGGTGGCGTGACCGTGCCAGCCCAAACGGTTTCAATGCTCCCGACGATAGTCGCGCCCACCAGGATCTGTACCATCGGTCCCATATCGGTCTCGAAGTAACAAATGACCCGTTCGTTACGGGAAAACAGGTTAGGGATGTTGCGTGCGGTCAGAGGATTCACTGAGTAAAGATCGCCTGGCACGTAAATCATTTCACGCAGGATGCCGTTGCACGGCATATGGACGCGGTGATAATCACGCGGTGCCAGATACGTCGTGATAAATTCACCCTCACGAAACAACGCGGCCAGTTGCTCGTTCCCTGCCAGCAGCGCGTCGATCGTATAGTAGTGGCCTTTTGCCTGAAAAATCTGGTCGCCTTCGATATGCCCAAGTTGACTGATGGCACCGTCCGCAGGCAGCGCAATCAGGCTCGCATCCGGATCCACAGGGCGCGCCTCATCCTTTAACGGGCGGACGAAGAAATCGTTGAAGGTGCGGTAACTGGCGGTATCCGGTTTACGTGCTTCAGTCATATCGACTTTATAAAACCAGACGAAGCCGTCAATCACCAGCTTAGTAAGCCAGCCGCCGCGACGGCTTGCGCCCCAGCCAGCAAGTTCAGTCAGCCATTTTTTGGGGAGAATGTGGTTCAAGCCAAGTTTAAAACGATCAAACACCCTAGCCTCCTGGCTATCTTTTATAACATTGACAAAATGGGGGCGGATTGTAGCAGCGCCCCGGTCAGATGGCGACTACGCTGTTACTGGCCTTAATCTTCACTCTCAGCAAAGTTTTTCCGGACTTTCACCTGCGCCATACTGTCCAGAATGCGGTGATAGTTGTCAAAGCGGGATGCGTCGATTTTTCCTTGCTCAACGGCTTCACGGATGGCACAGCCAGGGTCCGAGCCATGTTTGCAGTCACGGAACTTGCATTCGCCTAAAAACTCACGGAATTCGACAAATCCCCGGGTGATTTGTTCCGGCTCCAGATGCCATAAACCGAACTCACGAACGCCGGGCGAATCGATCACATCGCCGCCGTCGGGGAAATGATAAAGCCGGGATGCTGTCGTCGTATGCTGACCCAGACCCGACACGTCGGACACGTCATTGGTCAGAATGGCCGTATCTTCCTGTTGATCAAAACCGAGCAGGGCATTCAACAGGCTCGACTTGCCGACGCCGGACTGTCCCGCAAAGATACTTATCCGGTCAATCAATGCCGCCTGCAATTCACTCAGACCGGCTTTCTCATGGCTGGAGACCATTAAGACCCGATAACCAATCTTGCGATAGATCGCCATTTGCTCATCGACAAACGTGCGGGCTTTATCATCCAGCAGGTCGATTTTATTGAGCACCAGCAGCGGCTCGATATCCAGCGTTTCACTGGCGACCAGATAGCGGTCAATTATGTTCAGGGAGAGCTCGGGCAAAATGGCCGACACGATAATAATCTGATCGATGTTCGCGGCAATAGGTTTAACGCCGTCGTAAAAATCAGGACGTGTCAGTACGCTGGTGCGCTCATGCACCGCTTCAACAATGCCTTTGCCGCCGTTGAGGGCAGGGCGCCAGACCACACGATCGCCCGTCACCAGTGAACGAATCGTCCTGCGAATATTGCAGCGATGCGTAATGCCCGCACTGTCTTCGACATCGGCATGCATGCCAAATCGGCTGACCACAATGCCCTCAGCATCTTCACCAAATAAATTATCGTCCGCTTCCGGGCGCGTTTTGCGCTGATTTAAACGACGATCGTGGTTAGCGCTTACGCGGCGTTGTTGACCTTTCGACAGTTTATTTTTACTCACTCACCCTCACCGGTTTAGCTGGATTTCGCCATAGGGGCAAAACGTCTATGATACACCTTATTGATGACGAATGACGACTCAGCAACCACAGGTAATAGCATGGCCACTGGAAACGAAAATAATTTAATCTGGATTGATTTGGAAATGACCGGGCTCGATCCGGAACGCGATCGTATCATTGAGATTGCCACTCTGGTGACTGATGCCGATCTGAATATTCTGGCGGAGGGGCCGGTGATGGCGGTTCATCAGTCTGATGAACAACTGAGCCTGATGGATGACTGGAACGTCCGTACTCATACTAACAGTGGACTGGTTGCGCGCGTTAAAGCCAGCCAGACAGATGACCGTGCTGCTGAAAAGGCAACGATCGAATTTCTGAAACAGTGGGTGCCAGCCAATACCTCGCCGATCTGCGGCAACAGTATCGGCCAGGATCGCCGTTTTTTGTTTAAGTACATGCCGGAGCTGGAAGCCTACTTCCATTATCGCTATCTGGATGTCAGCACACTGAAAGAACTGGCTCGCCGCTGGAAGCCAGACATCCTGCCAGGCTTCAAAAAGACGGGTTCGCACCAGGCACTGGACGATATTCGTGAGTCTGTTGCCGAGCTTGCTTATTACCGTCAACACTTTTTGCAGCTTTAACCAGCAAAGGGTGCACAGGAAATCGCCATGTTGCTGCAATAATCAGCAAACGCGTTAAAAGCGCAAAATTTTGTTGTCAGCATCTTGCAGCAGCAGCGATTTCTCGTATAATGCGCACCCCGTACCAGTGAAGAATTTATGACGGTACAAGGCGCGGGAATAGCTCAGTTGGTAGAGCACGACCTTGCCAAGGTCGGGGTCGCGAGTTCGAGTCTCGTTTCCCGCTCCAAATGATGTTTAGCAGTATCCTACTATGCGGGAATAGCTCAGTTGGTAGAGCACGACCTTGCCAAGGTCGGGGTCGCGAGTTCGAGTCTCGTTTCCCGCTCCAAAATGTGTTTTGCAGTGCCCTTCTATGCGGGAATAGCTCAGTTGGTAGAGCACGACCTTGCCAAGGTCGGGGTCGCGAGTTCGAGTCTCGTTTCCCGCTCCAGATTTATCGTCACGTTTTTGTTAACAGCCTGTCAGGCTGGCAGCAGTATCAACGACAATTCAGTCCAGTTATCCACAGCCGTTATCGCGTTGTCTGTGCCGTTTTCGCCCTTCTGAAATTTTGTTTTAAACAGAGTTATCCACAGGTTTGTGAATTAAGCCAGACGGTAGACGCATTTGCAAAATAACACAAATTTTATTTAAATTACTGATTTTTAATGAAATAATAATATTTCATTATGTTATTCTTTTCTGTCAGTTGTGTTATTACGATTGAATGACAACGCGTTTTTATTTTTATTCACAGGATGTGGAAATCCCTGTTTTCTGGACAGTTGCGCAATCAGGCATCACGTGGTAATCCCTTTTCAATAACTCTCACCAGCCGTTTTTGCTGCGCGGGTTGAACATCGATCGCCAGCGCTTTTCGCTTATGTAACTGTTGCGTGATGGCCCACTCAATATGTTCGTCCAGCAGATCGCTTTCGCCACGTCGTTGCTCAAGGACGCTAAGGATCTCTGTATGCCAGGGTGCATTGCCCAGCGCGACGGCAATATTACGGGACCAGCGCTGATAACCAATGCGCCGAATAGGGGACCCTTCAGTAATGCGCAGGAATTTAGCTTCATCCCACTGAAAGAGCGCGGTTAACTCTGGCGCATGCAGCGCGGCGCGGGGCGAAAAATCGGCTTCGTCAGTCAACTGCCCATAGCGATTCCAGGGGCAAATCAACTGGCAGTCGTCACAGCCATAAATCCGGTTTCCCATGAGCGGCCGAAACTCCTCCGGTATAGCTCCTTCGAGTTCGATCGTCAGGTAGGAAATGCAACGTCGCGCATCGACGGTATAGGGCTCAACAATCGCGCCCGTCGGGCAAATGGTCATGCAGGCAACGCAGCGCCCACACTGTTCTTCCTGCGGCGTATCGATGGGAAGGGGCAGATCGATCAGCAGTTCACCCAGAAAAAACCACGAACCGGCTTCACGATTCAGGATCAGCGAATGTTTACCGGTCCAGCCCAGTCCGGCTTTCGCCGCCAGCGGGCGTTCAAGCAGCGGCGCAGAATCCACAAACGGGCGAAACTGGCTTTCGCCACAGTGCGTCTGGATCATTTCTCCAAGCTTTTTCAGGCGATTGCGCAATACTTTGTGGTAATCGCGGCCCAGCGCGTAACGGCTGACATAACCCAACTGTGGGTTTTTCAGCGTGCTGGCAAACGCGGCTTTCGCGGGCAAGTAGTTCATGCGAACGCTGATCACCCTCAGCGTGCCGGGTAGCAGTTCATGCGGACGTGCGCGCATCATTCCATGGCGGGCCATCCATTCCATTTCGCCATGGTACTGCTTATCCAGCCAGTCTTGCAGACGCGGTTCTTCTGCGCTGAGATCGGTATCGGTAATACCGACCTGCTGAAAGCCCAGATCGCGTCCCCACTGCTTAATGTGTTGAGCGAGTTGATCAAGATCCAGAGGGTATGACATGACTAACCAGAATCCGAAGAGAAACCGCGGCAGTTTACCACACTCTGTCTGGCCTGCGCAGGCGCTGAAACAACTTGAGCGCGAGGGGGCAGATGCGCTGGGCATTACGCTCTACGAGCTGATGTTACGTGCAGGTCAGGCGGTATATGAACATATTATGGCGCACTGGCCAGAAGCTCAGCACTGGCTGGTGTTGTGCGGTCACGGCAACAACGGAGGCGATGGCTATGTTGTTGCCCGGTTGGCTCAGGCTGCAGGTAAACAGGTGACGTTGCTGGCGTGCGATGGCAGTAAACCTTTACCCGACGAAGCGCGTACTGCGCGAGACGGATGGCTTGAATCGGGCGGCGAAATTCACGCGCCCGACGCCGCCTGGCCTGAAAACGTCGACGTGATCGTAGACGCGTTGTTAGGCACTGGCGTTTCACGGGCGCCGGTTGAGCCTTTATCGACCCTGATTGCACAGATAAATCAGCATAGCGCGCCGGTCGTGGCCATCGATATGCCATCCGGCCTGTCGGCAGAAAACGGCATGACGCCGGGTGAGGCGACAGAAGCCACGCATACGGTGAGCGTGATCGCGTTAAAACCCGGACAGCTCACCGGTAAAGCACGGGATTGTGTCGGACAACTTTATTTCGCCGGTCTGGGTTTACACGACTTTCTGACAGCACAGCAGCCCCCCATGGCCCGATACGATGCACACAGTTTACGCCAGTGGCTTAAGCCGCGTAAGGCGACCTCCCATAAAGGTGATCAGGGCCGCCTGCTGATTATTGGTGGGGACAGTGGAACCACGGGCGCTATTCGGATGTCTGCGGAAGCAGCGCTACGCACCGGTAGCGGCTTGGTGCGAGTACTTACTCACAAGGATAATATTGCGCCCATTCTTACCGCGCGCCCGGAAGTGATGGTGGACGAGCTGACGGATACGCGCCTGGATGATGGCATCGCCTGGGCGGATGTCATTGCGATTGGACCGGGGCTGGGACAGCGTGAATGGGGCCAGAATGCACTGGAGAAGGTTAAAAGCGCTGAAAAGCCGATGCTTTGGGATGCTGATGCGCTTAACTTGCTGGCAATAAAGGCAGAGAAACGTCAGAATCGCATTATAACGCCGCATCCAGGCGAAGCGGCTCGCTTGCTGGGTGTTAAAACCAGCGAAATTGAAAGTGACCGCTTACATGCTGCACAGGAACTGG
The DNA here is from genome assembly GCF_008801695.1 of Pantoea stewartii subsp. stewartii. Lineage (GTDB taxonomy): Bacteria > Pseudomonadota > Gammaproteobacteria > Enterobacterales > Enterobacteriaceae > Pantoea > Pantoea stewartii. The sequence goes on from NZ_VZPF01000022.1 coordinate 39,606, forward strand.
TGAAACGCTATGGTGGTGTCGTGGTCTTAAAAGGCGCCGGCACCATTATTGCCAGTGAAAGTGGTCAGATGGCTTTTGCCGATGTGGGTAATGCAGGAATGGCATCGGGTGGTATGGGTGATGTGCTCACCGGTATTATTGCCTCGTTGATGGGACAAAAATTGGCGCTGTTTGATGCTGCCTGCGCAGGTTGTGTCGCTCACGGTGCTGCCGCTGATAAGCGAGCGGCACTATGGGGCACGCGCGGTATGCTGGCATCAGACTTATTTGATCTGCTGTGGCAGTTTGTTAATCCAGAGATGAATCAAGAAGTATGAAGAGCTGTGTTATACCTTTGCCCACTGAGGCGGCAACACTCGACTTGGGTGCTCAACTGGCGCATGCCTGTGGCAGGGCGGCGGTTATCTATCTTTACGGCGACCTCGGTGCGGGAAAAACCACATTCAGCCGCGGTTTCTTACAGGCATCCGGCCACGTGGGCAATGTGAAAAGTCCGACCTATACGCTGGTTGAGCCGTATGTTCTGGACGGGCGGGCTGTCTATCATTTTGATCTTTATCGCCTTGCCGATCCGGAAGAACTTGAGTTCATGGGGATTCGTGATTACTTCACCAATGACGCGATTTGTCTGGTGGAGTGGCCGCAACAGGGTGCCGGTATTTTGCCTCCCCCGGATATCGCCTTAACGCTGCGTTATGTCAATGAGGCACGCGAGGCCGAACTGGTGGCACATTCCGAACAGGGACAGCGCTGGGTGACGCAGATTGAACAAGGCAGGGCACCGGCATGATGTCATGGATGAAAACAGTTATCGTGGCAGGATTGCTACTGGTTGCGGGTCCGCTGTTTGCCGCTAATTTATCGGACATTCAGGTATCAAATGGCGGGAATCAGGCGACAGTAACGCTCAGTTTTTCTGGCCAGCCGGTTTATGCCTATTTTCCCCTACATAATCCCGACCGTGTTGTTCTGGATATCCGTCAAAGTGGCGTGATTAAAGGGCTACCCTTAACGTTTAGCGGCGATAACATCGTAAAGCGTATTCGTACCAGCACGCCAAAAGATAAACAAAGTATCCGGCTGGTTTTTGAGCTAACGCAGTCGGGAAAAACCCGCGCAGTGACACAGCGCAATGGCAGCAATTACAGCGTTGTCTTTACTATTCAGGGTAAGCATCCCGCCGTTACGCGCAGCGCACCTGCTGCCGTGGCAGAATCCCAGCCCACCCGAACGCGACAACGCAATGCCAGCAATCCGTTCAATGCGAATCCGGTCACTACGGTAACCAATACCAATAGCACGGCCGTACCGGGTGGCACGTCCAGCCGCAACGATACGGTGATTGTCGCCATTGATGCGGGACATGGCGGTCAGGATCCCGGCGCAATTGGGCAGCACGGCCTGAAAGAGAAAAACGTCACTATTGCGATTGCGCGTAAATTGAAGGTGCTTTTAAACAATGATCCGATGTTTAAAGGTGTATTGACGCGTGATGGCGACTACTTTATTTCAGTGATGGGCCGGTCAGACGTGGCGCGTAAAGCGAATGCCAACGTGCTGGTCTCTATCCATGCGGATGCTGCCCCCAGCCATGCGGCCACAGGTGCCTCGGTCTGGGTCTTGTCTAACCGTCGTGCAAACAGTGAGATGGCGAACTGGCTGGAGCAAAAAGAGAAACAGTCTGAGCTCCTGGGCGGGGCCGGAGATTTACTGGCCAACAGCCAGGCCGATCCTTATCTGAGCCAGGCGGTGCTTGATCTCCAGTTTGGTCACTCGCAGCGCGTCGGATATGACATTGCGGTGAAAGTCATCCAACAGTTGCGCGGTGTGACATCATTACACAAACGTTTACCGGAGCATGCCAGCCTTGGCGTGTTGCGTTCGCCGGATATTCCGTCGCTTCTGGTGGAAACCGGATTTATCAGTAATGCCTCGGAGGAGCGACTGCTCGGCAGTAGCGCACACCAGGATAAGATTGCACAGTCAATATATAAAGGACTGCGCGCTTATTTCCTGGCGCACCCGCTACAATCGGTCCCAAAGGAGGAAAACCGGCCGCTGGGCTCGTCGCCAGCGGTCAGCGTAGCCAGTAATCCGGCTACCGGTGAGACGCAGTATACGGGCGCTGTGCAGCGGCATACCGTGACACGTGGAGAGACGCTGTCCGGTATTGCAGCAAAATATGGCGTAAGTATGGCAACGTTACGGCAGATGAATACCCTGAAGCGCGATGTCGTCTGGGTGGGACAGCGACTGAAAGTGCCTGCCAGCGCGGTAGCCAGCAGGACAACGCCAGCTGCAACGACTCCCCGTCGCCCGATCCGACATAAGGTGGTTCGTGGTGATTCACTGAGCAGCATCGCCGCCCATTACGGTGTCAGCCCGAAATCGATCCTTCAGGCGAATAACCTGAAATCAACCAACGTGATGTTGGGTCAAAACCTGAAAATCCCTGCATCCTGATTGTGGGCCCGGCCAGCAGGCCGGGCAACCAGCTACAAGGATATCCCGCATGCCAATACAAATTTTACCGCCGCAACTCGCTAACCAGATTGCCGCCGGAGAAGTGGTTGAGCGCCCCGCATCGGTTGTGAAGGAACTGGTGGAAAACAGCCTTGATGCGGGGGCAACGCGAATAGATGTGGATATCGAAAAGGGCGGTGCAAAACTCATCCGCATCCGCGATAACGGCTGTGGTATCGCAAAAGATGAACTCGCGATGGCGCTGGCTCGCCATGCAACCAGCAAAATTGCATCACTGGACGATCTGGAAGCCATTATGAGCCTGGGGTTCCGTGGGGAAGCGCTGGCCAGTATCAGCTCGGTTTCCCGCCTGACGCTGACGTCGCGCACGGCCGAACAAAGCGAAGCCTGGCAGGCGTACGCGGAAGGCCGTGATATGCAGGTGACCCTCAAGCCTGCCGCGCATCCCTGTGGATCGACGCTGGAAGTCCTTGACCTTTTTTACAATACGCCAGCGCGCCGCAAGTTTATGCGTACTGAGAAAACCGAGTTTGGTCATATTGATGAAGTCATCCGTCGCATTGCGCTGGCGCGGTTTGACGTGGCGATTTCTCTGAACCATAACGGCAAGCTGATGCGTCAGTACCGGGCGGTTAACGATGAGCGCCAGCGTGAACGTCGCCTTGGCGCGATTTGTGGCACGACCTTCATGCAGCACGCACTGCGAATCGACTGGCAGCATGACGATTTAGCTCTGCGCGGCTGGGTTGCCGATCCCGCCGGCTCTCGTCAGATCAGCGACATCCAGTACTGTTATGTTAATGGCCGCATGATGCGTGACAAGTTCATCAACCATGCCATCCGGCAGGCGTTTCAGAGCCAGTTGCAGGACGATCAACAGCCCGCCTATGTGCTTTATCTGACGATCGATCCTCACCAGGTCGACGTCAACGTCCACCCGGCAAAACATGAGGTGCGTTTTCATCAGTCACGTCTGGTGCATGATTTTATCTACCAGGGCGTCATGAGCGTCTTGCAGGAAAGTGCGGCGCCCGTTCTGCCAGCCGTACAGGCAGAGGAGCCTGCACCACGCTGGCAACAGGAAAACCGCCAGGCCGCAGGCGGCAATCATTTCAGCCAGCCTGCGGCAACGCCGCGTAACAGTGGTGGCACAACCGGTGGGGCGGGTTGGCAAAGTAAAGAGCCGGGTTATCGCCCGCGTGAAGGCAAGGTTTATCAGCAGTTGCTGGATACCGCAGCCCCTCCTGCCACTGCGGCAAAAGCGCCGGTCTCGCCGCCACGTGAGGCGACGATCACGCCAGCGCCTGTGAAAGCGCATCTGCACAGTTTTGGTCGCGTACTGACGGTGCTGGCAGATCAGTATGCCGTGCTGGAGCAGGACCAGACTTTACTGTTATTAGCCCTGCCCGTGGCGGCGCGGTGGTTAAAACAGGCCCAGTTAGAGCCGCAGGAAGGTGGATTAAAAGCACAACCGCTTTTGATTCCTGTGCGGTTAAAAATCGCCTCGGCAGAGCGCAAGGCGGCACAGGACAATCTCAGTCTGCTTAACCAGATGGGCATTGATTTGCATCCGAAGGGCGACCACATTATCTTGCGCGCCGTGCCTTTACCGTTACGAACACAAAATTTACAAATCTTGATTCCTGAACTGTTAGGCTATCTCGCCCGACAGCAAGAGAACTCTGCGACGCAACTGGCCCAGTGGCTGGCGCGACGAGAGGATGCAGAGCCTCAGAACTGGAATCACTCCCAGGCGATTACGCTGTTGACGGAGCTGGAAAGGCTTTGTCCACAGCTGCTGAAATCGCCACCTTCAGGCTTGTTGCAAGCCATCGAGATTGAGAGCGCGATAAACGCGTTGAAGCATGAGTGAATTAAACCAGGCTGGCCGGCCAAAGGCGATTTTTTTGATGGGGCCGACAGCGTCAGGCAAAACCGCATTAGCGATTGAGCTGCGTAAACAGTTGCCGGTGGAACTGATCAGCGTAGATTCTGCTCTGATTTATCGAGAGATGAACATCGGTACGGCGAAGCCTTCTGCGGAGGAGCTGGCGCTGGCACCCCATCGTTTGCTGGACATTCGCGATCCTGCTGAGGCCTATTCGGCAGCGGAGTTTCGGCGAGACGCGTTAGCAGAAATGGCGGATATCGTTCAGCATGGACGAATTCCGTTGCTTGTTGGTGGAACTATGCTCTACTTCAAGGCGTTACTTGAAGGATTGTCGCCGCTGCCCTCGGCCGATCCGGATGTCCGCCAAAAAATAGAGCAAATGGCGAGTGAAAAAGGCTGGGAAGCTTTACATCGTCAACTTTGCGAAATTGATCCGGTCGCAGGCAGTCGTATTCATCCGAATGATCCGCAGAGACTTTCGCGAGCACTGGAAGTTTTTTTTATTTCGGGTAAAACTTTAACGGAACTGACTAAAATTTCCGGCGAAGCGCTCCCTTACGATGTTCACCAGTTTGCTATCGCCCCCGCGAGCCGCGAGCTGTTGCATCAACGCATCGCGTTGCGTTTCGACCAGATGTTGGCGTCAGGATTTGAAGCGGAGTCTCGGGCCCTGTTTGCACGAGGTGATTTGCATACGGATATGCCTTCCATTCGTTGTGTCGGCTATCGCCAGATGTGGTCTTATTTAGCGGGCGAGATCGACTACGACGAAATGGTTTATCGGGGAGTTTGCGCAACCCGGCAACTCGCTAAACGGCAGATGACCTGGTTACGTGGCTGGGAGAACATTCACTGGTTAGACAGTGATGAACCTCACTTAGCGCGTGATACAGTACTTCAGGTTGTTAGTGCGAAGCATGGGTGATTGTGTACAATTGGCAAGTTACGTGCGCAAATTTTTACGCAGTTTTTTTCAGAACCACTGTGTTCTACAAGCAACAAACAACAAGCATATAAGGAAAAGATAGAATGGCTAAGGGGCAATCATTACAAGACCCGTTTCTGAACGCACTGCGTCGTGAACGTGTTCCGGTTTCGATCTATTTGGTCAACGGTATCAAGCTGCAAGGTCAGATTGAATCCTTTGATCAGTTCGTTATTTTGTTGAAAAACACGGTAAGTCAGATGGTGTATAAGCATGCCATCTCTACTGTTGTGCCTTCACGTCCGGTTTCTCACCATAGCAACAATACCGGCGGTGGCAGCAACAACAATTACCATCACGGCGGCAGCAATACGTCTGCTCAGTTGCAGCCACAACAAGACGGTGATAACGCAGAGTAAGGCGGCACCGTTTAACCAGGACTGGAAAGCCTCAGGTTTTCCGTCCTGGTCTTTTTATATAAGCGAGGTTATAGCTTGTTTGACCGTTATGATGCCGGTGAGCAGGCCGTACTGGTACACATCTGGTTCTCCCAAGACAAAGAGCTCGAAGATTTACAGGAATTCGAAACCCTGGTTTCTTCTGCTGGCGTTGAAGCACTGCAGGTTGTCACCGGCAGTCGTAAAGCGCCACATCCCAAGTATTTTGTCGGTGAAGGAAAAGCCGTTGAAATTGCCGATGCGGTAAAAACAAGTGGAGCATCGGTCGTCCTTTTCGATCATGCCTTAACGCCCGCTCAGGAACGTAATCTTGAGCGCCTGTGCGAGTGCCGTGTTATCGACCGCACTGGCCTGATTCTTGATATTTTTGCCCAACGTGCACGTACCCATGAGGGGAAATTGCAGGTTGAGCTGGCGCAGTTGCGTCACCTGGCAACACGCCTGGTACGAGGCTGGACGCACCTTGAACGCCAGAAAGGCGGTATTGGCCTGCGTGGCCCGGGTGAAACGCAGTTAGAAACCGACCGCCGTTTATTGCGTGGCCGTATCAGCCAGATTTTGTCACGTCTGGAACGCGTTGAAAAACAGCGCGAGCAGGGACGACAGGCGCGCGCTAAAGCCGATGTGCCGACTGTCTCGCTGGTGGGTTACACCAACGCCGGCAAGTCTACCCTTTTTAACGCCATCACCTCTGCCAACGTTTATGCCGCGGATCAGCTGTTTGCCACGCTGGATCCCACGCTGCGTCGCCTGAATGTTGCCGATGTCGGTGAAGTTGTGCTGGCCGATACCGTCGGCTTCATCCGCCATCTGCCGCATGATTTAGTGGCCGCATTTAAAGCTACCTTGCAGGAAACCCGCCAGGCCACGTTGCTGATGCATGTGATCGATGCAGCCGACGTACGGGTCAATGAAAACATAGATGCTGTCAATGAGGTGCTTGAAGAAATCGAAGCCGATGAAATTCCCGCGTTACTGATCATGAATAAGATCGATATGCTGGACGGTTTTGAACCGCGCATTGACCGTGACGAAAATAACCTGCCGGTGCGAGTATGGCTCTCTGCGCAGACGGGGGCGGGGATTCCGCTGTTATGGCAGGCGCTGTCCGAGCGTCTGTCGGGCGAGATTGCCCAGTACGATTTACGTTTGCCACCGGATGCGGGGCGCTTACGCAGCCGTTTCTATCAGTTGCAGGCGATTGAAAAAGAGTGGAACGAAGAGGACGGCAGTGTGGGGTTGCATGTGCGAATGCCGATTGTTGACTGGCACCGCTTATGCAAGCAGGAGCCGTCGCTGACCAGTTATATTGTTTGAGATTGCCAAACCGAACTTACCCTGACGATTTTATGTTGTTGCGCGGCGTTAGTTGACATATTTCCCGACGGCCACTCTCTTCACCTGGTCGGCGAGTCGGGAACACAGACGCAGCCAATGCCGCCACAACGGAAAATCACAAGGGTAAGCCGCTAAAACTATAAATGGAGTAATGACATGGCGTGGAATCAGCCCGGAAATAACGGACAGGACCGCGACCCGTGGGGAAGCAGCAATAATCAAGGCGGCAACTCTGGGGGGAATAAGGGAGGTAAGGAATCTGGGCCTCCTGATCTGGATGATATCTTCCGCAAGCTGAGTAAAAAGCTTGGCGGATTCGGCGGCGGCAATAAAGGTGACAATGGTCAGCGCAGTTCCGGCGGTAGCGGCAAACTTTTTGGCATTGTCGCTGTTGCGGCAGTGGTGATCTGGGCAGCAAGCGGATTTTATACGATCAAAGAAGCGGAACGCGGTGTTGTCACGCGCTTTGGTAAGTTCAGCCACATCGTTGAGCCAGGCCTGAACTGGAAGCCCACCTTTATCGATCAGGTCCGCGCCGTGAATGTCGAAGCCGTGCGTGAACTGGCGGCATCGGGCGTCATGCTGACCTCTGATGAAAACGTCGTGCGCGTGGAGATGAACGTGCAGTACCGCGTAACCGATCCGGAACGCTATTTGTTCTCTGTTACCAGCCCGGACGACAGCCTGCGTCAGGCAACGGACAGTGCGCTGCGCGGCGTAATTGGTCGCTCTACCATGGATCGTATTCTGACAGAAGGTCGTACGGTCGTGCGTAGCGAAACGCAGCGCGAAATCGACGAAACCATTCGCCCGTACCATATGGGCATCACGGTGCTTGACGTTAACTTCCAGGCGGCGCGTCCTCCTGAAGAAGTGAAGTCAGCGTTTGATGATGCGATTGCCGCGCGTGAAAACCGTGAGCAGTATGTGCGTGAAGCGGAAGCCTATGCGAACGAAGTTCAGCCGCGGGCTAACGGTCGTGCGCAGCGTGTGCTGGAAGAAGCACGTGCTTACAAAGAGCGCACGGTGCTGGAAGCACAGGGTGAAGTGGCGCGTTTTGCCAAGCTTTTACCAGAATACAAAGCCGCGCCGGAAATTACCAAAGAGCGTCTGTACATTGAGACCATGGAGCGTGTTCTGAGTCATACACGTAAAGTGCTGGTGAACGATCGTGGTAACAACCTGATGGTTCTGCCTCTCGATCAACTGATGCGTGGTGTTCAGTCTTCCTCTGCGAAGAACGGGCAAAAGAGCAGCACAGCATTGCCGTCACTTTCCGATCAGAGTGCAAGCCGCACGGACACGTCGTCATACAGTCCAGACAGCATCATGGATCAGCGTCGAGCCAACGCTCTGCGCAACGATACCCAGCGCGAAGGGAGAGAGTAATCAATGCGTAAGCCAGTCATAGTTGTCATTATTATCGCGTTGGTCGCCATTTATGCGTCGCTCTTCGTGGTACAGGAAGGTGAGCGCGGTATTGTCCTGCGCTTTGGTAAAGTCCTGCGCGACAGCGAAAACAAGCCTCAGGTTTTTGCACCGGGTCTGCATTTCAAGATTCCGTTTATCGAAACGGTTAAAATGCTGGATGCGCGTATCCAGACCATGGATAACCAGGCCGATCGCTTCGTCACCAAAGAGAAGAAAGATCTGATTGTCGACTCTTACATTAAGTGGCGCATCAGCGATTTCAGTCGCTACTACCTGGCAACCGGTGGTGGGGATGTGTCTCAGGCCGAAGTGCTGCTGAAGCGTAAATTCAGTGACCGTTTACGTTCAGAAATGGGCCGTCTCGACGTGAAAGACATCGTGACCGATTCTCGTGGTCGTTTGACCACGGATGTCCGCGATGCGCTGAATACCGGTACGGCAGGCGGTGACGATGACGTGTCTACACCAGCCGCAGATGATGCTATCGCCAGCGCAGCGGCACGGGTTGAACGGGAAACCAACAGCAGTGAACCTGCGCCAAATCCAAACAGTATGGCGGCGTTAGGGATTCAGGTTGTTGACGTGCGGATCAAGCAGATCAATCTGCCGACGGAAGTCTCAGATGCGATCTTTAACCGTATGCGCGCCGAGCGTGAAGCGGTTGCGCGTAGCCAGCGTTCACAAGGCCAGGAAGAGGCGGAAAAACTGCGTGCTCAGGCTGACTATCAGGTTACCCGTACGCTGGCAGAAGCCCAGCGTGAAGCCCTGATTACTCGCGGCGATGGCGATGCAGAAGCGGCAAAACTGTTTGCGAATGCTTTCAGTCAGGATCCGGATTTCTACGCCTTTATCCGCAGCCTGCGTGCTTATGAAAACAGCTTCAACGAAAATCAGGACGTGATGGTGTTGAGCCCGGACAGTGACTTCTTCCGCTATATGAAGGCACCGTCTAACGCCACGCGCTAAGAACTGATATAACTGACAGGCCGACAATGTTGTCGGCCTTTTTTTTGGATGCGGAATGAACGTAAATATCTGGATGGCACTGGCATTGGTTTTAGTGCTCGAGGGACTGGGGCCGATGTTTATGCCACGGCTGTGGCGGCGCGTAGTGTTGAGCATGACCCAGTTGCCCGATCGGCTTTTACACCGTTTTGGTGGGGGATTAGTGGTTGCCGGCGTGGTGATTTACTGCATGCTGCGGCTGCATGGCGAAGCCTGATAAGGTGGCGCTCGCCGTCTGTGTGGTATCTGAAGTCGTGTTTACCCCCTGGATGTAGTAGTGATCAAAACGCAGGCAAAAAAGCGCGCAATCGTGTGCTAAAAGTGCTGAAAACCATAAAATCAGATGGTAGAATCCTTTTTTAAGCAATCGGTGATTTTGAGAAATGGGTAAGAACGTCGTCGTACTGGGCACCCAATGGGGTGACGAAGGTAAAGGTAAGATTGTAGACCTTCTGACTGAGCGCGCTAACTACGTGGTGCGTTATCAAGGCGGCCACAATGCGGGCCATACACTTGTCATCAACGGTGAAAAAACCGTTCTCCACTTAATCCCTTCTGGCATCCTGCGTGATAACGTTACCAGCATCATTGGTAATGGCGTGGTTCTCTCTCCTGAAGCATTGATGAAAGAGATGAAAGGCCTGGAAGAGCGTGGGATTCCCGTACGCGAACGTCTGCTGATTTCTGAAGCCTGTCCGCTGATCCTGCAATACCATGTCGCCATGGACATGGCGCGCGAAAAAGCGCGCGGTGCAAAAGCGATCGGGACGACGGGCCGTGGCATCGGACCGGCTTACGAAGACAAAGTTGCCCGTCGTGCACTGCGCGTCAGCGACCTGTTCAACAAAGAAACCTTTGCTGCCAAGCTGAAAGAAGTGATGGATCTCTATAACTTCCAGCTGGTGAATTATTACAAAGAAGAAGCCGTCGACTACGATAAAGTGCTAAACGATGTCATGGCGGTTGCCGACATCCTGACCGGCATGGTGGTCGATGTGTCTGAACTGCTGGATACGGCGCGTAAGCGTGGCGATCTGATTATGTTTGAAGGCGCGCAGGGAACACTGCTGGATATCGATCACGGTACCTATCCCTATGTGACCTCGTCTAACACCACCGCTGGTGGCGTGGCGACAGGTTCAGGTATCGGCCCGCGTTTTGTCGATTACGTACTGGGTATTGTTAAAGCCTACTCAACGCGTGTGGGTGCGGGTCCGTTCCCTACCGAGCTGTTCGATGAAACCGGTGAGTTCCTTTGCAAGCAAGGTAACGAATTTGGTGCCACTACAGGCCGCCGCCGTCGTACGGGCTGGCTGGATGCCGTTGCGGTCCGCCGTGCGGTGCAGATCAACTCACTGTCTGGTTTCTGCATGACCAAGCTGGATGTACTGGATGGTCTGAAAGAAGTAAAAATTTGCGTGGCTTATCGCATGCCTGACGGCAGTGAAGTCACCACTACGCCGCTGGCTGCTGAGAACTGGGAAGGCATTGAGCCGATCTATGAAACCCAGCCGGGCTGGAGCGAAACCACTTTTGGCGTTAAAACGCTGGAAGGCCTGCCTCAGGCGGCGCGCAACTACATCAAACGTGTAGAAGAAGTGACCGGTGTGCCGATTGATATTATTTCAACCGGCCCTGATCGTAGCGAGACAATGATTCTGCGTGACCCATTCAGCGCGTAATCATCATCTGGCCGGACAATGTCCGGCCTTTGTTTTTTATGTGATTTAATGCCACTAAAATTCCCTTCGCTTGTCCAACTCTACACTGGCTGAAAAAAATACACAGCCGCCAACACTCTGGTTTATCATCGTAGCGAAATACGTCAGAACCAGTTCAATATTGAAATAAACAACAGGACGGGCGAGCATACAGGTGCCACCGAATGATTGACTGAGGTCACTGTGCAGCTAACAAGTTTTACCGACTACGGCCTGAGGGCGTTGATTTATATGGCCACGCTGCCGGAAGGCAGACTAACCAGTATTACAGAGGTCACCGATACGTATGGCGTGTCGCGTAATCATATGGTCAAAATTATCAATCAACTTAGTCGTGCTGGGTTTGTTGCGGCCATACGTGGCAAAAATGGGGGCATTCGTCTGGGAATGCCTCCGGGAAATATCATCATTGGTGATGTGGTTCGCAAAATGGAACCTTTGCAGTTGGTTGACTGCGCCCGGTGCTCTATCACGCCTGCCTGTCGCCTTAAGCAGGCCTTACATGATGCCGTGCAGTTATTTTTAAAAGAACTGGACGGCTATACGCTGGCAGATTTAGTGGAAGGTAATACGCCTTTATATGAAATTGTATTGTCTGAACCGCCGGTGGCAATGAATACTCAATGACATCGGAGGAACCGTAATGTCAAAAGATCCTTTTCTGGACAGAGAAGCTGAAAAGTACGAAAACCCTATTCCAAGCCGTGAATTTATTCTGGCTTTATTAGAAAAACGCGAAAAACCCGCCAGCCGCGAAGAGCTGGCACAAGAAATGAATTTGCAGGAAGAAGAGCACCTCGAAGCCTTACGCCGTCGTTTACGTGCAATGGAACGTGATGGCCAGTTAGTTTTCACCCGCCGCCAGTGTTATGCCCTGCCTGAACGTCTTGATCTGCTGCGTGGAAAGGTCATTGGTCATCGCGATGGCTATGGCTTTTTACGCGTTGAAGGGCAAAAAGACGATCTGTATCTTTCTGCCGAACAGATGAAATTTTGTATGCATGGCGATGTCATCCTGGCCCAACCGCTGGGGGCCGATCGGAAAGGTCGCCGCGAAGCGCGTGTCGTTCGGGTTCAGGAACCGCGCAATAATCAAATTGTCGGCCGCTATTTCACCGATGCCGGCGTCGGCTTTGTTGTGCCCGACGACAGTCGTCTGAGCTTCGATATTCTGATCGGGCCTGAAGAAACCATGAATGCCCGTATGGGGTCCGTCGTGGTCGTTGAGCTTTTACAACGTCCAACCCGCCGTTCGAAGGCAATCGGTAAAATCGCCGAGATTCTGGGCGATGATATGGGCACCAGCCTGGCCGTGGATATGGCGCTGCGCACCCATGAAATTCCGCACAGCTGGCCGCCAGAGGTTGAAGCTCAGGTGAGCAAGCTGAGTGAAGAGGTGCCCGAGTCGGCGAAAAAAGGCCGGGTCGATCTGCGCCAGTTGCCGTTAGTCACTATCGACGGTGAGGATGCCCGCGATTTTGATGACGCGGTTTACTGCGAGAAAAAGCGCGGAGGTGGCTGGCGTCTGTGGGTGGCCATTGCGGACGTCAGTTACTATGTTCGCCCCGGCACACCGCTGGATAACGAAGCACAGCAGCGCGGGACATCGGTATATTTCCCTTCGCAGGTAGTGCCGATGCTGCCGGAAGTGCTGTCGAACGGCTTGTGCTCGCTGAATCCTCAGGTCGATCGCCTGTGTATGGTGTGCGAAATGACCGTATCGGCAAAAGGTAAACTCACCGGCTTTAAACACTATGAAGCGGTGATGAACTCCCATGCGCGTCTGACCTACACCAAAGTGTGGAATATTCTGCAAGGCAACCCGGAGCTGTGTGAGCAGTACGCGCCGCTGGTCAAAGACCTGCAGGAACTGCACAACATGTACCAGGTACTGGAAACCGCCCGCGAAGAACGGGGTGGTATCTCCTTTGAGACAGAAGAAGCGAAGTTTATTTTCAACGCTGAACGCCGCATCGAACGCGTTGAACGCACCTCGCGCAATGACGCCCACAAGCTGATTGAAGAGTGCATGATTCTGGCAAACATTGCCTCTGCCCGCTTCGTGGAGAAGAATCAGGAGCCTGCGCTGTTCCGCGATCACGATCGCCCCAGCGACGACAGCATCAAAAGTTTCCGCACCGTATTAAATGAACTTGGCCTGAGTCTGCCTGGAGGCAATAAACCGCAGCCTGTCGACTACGCCGCGTTGCTGGAGCAGGTTGCCGATCGTCCGGATGCGGAAATGCTGCAAACCATGCTGCTGCGCTCCATGAAACAGGCGGTGTACGACCCGGAAAACCGTGGGCACTTTGGCCTGGCGCTGGCGTCATATGCTCACTTCACTTCACCCATTCGCCGTTATCCGGATTTACTCCTGCACCGCGCCATCAAGTATTTGCTGGCTAAAGAGCAGGGCGACGTGAAAGGCCTGACGACACCAACGGGCGGTTATCACTACGATATGCAGCAGATGCTGCAACTGGGCCAGCACTGTTCCATGACCGAGCGTCGTGCCGACGAAGCCACCCGCGATGTCGCCGACTGGCTGAAATGTGACTTTATGCAGGATCAGGTCGGTAATGTCTTCAATGGTGTCATCTCCAGCGTTACCGGCTTTGGCTTCTTTGTCCGTCTCAGCGATCTGTTTATCGACGGCCTGGTGCATGTGTCGACACTGGACAATGATTACTACCGCTTTGATCCGGTGGGGCAGCGGTTGATCGGTGAATCCGGTGGACGCACGTATCGCTTAGGTGATGCGGTTGAAGTGCGTGTTGAAGCGGTCCATATGGACGAGCGCAAGATTGACTTTGCGTTGATATCCAGCAAGCGTCAGGTGCGCGGCGAAGGGAAAACCGAACGTGACAAGGCGAAGCGGGACGGTAAAGCACCAACCAAACGCCGTCGCCAGGCCAGCCGTAAAACCAACTTTGAACCGGATTCCGCTTTCCGCAAGAGTGGCAGCAAGCCTGCTGCGGCAAAGACTGAGAAAAAAAGTAAAAAAGTTTCGGAGAAAACCCGTAAAATCGCCGCCGCCACTAAGGCGAAGCGCGCCGCGAAGAAGGCGAAGCCTGCCTGATGCGCCCAGGCCTCTGCGTTCGCGCAGGGGCTGTTATCCATTTATTTCCAACCACTGAGCAGATTGATGAGCGAAATTATTTTTGGTATCCATGCCGTGCAGGCGTTGCTGGAACGTGACCCACAACGTTTCCAGGAAGTCTTTATTCTCAAAGGCCGCGACGATCGTCGACTGCAACCGCTGGTGACCGCGCTGGAAGCTCAAGGGATCGTCATTCAGCTGGCCGACCGCACATGGCTGGACAGCCAGGCCGAAGGCGGCGTACATCAGGGCATCGTGGCACGTGTTAAGCCGGGTCGGCAGTATCAGGAGGGCGATCTGCCGGATCTGCTGCAGAGCCTGGAGAAACCCTTCCTGCTGGTGCTGGATGGCGTCACCGATCCGCATAACCTGGGTGCCTGCCTGCGCAGTGCCGACGCGGCGGGCGTACATGCCGTTATCGTGCCGAAAGATCGCTCTGCGCCCCTGAACGCAACCGCTAAAAAAGTGGCCAGCGGTGCAGCGGAAAACATCCCGTTAATCAGGGTCACGAATCTGGCGCGTACCTTACGTCTGCTACAGGAATATCACATCTGGGTTGTGGGTACCGCTGGTGAAGCCGACCACACCGTTTATCAAAGTAAGATGACAGGCCCGATGGCGCTGGTCATGGGCGCGGAAGGCGAAGGCATGCGCCGCCTGACGCGTGAGCACTGTGACGAACTGATCAGCATTCCAATGGCAGGAAGCGTTTCCTCTCTCAATGTTTCAGTCGCAACGGGCGTCTGTTTGTTTGAGGCGGTGCGTCAGCGCAACGCGTGATCGCCGCCGCAAATTAGGTTTTATGTCCGGTCATAATGGCCACTCACCTTACATACTGAGTGAGTGATATCCGCGAGGAGCCGTTATGACCTGGACAACTCACACCGTGTTTAATCAACCTTTTCCTCTCAGTAACAGCAACCTGTTTCTGTCTGATGTGCCGTTATGTGACGCGCTGTTGCGTGAAGGCGGCGGAGGGGACAGCGACTGGCTGGCATCGGTAGGCAGTCAACTGGGCAGTGCAGAGTCGCTGGAGCTGGGGCGGCTTGCGAATACCTGTCCTCCTGAACTTCACCGCTATGATGCGCGCGGCGTAAGAGTGGATGACGTGCGCTTTCATCCTGCCTGGCATCTGCTGATGCAGGGCGTGTGCAGCAGCCGTCTGCATAACCTCAGCTGGCAGCCTGATGATGTACAGCCAAACGCCAGCGTGGCGCGCGCGGCCCGGTTTATTTTGCATGCCCAGGTTGAGGCCGGCACGCTTTGCCCGGTGACGATGACGCACGCCGCGATTCCCTTGCTGCAACGCTATCTGCCCACCGCGTTTCGGGGCTGGCTTGAGCCATTACTCAGCGATCGTTACGACACACATGCGATGCCGGGCGATCAGAAGCGTGGACTGTTGATCGGCATGGGGATGACTGAAAAGCAGGGCGGCAGCGATGTGCTGACGAATACCACGCGCGCAGAGCCGCTGCAGGGACGGGGAAGTGGCAAAGCGTATCGCCTCATCGGCCATAAATGGTTTTTCTCTGTACCGCAAAGCGATGCCCACGTCATCCTGGCGCAAACGCAGCAGGGACTCAGCTGTTTCTTTCTGCCTCGCCTGCTGCCGGACGGGTCACATAACGCCATTTTCATTGAGCGCTTAAAAGACAAACTCGGTAACCGCGCCAATGCCAGTAGTGAAGTGGAGTTCAAAGACGCAACCGGCTGGCTGCTGGGTGAAGAGGGCGAAGGCGTGCGCCTGATCCTGAAAATGGCCGGCATGACGCGCTTTGACTGTGCGCTGGGCAGCCACGGACAAATGCGCCGGGCCTTCTCCGTCGCCCTTTACCATGCCCACCAGCGCCAGGTGATGGGAAAAAATCTGGTGGATCAGCCCCTGATGCGTCAGGTGTTAGCGCGTCAGGCGCTACAACTGGAAGGGCAAACGGCCTTACTGATGCGGCTGGCGCGTGCCTGGTCGCAGGCGGATGACGCGAATCAGGCGGCGTTTGCCCGGCTGTTAACCCCCGAGGCGAAGTTTGTGATTTGCAAAGCGGGCATGCCGTTTGTAGCAGAATCCATGGAAATGCTGGGAGGCAATGGCTACTGCGAGGAAAGCGAACTGCCCCGGCTTTACCGTGATATGCCCGTTAACAGCATCTGGGAAGGCTCAGGCAATGTGATGTGTCTGGATGTTCTGCGTGTGATAAGCAAAAAGAGCGGCATCGTGGAGGCGTTAATTCGGGAATGTGATGAGGTAAAGGGCGTTAACCGCCACTTCGACAGACGCTGGCGTCAACTGAAGCTGCGCCTGGGCAAACACGATGAAGCCCAGGCGCGGACGTTAACACAGGACATCCTGCAGTTGGCCACAGCGGTTCAGCTGTTACGCCACGCTGAACCGCGACTGGCGGATGCCTGGTGCGGCCAGTGGCTGGATACGCGGGGCGAACCCACTATCGATGCGGCACTGGCCGATCGCCTACTGGCGCGCGCCAGCGGCCGGTGAGGCACCGTAGAGGATCGCGGTGGTATACCAGATGCCAGGCGTTATCGTTTCGTCGACCATCAGAATCTGATAATAAACGGCGCCTGCCTGATTCGCGCGCGCAGCAATCGCCCGCTCCGCGTCATCCGGTGAGCCTCTCACGCTGGCGCTAATCGTACCGAGCTTCGGTAAACCATAGCTTTGCGCGCGGGTAATCGACTGCGCCTGAGCCGTTGGCGCGGGCGGGGCTTTCGGCGTCTCCTGAAACGCCGCGCAGCTACTCAACAACAGACTCAACGTCAGTAACATAACATAACGCATAGCTAATCCTTGAGAGTCACCTTAACAGGATAAGTGTAAGCCACCGCCCCACGATCATCACGACTTAATCGAGAAAACGCTGACAAGCTGCGTCAGGTGGTGGCCTTTATCACTCAGGCTCTGGGCTGTCTGTTCTGCCTGCGTAACCAGTTCACTGTTCTGATGCGTGGCCTGGCTAATCTGATTCATCGCCAGGTTAACCAGGCCAATGCCTGCCGTTTGCTGTTGTGCGGCGACGTTAATTTCACCCATTAACGCCTGAACCTGCTCAATATGCGTCACAATTTCGCTCATCGCATCGCGGGTTTGTTCCGACAATGCATGGCCTTCAGCAACGTGACGTATTGAGGTCGCAATCAACGTATCAATTTCTTTTGCTGCCTGGGCGGAACGCTGTGCCAGCGCCCGTACTTCGGCGGCAACGACGGCGAAGCCGCGCCCGTGCTCACCCGCCCGGGCGGCTTCCACCGCGGCGTTCAGCGCCAGAATATTGGTCTGGAAGGCAATGGACTCAATAACGTGCGTAATGTCAGCGATGCTCTGCGACGAAACGTTAATGGCGGACATGGTGTTGACCGAACGGGTGACCGTCTGGTTGCCGTTATCCACAATACTGCTGGCCTCGGCCACCAGCGACATGGCCTGACGCAGGCTGTCGGCGGTATGCTCAACGGTCGCACCAAACTGCTCCATGCTGGCCGATGTCTCTTCAACGCTGCTTGCTTGGCGCCCAATTTGCTCACTGATGTTGTGACTGCTGGCGGCAATGGTATCCGTGCCATCGCTGATTTCCTGCGCGGCACGGCGAACCTGCGCGACTATTTTCTCCAGCCCTTCGCCAATCCCGTTAATGGCATTAATCAGCTGACCCACTTCATCGTGGCGCGTCGTAGCCAGATGAACCAGTAAGTTACCGGCCGCGTATTGCTCAGCCAAATGGATGACCTGCTGTAACGGACGCGTAATGGCACGACGGCTGTACCAGACAAAACACGGCGCAAACAGCAAGACCAGAATCAGGCCGGTTATGAGGAACATATTGCGGCTGTGAATCACCGGTGCCAGCAGGCTGTCGCGGTTGACCTCACCGACCACAATCCAGTTCCAGCCAGGCAACTGTTGCCAGGCCAGCATTTTGGTTTCCCCATCAATATCGGCTTGCTGTACGCCCTCAGGCTGCGTCAGCATCGCGTTAAGCACGCCCTCCTGCCAGTCGGGACGTTTACCTTCAGCCTGTTTATCAAACAGGTACTGCCCCTGCATAGCACCTGGCGTGCCGTTTAACACGTAGAAATGCCCACTGTCGCCCAGACGACGTGCCAGCACTTTTTCGCGCATCAGGCCGTACTGTTTATCGATCTGTACGCCAACAAAAATAATGGCAATCACGGTACCGCTGTCGTCTTTAACGGGCTGATACTGCGTGATATAACGGTGACCAAACAGGGTGGCCAGTCCACGGTAGATCTCGCCTTGCGTCACTTTTTTCCAGGCCCCACTGGTCCGATCAAGCTGGGTGCCAATGGCCCGGCTGCCATCTTCTTTTTTCAGCGAGGTGGAAACACGAATGAAATTATCACCATCACGCACAAAGATGGTGGCGACGGCCGACGTACGATCCGTAAAATCATCTACGGCAATTTGATCGAGGTTCAGCGTTTTGAGCCCGGCCCGCAGAGTCGGTGTTGAAAACTCGCCCACCTGAATACGTGAAGTTTCATCGCGGCTGAAACGCTTAGGCAAAAAGCTGACAAACAGTTGAGTATAATTGCCCACTTCCTGCGTCAGCGTCGCGTTAAACATGGACGCCATTTCAGTAATGCCCTGCACCTGATTGACCATGTCATCCATGGCGAGACTTTCCAACTGGCGTGAAGCATTTTGACTTTGAATCAGCGTCAAAACTAACAATAAAACGCCTACACTTACTGAAGTTAAGTCGCACAGCTTCACTCCAAGGCTTGTTCTGCTGAGAGAGAAACGTTTCATAAAGTACCTTTATTTTTTGTCAAATATGCACTAACAACGGCAGCGCGGCGCAAATGTTTAGTTAAGAAATTATTGCCTTTATGATGTTGTGAAGCGCGGAATTACATTAAACCCCTAATATGTCGTCTCAATTTGTCGTCGGAGAGGAGAAAAAATGATAGAGCTCACCACGGAAAGGTTTGCAGGAATCGAGTGCCTGCATGCTGCGCCTGCGGGTCAGCGTCGCCAGCGCTTACCCACCCTCGTTTTCTATCACGGGTTTACCTCATCCAAAGAGGTGTACGCTTACTTTGCCGTTGCGCTGGCGCAGGCAGGCTTCCGTGCCGTTATGCCCGATGCCGACATGCATGGTGCGCGTTATAACGGTGATGCCGAGACGCGGTTGCGCCATTTCTGGGACATCCTCAAACAGAACATTGATGAATTTCCGGCTATCGAGGCCGCCTTACGTGCCGACGATCTGATTGCCGATGCGCGCTTTGCCGTTGCTGGCGCCTCAATGGGAGGCATGACGGCGCTGGGGATTATGGCGCGCTATTCACACATCCACAGCGTTGCCTGCATGATGGGGTCAGGCTACTTTATGCAGCTCAGTCATACGTTGTTTCCGCCTGTGGTGGTAACGAACGAAGAACAGAAAGCCCAGTTCACAGCACGTATGGCGTCGCTGGCGGACTATGATCCTTCAGCCCGGCTGCAGAACCTGGCGAACCGGCCACTTTTGTTGTGGCACGGTGATGCCGATGAAGTGGTGCCTTTTGCTGAAACTCAGCGCCTGGATCGGGCATTACGCGAAAAGGGGCTTGATGCCCACCTGACCACGCTGTCCGAAACGCATATCGGACACAAAATTACGCCGTCAGGTCTGACCGCGCTGGTCAGCTTTTTTAAGCGTCAACTCTGATCCGTTAACGAAACCGCCCTCTTGCTTTGGCCCTTGCTTGCTTTTCACACATAAGCGCGGGAGCGGGGCGGTCTCCCGCCGATTTAAATGAAATCCCCGCTTGAGTTTGTCCGCCCACGCCAGTATGATTACGCGTCAATTTTTCAGCTGCATTCAGAGGTGTGTGTCATTTCGGTGATTCACAACCTATAACGTTCCTTGCTTCCGTGGGCCGCAGCTGACCCTGACAGGAGGCTGAATAATCCGTAAGGAGCAATTTCGATGCGTCATTACGAAATCGTATTTATGGTTCATCCTGACCAGAGCGAACAGGTTCCTGGCATGATCGAGCGTTACACTGGTGCTATCACTGGTGCAGAAGGCACGATCCACCGTCTGGAAGACTGGGGCCGCCGTCAGCTGGCTTACCCAATCAACAAACTGCACAAAGCACACTATGTTCTGATGAACGTAGAAGCGCCGCAGGAAGTGATTGACGAGCTGGAAACGAACTTCCGCTTCAACGACGCCGTTATCCGCAGCATGGTTATGCGCGTTAAAAACGCGGTAACTGAAGCATCACCGATGGTTAAAGCGAAAGACGAGCGTCGTGAGCGCCGCGAAGATTTTGCTAACGAATCCGCTGATGACTCAGATGCTGGGGATTCTGAAGAGTAATCCATCGTGACGGTTAATCGGCTGCGCCTGTCTGGCACCGTGTGTAAGACGCCAGTTCGAAAAATTAGCCCGTCAGGAATTCCGCACTGTCAGTTCGTGCTTGAGCACAACTCGGTGCAGATGGAAGCCGGATTTCACCGGCAAGCCTGGTGTCGAATGCCTGTTATTCTTAGCGGCAGCGCCCATCAGGTGATTACTCAACATATAACGGTCGGCACGCAACTCATTCTCGAAGGCTTTATTAGCTGCCATCAGGCGCGAAATGGTCAGAGTAAAATGGTGTTACATGCCGAGCAGATTGAATTGATAGATTCTGGAGACTAGCCAAATGGCACGTTATTTCCGTCGTCGCAAGTTCTGCCGTTTCACCGCGGAAGGCGTTCAAGAGATCGATTATAAAGATATCGCAACGCTGAAAAACTACATCACTGAAAGCGGCAAGATTGTACCAAGCCGTATCACTGGTACTCGCGCAAAATACCAGCGTCAGCTGGCTCGTGCTATCAAGCGCGCGCGTTACCTGTCTCTGCTGCCGTACACTGATCGTCATCAGTAATCGGCAACTGTCCATTAACGACTTTAAGAGGATAAGGTAATGCAAGTTATTCTGCTTGATAAAGTAGCAAACCTGGGCAGCCTGGGTGATCAGGTTAACGTTAAAGCGGGCTACGCTCGTAACTTCCTGGTTCCTCAGGGTAAAGCTGTTCCTGCTACCAAGAAAAACGTTGAATTCTTCGAAGCACGCCGTGCAGAACTGGAAGCCAAACTGGCTGACGTTCTGGCAGCATCTAACGCGCGCGCAGAAAAAATCAACGCACTGGGCACTGTTACCATCACGTCTAAAGCAGGCGATGAAGGTAAACTGTTCGGTTCCATCGGTACCCGCGACATCGCTGACGCTGTTACTGCAGCTGGCGTTGACGTTGCTAAGAGCGAAGTTCGTTTACCGAACGGCGTTCTGCGCACCACCGGTGAGCACGAAGTGGACTTCCAGGTTCACAGCGAAGTATTCGCGAAACTGATCGTGAACGTGGTTGCAGGTTAATTTTTATTAGCCTGCCGCACCTGAACGCCGACACTTGTGTCGGCGTTTTTGTTTTCAGTCGTTAACACCCTTTCTTTTTCTGCCCGGCCCCATCCCTCTTCACCGGCACCCGCATCTTCGCCATCACATAAAGGCGTACCGGACAACCCGATCCTCATGCGATCAACGCGCTGTTTGCCGATTAAAAGGTGACGATGATATGTGCGGCTAAACCCTCAGCGCATCAGGGTGACGACGCGACATCAGCGACCACGCTCCGTCATCTGTGCTGACGCGGCTATCCGCTTGCGTTGCGGTTGGTCTGCCCGGAAACCGTAAGCGTCACATTTAAACCGTCTGTGCAGCGGGCTCCGGTTCCGGGAAAATAGTGTCCATCATTTTTTAATGGACACTATCGCGTGAAACACCGGACATGGCTCCTTGAGGCGCTTCGCCTCCATT
>NZ_VZPF01000023.1 GCF_008801695.1 Pantoea stewartii subsp. stewartii
ACCAATCGATGAGCGGGCACAGCAGAGTGTTCTGGCAACATGACTGACGGTGTCACCACGATGCAGCATCAGCATGGCGGTGAGCCGCCGGGCGTGGTTTTTGTCCTTTGTTTTATGGATAGTTTTCTGCATCAGGCGTCGTTCGGTTCTGGGTATTGGTGCTATGATCGACATTGCTCAGTCCGGCTGGTGATTTGGGATATTCAGCGATTGATCAGATCGCATAAACCGGACTGAGTTCCCTCTAAGTGATCTACTATTCCGAGCAGTTATTTAGACCAGGTAACCCAGTCGTATTTTTTAAATTCCATAACTACCTCGCGGTGATTGATTTGGTGTTGCGATACCCTGCAGCGTATTTCGCAACCTCTGGCAAACAAGCTGACCCACTCTCATGCTTACTACGCAGAGAAGGGGAGTTGATTGCGCGGGATACTGTCAGGCTGCATCCTGATAAATATGTTTAGGGAAGTTTGTCCAGGCGAACTCGCCATGAAGTTCTAGGGAAGCAATGTCATATGCATGTGCAGCGTCTTCTTTGTGAAGAAATAAACCGAGGTGTTTTATTTTGCTATTGCAGCAAATCTGAGCCTGCCACTTGCCTGCAGACTTCATAAAACTCACCCCTTTGTATCCGCTGCTATTGGATTTTCTAATCCCTTGGTTGTGCTGATTTTGATTGTGAGTGCACAGCCTGAGGTTGTTAATCCTGTTGTTTTGCTTGTCACCATCAATGTGGTCTATATGCGTCTCCGGTAGGCTACCATAGTGAAGTAGCCATGCTGCGCGGTGAGCTATAACAACTCCATACTTGTTAGCGCTGAACCGTAAATAGCCACGATGATCAGTGAACATGCGCCTTTCTTTTCCGTCTTTGGTAAAAAATTTCCCTGTTTCGGGCTCATAGATAATTAAGCCTGAATCAACCATGTCTGCATACTTCTTGCTGTAGTGCATTCTGAATACCTCTCGGTAAGGGATATTTAGAATGCTTTTCGCTTGTGAGCAGCATTGCCGTTCATCCTGAACCCGCCGCGCTCCCGACGCATGGTTTAATGTCGCGCCGTTCGACATGGGTTCATAATGTACTTAAAGTTCATTTATGTAAAGTACCTAAAGTACAAAATTAAGATAAAAAAAGTTCATAAGTAGTTATGCTTATGAACTTAAAGGTAAAATATTTTCTATCCGAAGCGTCTAAGGTCTATTGATTGTCTGATTAGTACTTTTGCCATGATGAAAAGCTGGTCTTCTTCGTCTTTTTCGATATGCCAACGGTCGTACGCGGCATTATCTGAGATCACTGAAATTTTGTCCTTGACCATTTGGAGTCTTTTTACGTGGAGTGACCTACCGAATACGAACACATAAATGCCATCTCCGTCGAATTGGTTAACCGAGATATCAACGAATATCTCATCGCCGGGATTTATGGTTCCTTCCATACTATCGCCATTGACAGTTATAACTTTCACCGTTTCTTGAGGTCTTCCATTGAACATGGATCTGGCTTGCTCATTGGTGTACTCAATGGCTCTTATCTTCTCAACAAACTCAGTACTCAGCATCGTTCCCGGCCCCGCACTAGCCTGAACGTCTAAAACATCGACCCTATAAACGTCCAGTTTTTTTTGGTAATGACCTGAGTCTATACCATCATCATCTGTATATCCATACAGGTGTTGTGAGCTAGTTCCAAGAAGCGCCGCTAATTGATCCATGACAGATTTTCTGGGTATCGCCTCATCGTTAAACCACTTGCTTACAGCCTTTGGAGTCAACTTCAACCTTAAGGCCAGTTCGGTCTGCCGACCCCTATCAGGTATTCCCGCCTTATCACAGGCCAGCGCTAGCCTATGCGAGAACTTTTCACGCTCTTTTTTAAGAACCATAGGTTCAAGCATATATTTAGTTGACTGTACTTTCAGTTCCGACATAATATGAACTCCAAGTTCAACCGCTGGAGAATTGCATGACCTTAATCACGTTAGCCGACGTCATTAAAAGTGTTCGTGTCTCTGTAGTGGCTGATATTTGCGGCCTAACTCCAAAGGCCGTTTACAAGTGGATCGAACGTGGTGCCTTGCCTCGTACGGAATTCACCGGCGAAACGGACTATGCAGGCAAGATTGCTAAAGCATCTGGCGGCAAGTATTCAGCAGCAGAGATTCGACGTATCAGTAAACAGCAAATTGCTGCGTAAATAATTTGTACTTTTAGTACCAAACGGCCTGGTATATGGTCGGGTGCCCGGCGTGGTCAATGGATGACTGTCAATGGTGCACAAAAAAACAAATCACATTAACCCAAGTGACTTGCTCACCGCAATGTCACGCAATCATTTACCTACAAGGAAATTATTAATCATGGAACAAGCAAGAAACAGCAAGTTGATCAACGAAGTAGAGACAGAGTTACGAAGTCGTCTGACGCACAAAGGTCAGCGCGTTCTGGCTGATGAGGCCGGATGGCATGAATCGAAAGTAAGCCGGTTAAACCTGCGCGATATGGCAACGGTTTTCGTGCTGCTTGAGAAGGTTTGGGAAACGAGCCTGATCGCAGAAGTTGCCCGGCAAGCGGTTGCAGCTGCGATGGGAAAAGAAAAAGCCTCAAGTTGCGCCAACAACTTTGAGGCCTGACGCGAAATGACTGGATCAATTCACAGGAGTAATTATGCCAAAGAAACACGTTGTGTACCAAGCGGATTTACACAAAAACATTACCCGATCCCGATATTTGCGCTCATGTAACCCGATTCTGGCTGAGAAGCTGAGAGAGATACTGGAAGAGCATAAGGTGAAGGAGAAGGGCAAATGAGTGTTGTACGTAACCTATCAGATTATCGCCCTTCTACGGAGGGTATGGAGCGTCGCGTGGCTCAACTGGAAGATGGATTCACCCGTCTTGCCAATGCGCTGTATGACGAGCTTATCGGTGCTGATTTAACGAAGAATCAGAGCAAGGTAGCACATGCCATCTGCCGTAAAACATATGGCTTTGGCAAGAAGATGGACCGCATTGCCGACAGCCAGCTTGCAGAGCTGACAAGACTTCCCCGCCAGAAAGTTAATAAGGCCAAGAATGAGCTTATCGAGATGAAAGTCATCATCCGCGAGGGTAACAAGATTGGCCCTAACAAAGAGGTTTCGGAGTGGCGTGTGACCGGGTGTCACTACTCTGGTGATAATGTCACTGCATTGGTGACAAATAATGTCACCAAAACGGTGACAGGGTTGTCACCAAAACAGAGTCACACAAAAGAAACTATTCAAAAGAAAAAAGAAACCCCTATATCCCCAGAGGGGAATTCATCGGTTTCTGAAGAAAAACCAAAGCGCCAGACAGTCAGCAAATACCAATTCGACCGTGACCGCCTGAAAGACACATGGAACCGCAAAGCTGAAACATTCGGCCTGCCGAAAATCCTCAGCATCAGCGCAACGACCGAGAAGGGCATCAAGCGCCTGTACGACTCCCACCTGAAGCACTGCAAAGAGACCGGTCGCCCAAGCCAGCAAATTGATACCTTCGTGAATGGCTATATCGAGTTTGGCTACCAGCCTTCCGATTGGGCCTGCGGTGCTAATCCTGGCGGAAAGCGTTACGGCATCGACACGGCGCTGACCCAAAAGAAAATCGACGAAATCATCAGCCAGGAGGCCTGAAATGGACAGTTTAGATTTCGAGCAGCAGCTGGTTGGTTCGATGATGGTCAAGGGCGATCACATCGACTGCCGCGATATCGCTGCAAAGCTCCCCGCCGAGGCTTTCGCCAATCATCACTTGCGCCAGATTTACGCGGTCATCTGCCGGTTCATCGATAAGTGCGAACCGATTGACCCTTTCACCGTGGGCGCAGCGGTACCGGAAGAAACGCGCGATCACGTCATGACCGTTGGTTTCAAATGCAAGACCGCGGCAAATATCAAGGCGTGGGCCAAGCTGGTTCGTCAGTGCTGGATGCTCCGCAAGGGAGCTGCAGAGCTGACAAAAGCGGCTGAGATGCTCGCTAACGCCAATACGCAGAACATCAACGAGAGCATTGCCGAAGCGACCGGCATCATCTCAAGACTCCAGTTTGAAACTACCGACCGTCTCCCGCGCCGCATTGGCGACATGCTGCCGGATTACATGCAGGTGCTTGAAAAGCGAATGGAAGGCCATGAGTCCGGCCTCTACCTCAAGACCGGTATCGAGGCGATGGATGAAGCTTATGGCGGATTCGACCGCACCGACCTGATTGTTATCGCTGGACGCCCTGGCATGGGCAAGACAGAGCTGGCAATAAACATCGGTAACTCAATCGGCCGGCAGAAGGGCAAAGGCCTGATGATTTCGATGGAGATGTCTGACATGCAGGTCGTTGAGCGCTTCGTCGCAGACCGCGGCGGCATCTCTCTCGGCTCGCTGCGCAACCCACTGGACATGATTGACGAGCAGTATACGCGCCTCACTAACGCCTCTTCGCAGCTTCAAAACGAAGATAACTACGTTCTGGATGAAACCCTCAGCGTTGACGAAATTATCACCCACGCCGAGCGCATGAACATGGATGGGGGCCTGAGCTTCGTGTCTATCGATTACCTCGGCCTTATGAAGAAGCCCAAAGCAGAGCGTAACGACCTGGCAATTGCCGAAATCACCCGCAAGCTGAAGCAGTTCTGTCTGCGCAACAAAGTGCCAGTCATCCTCCTGTCGCAGCTTAACCGCGGTGTCGAAGCCCGGGCTGATAGGCGGCCAACGATGTCAGACCTACGCGAGTCTGGTGCTATTGAGCAGGATGCTGATGTGATTATCTTCCCATACCGGGATGAGGTTTATCACGAAAACAGCGATATGAAGGGCATCGCAGAAATCATCGTCGGAAAATACCGCTCCGGACAGCCTCAGACGTTCTATATGGGCTGGAAGAATGGTCACTTCGTCAACATCGACCAGAGTCACGCTGCGCAGCAGTATTCCGACAATAAAAACAAAGAGCAGCCAGCCAATGACTGGCGCTACGGAGGCACCCAATGAACAAGCTAACCGCTGAAATCGCACGCCGAGAATTGGAAAAACTTAAAGTTTGGGAGGATGACTGTGTATTAACTCTGAAGGAAGAGCTGTACATGCAAGCCCTTGAGATTGCACTCCCCATACTGGAGCAGCAGGAGCGGGGTGAGGGGGAGTGGATAGAGTGGGGTGGCGGAGAGCAACCATTAAAGCATATGGATTTTTGCGAAGTTAGATTCAGGAATGACGAGCAGGGAACTGGTATGGCTCACTTTTGGGTGTGGAATCATAGCGGTGAGGATGATGACATCATAGCCTACAGGCTGATGGACTCGCGCCAGCAGCCGGTTAAACCGAAGAGAGGGGGAGGGTTTTAGGATGAGTGAATGGATTAAGTGCAGTGAAAAATATCCCGGCCCGCAAGAATGGGTTCTGGTGTATGCAAAATGGGCAAATCAGCAAGTCATTTGCTGGGACAATATCTCAGAAAAATGGACTGATTTTGACGAACAAACTTATCACAAGGAGATGTTCAGCCACTGGCAACCGCTGCCACCACCACCGGAGGACTCATGCACCAACTAACCGCCAGTGAAGCAAGCGACGATGAGATGGAGCGGCAGTCATTCCACCTGTGGGCCATAAATCAGTGTGAATACGACATGAGCTTCAACGATGAAACCAAACGCACTTACCGAAGCATGAAAACACGGAAAGCGCTCAAGGTATGGCAGGCAGCATTGAAAAGCAAGCAGGGGGAAGTATGACAGAGCATGGACTGAAAATTTTACCTGAGCATTACGAACCGGTGGAATCTGGCATCAAGCGGGCGGAACTGCGCAAGAATGAACGCGACTATAAGCAAGGAGACACTTTAAATCTTTGCGAATGGGATGGAAATAACTTCACTGGTCGATTCGCTATAAGGATGATTTCACATGTAGCAGACGTTTCCGCTTATCTGCCTGGATATGTATTGCTAAGCCTTGAAGATGCGGGGCCGGCTCACGATGATTTGATGTGGTGAGGTAATTATGAACAACGTCATCCCACTCCGGCCTGACCCACTCCGCAAGGCCTTCGAAGTAATAGACACACTCAAAGACACCAAGCTTTCACCGGGCCAAGAGCGCATCGCCGATGAGGCTTTGACGTGGCTTCAGAAAGCTATCGAAGAGAGATATCGAAATGGAGACACAACGTTACCTGCTTCGTAACAGTAGCATCCGACAGAACTGCATCAGCGCCATTCAGCAACTACCAGCCAATCCCGATAAGCCAGTCGAAATCGTCATCCAGGAACGCAAGCGAAGCCCAGACCAAAACCGCCGCATGTGGCCGCTTTTGCATGACCTCTCTGCACAGGTTACCTGGTACGGACAGAAATACACGCCAGACGACTGGAAAGACCTCATCACTGCCCTCGTAGCAAAAACCAAAAACGAACAGCAGCGCACCGCACCAGGAATCGGCGGCGGCGTGGTCATGTTCGGCTCGAGGACAAGCAAAATGCGGGTAAGCGAAATGGTAGAGGTCATTGAGGCAATTTACTGGTTTGGCACAGAGCAAAACGTGAAATTCAGCGACGAGGCCCGATTAGAAATCGAATGGGCTCAGAGGTTTGGAAAGAGCAAATGACACCCTTCACCGACATATCAGCAGCAATCGAAGAAGCAGACTGGATGTCTGCAAGAAGAAATATCCGGTACAGCGTCTATCAGCGCTTTGGCGGCGTTATGGAAGTATCCCGCACCCACCCTGACCGTAACGCCATGTACACAACTACAATCGACGAGGATAGAGCCATGCGAAACACATGGACGACTGAAAATCTCGACATCCTGATTAGAGACTATGCCACCACGGCAACTGACCTTCTGGCATCGCTGTTTGATAAGCCACGCCAGCAGGTTACAAACAAGGCGCGTGAACTGGGCCTTAAGAAACCCCCTGAATATCTTGAATCAGTCAGGGCCGTAACCGGCGGTATGAGGTGCAGAGATGCGAATCACACCCTTCGTGCATGACGCATGCGACGCGTCCACCGCTGACGAACTCCTCTCCCGATACAAACTCCGAAACATCCAGGCAACCAAATCGCTCGCATTCGACCCGCGGCTATGGATTGTCACTGCGATGTTGCCAACCTATCGGGAAAGGCCAATACCAACCAGGCAGTATAAAAACCCAATGTGGAGCAGGTTATGACATCAAAGGCTGATTACACCTTTCTGGACATGCTAATTCAGGAGAGTGTCGCATCAGGAAATAATACTTTCGCAAAAATCGATACTGGAGAGGTGAATAAGCAAGCCAAATTACTTGAGCAGCAAATAAAAAGTGAGGCTTTCCGCATTATCGACCGCCGGTTACAAGCTCTTCGCAAAAAGGGGTTGATCAAATACTCCACGGTTGAGAAATGGACAATCAATTATGAATGACCGCTGCTGTCGATGTCACACCACCCTCACCTCAGAGGATAAATACCATTACGGCGCTAACTGCAACCAGTGTGAATGCGATATCGAATGGGAGAATCATGAGCGACACAACCCAATCAAGTCAGCCTACTGGCGATGGCGGGCAATCTGTTATTGCCTGCGTTGGCTGTGGAATAAGCCTCAAACCATTCGAGGTATATGCCTGCACCGATTGCCTCAACTTCTGGCTGATGTCAGATCCAAACGGGCTAATGGGAGAAGATGATGAAATCACCTAGGATTCTTGTTTTGGGAATGCTTCCAGTACTAATGGAGCGATCTCTTTCTCATGTCGCAGAGTTGGTTTTATTATCAAGGGAGATAGCTCGAAATAGTCTGATTGAAGATGCGCCAGCTTCAGCCATAAATTGTAAATCCGTCGAAAGCTGGCAAGAAAAGCCAAAAAGAAATGGGGGGTTCGCTGCCGCAAGAAGAGCTGCAAAGAAAAAAAGGAGGCGTCATGGCTAAAGGCTTAAAACAGCCGAAGCTGAGAAAATGCAAAATCTGTCCTGAAAAATTTATCCCCCGCAACAGCCTCCAGACCGTCTGTTCTCCCAAATGTGCCATCCAACTCGCAAACCAGATATCCGAGCGCAAGCAAGAGCGCCTGGAGAAAGAGCAGCGCGCTGCATGGAACAAACGCAAAGCCGATGTAAAGCCGTTAAGCCACTGGATAGCTATGACCCAGCGGGCGTTTAACGATTACATCAGGGCGAGAGATGGTGATGTCTGTATAAGCTGCGGGAGCACAACGGCGGTCAGTTACCACGCCGGGCATTTTCGGACGACTGCAGCGGCTTCGCAGTTACGTTTCAACGAGGATAATGTTCACTCACAGTGCGCATCCTGTAATACCCACCACTCCGGCAATATCGGACCCTACCGCATCAACCTCATAGCAAAAATCGGCATTCAGCGCGTCGAGGCGCTCGAATCAGATAACAACCCTCACCGATACACCCGTGATGAACTGTACGCGATTAGAGCGCATTACAGGGCTTTGACGCGGGCATTGGTTAAACAGAGAGAGGCAGCCTAGTTATGAATCAAATTATCCTAAATCAGCCTTTAAGAAAATTATCGCTAAATAGCAGCCTCAGTCAGAGATGTTTCAAATGCAAAGGCGAAAAACTATTGCCTGATTACTCATGCATTCAATGGGGATCGCCAACACTCACTGGCAATGTTGCGAAGAAAGTATGCGATCGCTGCGGCGGAATTGGGGTTGAGGCTAAACCATGACTGAATACCTCAAAGCCAAATGGCGTCGGCTACTTTACCAGTTTCGGCCAATTTACCCAGTAATCCAGCCAGCACACATCCAGAGTTGGGATGCGATGCCCCGAAAAAACCGCAGGAGTAAGTCATGAAAGCAATCAGCTTTGATAGCGGCATTGAGCAGGTCAAAGTCGCACTCAACAATCAGCCAACACTTTCCATCCGTGAGATTCAACGCATCTTCCTTTGTTCACTTCCAACCGTCCGTAAAGCGATCAAGGCCATGATTGACCTTGGCGTCATTTACGAAATCAACGGCTATCAGGGCAAGCGCTACGTGAAGGAATCACCCAGCGAGCGCCAGCTTTTGAAGATGGAGCG
Source organism: Pantoea stewartii subsp. stewartii (assembly GCF_008801695.1). Classification (GTDB taxonomy): domain Bacteria; phylum Pseudomonadota; class Gammaproteobacteria; order Enterobacterales; family Enterobacteriaceae; genus Pantoea; species Pantoea stewartii. Next base: position 9,075 of record NZ_VZPF01000023.1, read on the forward strand.
AATCCGCGAGCGTGATTTAGCGCGGCGAGAAGCCCGACGCAATGCCAGAACAATGGTTTTCCTGTGCAAGGGAAAAACCACAGAAGGTAATCGCATCTTCCAGGAGTGCAAAACGAACAGCCCCATACAGCGCATGGATGACCTTCTGCGCGCCACCGGTAAGTTTTACTGACCAAGAGGTGTCTATGAACATTCAGCGATGGGTAGAGCGTTTTGAAGGCCTTATGGAAGAAATGGAGATGGATGGCGTGGACCCGGTCAACGTGGTCATGAACATGTGCCGCTGTTACGTGGAAGACTGCGCGGAAGACTCGAAGGGCGACAACAACGCCGTCATCTGGTCATTTGAAGACGGGCAAGACCTGGTCATAGCGCTGACACCTTCTGAAGAGTGTTCCGGCACGATGAATAAACAACTGCATTGATATTTGAGAGGGAATGAGCGTGAAAAATTACAGCGAGATGAGTGATTTTGAGATTAACGGCATGGTCGCGGCTGCGACACAGAAATTTGGTGATTACACACAAGCCAGAGGACTGACGTTCATTCACGAATATGGTGAGCCGACAGGTGAGTTTGGTTCCATGTGTCTTGGCTGGAAAGAGTTCAACCCATGTGGTTCATGGGCTGATGCGGGCCATATCATTGAAGAGAATGATATTTCTTTGCGGAAGCTTTATGGATCAGGATGGAGAGCTATCAAAGAATGGGGAGATTCACACGAACATGATAGCGAAAGCCCATTGCGCGCTGCCATGATTGTTTTCCTGATGATTCATGAGGCCAAGGATGAATGACCTCAGGCAATACTGGCAATTACTCCGACTCAGCAGCAAAGCATTAAACATTCCATTCAGCACCGATTACACCCTTCTGAAAAACAAATCCAGATTAACCAGAGGCAACCATGAAGAACGAACAGTTCACGCAGCTGACAACCTGTGCGCGCAAATCGGAAGTGAAGAAGCGTTACCTCGGCAAAGTGCAGATCATAACCCCATTGCAACGCGCCTGGGTTCGGTGCCTGCTTGATGTATGGGGCGAGAAGTACGGCGGTTCAGAAGGGCCAGATACGCAGAAATGCAGCGTCATTGGTCGCCTGATGGTCCGCAAAGAGTGGAATGACCGCGAATCAGAGCGGATAATTCAGACAGTCGAAAACCTTCACAAGCAGGGCTACAGCGGGAACGAGTTGTTCCTGAAAGCAAAGCAGATACTCAGTCCGGGTAATTCAGTCAGCAATCTTCTCGACCGCGCCAACGACAAAGAAGATGCTGATTTGGTTGAATCCGTCATGTGTAAGCTGTTTGCGCCAAACAATCCCATCCGCGCTGTAGCTATTAAATACTACTGCGATCGCAAGAGCTCGCAAGATATTGCCAGAGAGTTGTCTAAACTTACCGGTGTGGAGTTCGAATACTGCCGGTGGCGTATCAGATGGTGCCGGGAACTGCTTGAGGCTGCGGTTTATCACGCAGTGAAGAAAGAAATTGGTGCTAAAAGTCACGATATTGCTGCTTAGTTGTTTCTATCGTGCAAATAAATTTGCAAAACACGCCGAGTACCTGGTATAAATCTGTTATGCTCGGGACAGAAGTAGTTGAGCAACACAATTAACACAGTACCTTTTCCTGCTTAGAAAGGCTGCAACGTAAACGCCCTCCAGAGTGAACCGCCTGGCAGGGCGTTTTTATTTATGTGTCTTTTCGCGATGGTAGACCATGGCGAGAGGGCATGAGCATTAAAGCTTAAAATAAGTACCCTGCAGGCGCGGGCTTATAATCCGCCGTTAGCTCCACGAAACGGAGCCCATAACAGATAGGTTGCCTGACGTGGGATCGCTTGGCGATGAACTCGTGTTGTGAAACAGGCGGCCTATCGTTGTGGTGAGTGCGGAGGCTGATCCGCAATGGTTAGAGGGTGCTGTTGACTCCAGTGTATCTCCAATGTCTGATACGGTTCGCGGCCGTAAATCCTCCCGAGGCACAAAGCAGACAAAGCCGGAATCAGTCCCGGCCATCACACATAATTTGCTCTGGGCGGACCCGCCATGCTGTTAATCGCACTTGCGTCAGAGTAATCTTAAAAATGTGATTTATTGCAAAAACGCATTTGGCAATATTCAGTAAATTTACTACTGCCCCTTCAAGAGCTAAGCCATTGCGAGTGCCGGAGATAAGCGCCGGGTGGGGCATCAAACAAAAAAGGGTCGCTTTCGCGGCCCTTTCTCGTATTTGACTCTCAGACTAAAGAATGACGATCACCTTGCCTGCATAGCTTAACGAAGCGTCAACGGTCTTTGAGTCAAACCTATCGTGTCGTAAAAATATGTCGTGAAAATGGGCGATGGTTGAATGGTGGAACATTCAGCCAACATTTTGCTCATGGATTCAATCACGAACAAAACCGAGGCCCATCCAGTCTGATCAGACGGGTTTAAAGTAAGTCGGATTTGTTCAATAAGCAACGGCAATATTCTTAATTTTTGAACAAGTCCCTCAAAAGTGAGGGTCGCTTTATCGCGGCCTGGCTTGGTCTGTTTGACCTTGTTGGTCAGGTGCTTGTACACACGCAGCCACCTATGTGGTGGAGACTAAGCAATGGCAAACGGGATTGATTTCGTACCGGCGTTGCTACTGGCGATAATCATGACTCTCGTAGGTTCGGTGGCGAAGTATGCTAACAGGGCTGAGACGGACAAGATCCGATTAGTCAACCATGTTCTGATTTCGCTTTTCGCAGGCGCTATGATGTTTTTATATGGACTGCATGAAGAATGGTCGATGTATTTACTCGGCATCGGATGCGGTTTGGCTGGATGGCAGGGGGCGGCGATCATAAAGCGCATACATCCTCCCGGTTTCAGCCAGGAAGATAATGGTGACAACGATGGCACAAACTGACATCAGATTAGGGCGTCTGGTAATTAACGTGATGCCCGTCTTTTTCATGATACTTACCGCTGTAATGTGCACCCAATTCCAGAAGACCACCGACAGCAATGATTCGGCGGTGGAGCTGGCAATGAAGGTGCAGAAAGAAAATTCAGACCTGTCACGGCGTATTGCGGCCACTGAGCTGCGCGCGCGTGATGCAGAGAAAAGGGCGCTGACCGATACTACGCCTGATAAGGGGGTGAATGTGATCATCATTAACCCCGGTTCAAAGCAACCCAGTTCACTCCCGTCAAAGTCCTACGCTGACCTGAACTACCCACTTTAAGGATTCTCTATGAGCCAAATCGCTCAAATGCTCCGTGCTGATGAGGGGTTTAGCCCTGCGCCATACATCGACACGGAAGGTTATCCGACTATTGGAACTGGCCTCCGGATAGGCCCAAAAGGCGCAAAGTTGGCGAATTACACATTCAGCATCAGCCCTGGCATCTCAGATGCCTGGATGCAGGAAATCGCGAACGGATACCGACAGAAGTTGGCAGCAAATCCCAAAATTGCGCAGGCATGGCAAGCCTGCGATGAAGTTAGAAAAGACGTTCTTCTCAATATGGCTTATCAAATGGGCTCCACGGGGTTGACTGGCTTTACAACCACACTGTCCCTGATAGCTAAAAAGCAGTTCCAGCAGGCCGCCACTCAAATGCTTAACAGCCTGTGGGCGCGGCAAACTCCACTCCGTGCAGCGAGACTCGCCAACGTTATGACTATCGGTGACTATCGCGCATACAGCCAATGGTTCAAAGTATGAAACTCATCGATAACCTGCCTCAACTATGGAAAATGTGGTCAGTTCGCATCCTTGCGATTCTGGCTCTGGTTGCGTCGGTATGGGACCAAATCCCTGACAACGTGAAAGCCATGATCCCCGCGCAATACCTCGGTTATATCGTGGCGTTTGTGTCAGTGTGCGGCATCATTGCGCGCGCGATTAAGCAGTTTGAAAATAACGACACGCCGAAATGAACATCACATCAGCATTCTCACCTGGCTGGAAAGGCGCAGGAATAGCATTGCTGATTGGTGCTTTGCTGGGCGCTGCCGCGTCATGGTGGATTGCTGATAAAGCGCACACTGCCGAGATGGCGACACTGAACAACAAAACCACCTCAATGCTTAAGCAGGCAAGCGATGAAGCAAGCCTTCAAAGGGACAGGAATGCTCAACTGGAGCATGACTTCGCCAGCCTGATCGCAGCCAAAGAAGCACAGCATACGCAGGAGTTAAACGATGCCCTCGCTCAAAACAAAACTTTGCGTGATGCTGTTACCAGTGGTAATCGCGAGTTGCGCCTCGCAAAAGCCGACTTTGCCACCTGCAACGTGTCAAAAGGTGCAATTGCCAGCGCCGCCAGCATGGGCGATGGAACCGAAGTCAGATTCAGTCAGGATTTTGGACGAAACATTTACGACATCCGCGCCGGTGCAATAACTGACCAGAAGAAGCTTGATGTGCTGCAAAGCTATATAAGGGCTGAGCAGGATGCCGGATTAATTGCCAAATAACGCCATTACAAAGCTCACCCTCCAGTGGGCTTGATAATGCTGTTGCAGCCAGCAGGTTTCGAGCGCCGGTGAGAGCCATGCGAACCAAATAAAGACCCTGAATCTCACCATCCTTCCCAAAGCGCACCCCACGCGCTGAAAATCGACGAGAGCCTTACAGAAAGTGAGCCTGAGAAATGCCGTTAAAGTCGGCGGACTCTCTCGGGCGGCATTTCTGTGGGACAGGCTCATTTTCTGAAAGGTAAACGCAATGCAATTAGTTATCTCAGAAGTAACTGTTAAGCAGGATAAAGATGGTCGTCATTGCCTGAACGATTTGCAAAGAGCGGCGGTTAATGCAGAGGGTGAGTCTCGATCTGCAAGGTCGATGGAAGTACATGAATTCATGCGCCGCCCCGAGACTAAGGCGCTGATTGAGTTGCTGGAGAAAGAAACTACGGGAAAAGCACGTAGTTTGCCGGTGCTGACGATACAAGGTCGAAATGGTGGCACATATGTTTGCAAAGAGTTGGTTTATGCCTACGCGATGTGGATTAGCCCAAAATTCAATCTTCACGTTATCCGCACGTTTGATGCGGTTGCCGCAAAGGAGAAAATACGCGTTTCATACCGCGATACTGCGCGCCTTGAATATAAGCCTATGACCGATGCTATCAAGTGTGAGCGTGAAGCGCAGGGCAAGCAGATATCTCCGCATCACTTTAGCAATGAAGCCGACCTTATCAACCGCATTGCATTGGGCATGACCGCAGCCAAGTTCAAGGTTCACCATGAGATCGGCAAAAAAGAGAACATGCGTGACTACCTTACCGTCGAGCAAATTCACTGTGTGACCGAGTTGCAGCGTGCCAATACCGTCTTCATATCAATGGGCTGGGACTTTGAGCAGCGTAAAGAAGCCCTTAAAGGCATCTTTGATCGTAAGCATCGCCTGCCATTAATCGAAGAACAACAGCGACTGGTGGCCTGATATGAATGGAACATTCAGTCTGCAAAAAGCCAAAGATGTAGAAGCCCGGTTAAGAACTGCTGAAGAAGCTATCTCGTCAGGACTCATCGGTGAGGGCATCTACTGGGTACAGATGGCGATAAACATCATTGAGAAAGAGCGCGGCATCCAACAGACGGACTTTAGAAAAAATGGCTGACGAAGAATTTAATCTGGATTTCATCGGCGATTTAGACGCAGCCGAAAAACGAGCAAAAGAAACGGCAGAACGCCAGCCTGATATCGATGAAGGTGAAGCCGACTGCGAAGGCTGTAAAATCTGACCGAGAACCCACGATGACCAAATATATCCTGGCCGCCTTTATGGTGGCCTTTTCTTTTTGTGCCTCAGCAAAATCCACCTGTCCGGGTAAGTTCCTGAACGACAACCCACCGGCGGTGAAATACGACCAGGAAATCTGCTTCACTGATTACGCCGTTCTGTACAGCTATCAACTGAAAGACCCGGTGTTATCCGCTGAATACCTGACCGCCGACGAAGTTAAAACAGCGGGCCAGATGAAGCGCAAAGACAGCTTCCACGCTGAGCCAAAGGTTCCGGCGCAGTATCAGTCGAAGCCATCTGATTACCACAACAGCGGCTATGACCAGGGCCATATGGCGTGTAACGGCGATGCTCCAGACGTTAATGCGCAGTTCGATACATTCAGCCTTGCCAACATGACCCCGCAGCTTCCCGATCTGAACCGAAAAGCGTGGCGCTTGCTTGAAGAATCGGTGCGAAAGCAGGTGCTTGCAGAGGGTAGTGCTTACATCATCACCGGCATGATACCCGGCACCAAAACCATCGGTCACGGCGTCAACGTACCATCCTTCATCTGGAAGGCGGTCAAAGCCAAATCAGGTGAAGCGGTATACCTCGGTGACAACACTACCGGCAAGGTGACCAAACTGACCAGCCAGCAATTCGAACAGGCCTATCACATCAATCCATTTGGTGATTAATCATGCAGACCACACAGTTGCAAGTCATGATCGTGCCGCCTTCTACAGAAGTAATGCAGAGCATTGCTGATGCTTACCTGGCGAAGCTGTCGGGAACAGCGCTTAGTGAGCATGACCTGGAGCACGTCAAGTACAGTATCATTGGCGATATCATGGACAAGTTTCAGATTGTCGCCACGCCAGTAAGCTGATAGCCCGTTCAACGATTGACATACTCTACCCCAGCCGCAGGTGGGCAAACAGCGGCAGTCATTATGCAGACGACCTCAGCGGTTTTATCTTTTCCCGCAAAATCCAGTTTGCAGTGATGAAGGACTGATGGAAAGACATCGCATTTATTAAGTATTGCAGAGCATTTCACTATGAAGCGCTCGACAATGCAGAATTAAGTCAGGATGTGCTCGGCGCGCGTATAAAATTAAATGCTGAAAGAGGTGAGAATGACAACGATAGCATGGGATGGAAGTACTCTGGCTTCGGATAGTCAGTCCACCTCTAACGACGTAATCTGCACGCTCAATGAGCAGAAGATTTTCACCCCAACAGAAAAACAATGGTCAGTGAATGGCGAGGTTGTGCTGGCTGTAGGAACTGCCGGGGACTGCGGCATCGAGCTTCAGCTTTTCGAGATGATGGAGGCTGGCCTGACGCACAAGAGTCAGTTTACTCCTGAGCCAAGCTTCACTGCGCTAGCGGTAACCGGCAAAGGCCGAATGTGGATCATCTCCAAAAACACAGGGGATGCTCATGCATCAATAAGCCTGCAACTGGACGGGTACGCCACTGGCTCCGGCGGCATGATAGCTCGTGCAGCAATGCACTGTGGAAAGGATGCAATCGGAGCCGTAGAGGTCGCGACACAGTTAGACGTTTTCAGTGGTGGCAAGATTCAGTCCTTCACAGCTAAAGAGCCGATGATGAGGCGTGAAATCCCGCTATCTTGCTGTTAAAAGTGAATAAATATTGAAAACGCGCCGAGAAAGTGTCAAAATATGTACAAAATAGAGGTCGTGTCCGTAAAGGATGCGGCCTTTGTCGTTTCTGGAGCTAAATAACCATGACCCGTGAGCAAGCCCTCCATTTAGCAGCGCGCCTTAAACTGGAACACAGCCTCTCATCATTCGAAATTGGTCAGGCTGCCGCCCGGTTGAGTATCCACCTTAAGGCAGGTAGCAGCGATGAGAAATGTGACGGTAGCGTTCTTATCGTGCCGAATGGTCATGATCGCAAAGTGACGGACAGCATGAGAGAAAATGGCATCGACAAAGACTGCTATGCGCTTGGGCGGCATGACGGCATTAAAGACTGCATTCACTATCTCACGCAGCAGGGTCACAAAGTCGAGCAATACAACCCCGACATTCACGGGTGAGCCATGAAGCGCCTCAAAGAGATGGTAATAGCGACAATCGTTGCTGTTTCGGTGCTTGGTTCCCTGATCATGTTCGCAGAGTGGTTCAAATAGTCATCCCCAGGCGCATTCAATCCAGTGCGCCTCAGAATGGTTAATCAACCTCAGAGGTAGCTATGGCAACAACCAGCATTACTGCTACCGCAGACTGGCAACAGATTACAGACGGAACCATGGATAAGGTGATTCAGTCGATTGGCGGTGAGATCCGCCTGTGTGACTCACCAACCAAGCCAGATGGCAAAATGGCAAGCCACCGAGTAAACGGATGGGCCACGATTTCCGCGCCAACCGTTGCATGGATTAGGGCTGCTCACAGCGCCCCTGTAATGGTCATCATATCGTGAGGTAAGCATGGCAATCCTGCCCATCAACGGATTTCAGAAAATCCAGAGCGCTGGGCTAAAGGTTGGAAGCATCACCTCACTGCCATACGGTAGCCAGCCCACGGTCGAAATTACCGGCACGCCACCTAATCAACTACTGAATGTTGGTATTCCGGCAGGTAAACCCGGTGACAACGGATCATCGCCTTTACTGACTATAGGCAAGGTAACCACGCTTTCAGCAGGCAGTCAGGCGACAGCAAGCATCTCCGGCACTGCGCCAGCGTTTACTCTGGATATCGGGATACCTGCTGGTCCCTCCGGGAGCAATGCCACAACCACCGCTACGGCAACCACATCTGCAAATGGTCTGATGTCCTCCGCTGACAAAACTAAACTGGATACTATCAATGCTCCGGTGTTTAACGTCATTGCTTCAGGTGGTCGCCCGGTAGGAACCGCATTCACTGTCGATGCTAACCGAAACGCTAGGGTGAGTTACACCATCAGTTACACACTTACCGCCACGCTTACGGTAGGGCAGACGCTTCAGATCGTCGCTACTGTGGATGGCAAAGAAGTCGCCCGCATGGCAGACGGAATTCTGTTAGGTCTGGCGGGTAATCTGCAAAAGACAAAATCATTCAGCTTCGATGTGCCTGCGGGTAAATCGGTGCTGCTCACTAAAACCGGAACATCCAGCATTATCGCCACAGTGATAAGTGGTCAGGAAGTTCTTTATTAGCAGGAAACAGAATGGCAAAGCTCACTGACAAACAAGAGCTGTTTGCCCGTGAGTTTATAGTTGACCTCAACGCAACACAGGCAGCTATCAGGGCGGGATACAGTGCTAAAACCGCCCAGGAACAATCAAGCCGATTGTTATCAAATGTCATGGTGCAACAGCGCATTGGGGAGCTTAAGACGGTCAGGAATGAGCAGGTTGGCGTAGATGCTGCGTATGTGCTGCGTCGCCTTACCGAAATCGATCAAATGGACGTGCTCGACATCCTGACCGATGTAGGTGATTTGAAGCCGGTAAAAGACTGGCCCAAGGTATGGCGCACATCATTATCCGGACTAGACGTCATGGCAATGGCTGGCGAAGGAGATAACGCAGGACTGCTGAAGAAAATCAAATGGCCTGACAAGGTGAAGAACCTTGAGCTTCTCGGTAAGCATGTAGATGTTCAGGCATTCAAAGAACAAACGAAGGTGGAGCACGGCTTCGAAGAGGAAGTCTCTGACCTGATGAAAGCATTATCAGCAGGAGCATCGCATGTCTCTTCAATCCGAAATCCTGGAGATGCTGAGTGATAAGCTCCGTCGTCTGAATACGCTTTACTGGATCACCGACAAAAACGGCAAATCAGTACGCTTTCAGATGACGCGTGAGCAGCTTGAGTATTTCGAAGGCATGCATACCCGCAATATCATCCTGAAGGCCCGTCAGTTAGGTTTCACCACTGAGGTTTGCATCATCCAGCTTGATGCGGCCATATTTGAGTCGGCCCGATGCGCGCTTATCGCCCATACACTGAACGACGCCAAGCGCCTGTTTCGTGAAAAGGTGAAATATGCCTACGATCGGCTGCCTGACTTCCTTAAGCGCTGCAATCCGGCAAGCAACGACTCTGCCAGTGAGCTTGTATTCCAGAATGGCGGATCGCTTTACATCAGCACCTCGTTCCGTGGTGGCACGCTTCGCTATCTGCATGTCTCTGAGTTCGGGAAGATATGTGCAAAGCATCCTGAGAAAGCACGTGAAATTGTCACCGGTGCTTTTGAGGCGGTATCGACGGATTGCTTCACCACGATAGAGAGCACGGCAGAGGGTCGGGCAGGTTACTTCTTTGAGTATTGCCAGGCTGCTGAAAAAGCTCAGTTGCAGGGCAAGAAACTTTCGCAGCTCGACTGGAAGTTCTTTTTCTTCTCATGGTGGAAGAATCCCCAGTACGCAATTGACCCGGTAGAGCCGCTTCCTCAGCGCCTGATTGACTACTTCAACGACATTGAGCAGAAGCTAGGCATCAGCATTAACGAGCGCCAGCGCGCATGGTACTACGCCAAAGAGAAAACTCTTGGCGATGACATGAAGCGCGAATACCCGTCCACGCCGGAAGAAGCATTCCAGCAGTCGGTCGAAGGCGCTTACTACGCGAAGCAGTTCCACTGGCTGTATGCAAATGGCCGTATTGGTCAGATCCCCGCTAACCCACACCTCCCGGTTCACACGTTCTGGGATATTGGCGTGGGTGATTCGACGGCGATCTGGTTCGTGCGTGAGGTCGGCAATGACTTCCACATTATCGACCATTACGAAAACAGCGGCGAAGGCTTGCGTCATTATATGAAGGTGCTGAAGGACCGCGGCTACACATACGGTGAGCACTGGGGCCCGCACGATATTGAAAACCGTGAATTTGGCTCTGATGCGAAATCACGTAAAGAGCTTGCCCGTGATGGCTATGAAATTGACGGTCAGCGATACAGCATCAAATTCAACGTCGTTCCGCGTGAATCAGTAGATACCGGCATAGAAGCCGTGCGCGAGATTTTACCTTTCTGCGTATTTGATGAGGCGAAGTGCGAGCAGGGCATTAACGCTCTGGAGGGATACCGCAAGGAGTGGGATGACAAGCGCGGCTGCTGGAAAGACAAACCTCTGCATGACTGGACATCACACAGCTCTGATGGGTTCCGCTATTTCGCCGTCGTCAAAAACAACAGGCGCACATTCAAAACGAAAACGCGTCATTTTTCTGCATAACTGGAATTGACTATGACAGATTCTGTAAGAGTGCGATCAGCAAAAGTCGAGGCTATTGCAGAATGCTGGCCTATGATTACCGCGCTGCTGGGCGGCACCGAAGAAATGCGGGAAGAGGGCAAGACCTATCTCCCGCAGTGGCCCAATGAAGACAATGACTTTTACAAGCGTCGCCTGCAGGTTGCCACATTATTCCCGGCATTCGCCCGCACCGTTGAGGTGTTGAGCGGCAAGCCATTCTCGCGGCCGGTGACGTGGAATGACGATGTGCCAGAGAGCATTGTGGCACTGTTCGACGATATCGACATGCAGGGAACGAACCTTCACTCATTCCTTGCCAGTGTGCTTGAAGAGGCGATGGGGTTTGGTATCTGCATCGGGCTTGTCGATTACCCTCAAACCTCCGGTCAAATGACGCGCGCTGAGCAAAAAGCCAGTGGCGTTCGTCCGTACTGGGTGAAAATCTGCGCTAACAGCCTGCTTGACTGGCGTTCTGAGCGTATTAACGGGCGTGAGCTGCTTACTCACCTTCGCTTCGTCGAGTGCGTGACTGAGCAGGACCCTGCCGATGAGTTCTCTGAGGTTCAGGTTGAGCAGGTTCGGGTGCTCGACAGTGGTCGCTGGCGTATTTATCGCGAGCAGCGCAACGATACAACCGGCGAAATCAAATGGGTGCTTCATGATGAGGGCGTAACGAGCCTGAAATTTGTCCCCGCCGTGCCGGTTTACGGTAAAAAACTCGGGTTCATGTGCTCAAAGCCACCGCTTTCTGAGCTTGCCTATCTGAATGTTGAACACTGGCAGTCCAAAAGCGATCAGCAGACCATCCTCCACGTCGCCCGCGTGCCGATACTCTTCGGTAAGGGCTTTAGCCAGGATGAAGAAATCACCGTTGGCGCGGCCAGCGCTGTAATAGCGGAAAACGTCACTGCTGACCTGCGTTATGTCGAGCATACCGGCAAGGCGATTGAGTCCGGCAGCAAAGACCTTGAGCGCCTTGAAGACATGATGCGCCAGATTGGTGCTGAGTTGCTTGTAATCAAGCCTGGCAAAATCACCGTTGCTCAGACAATGGCTGAAGATGAGGCCGGTACATGCGCGCTACAGCGCATTGTGCAGGACTTTGAAGATGCAGCCGACCAGATGCTTCAGATTACTGCCGAATGGCTTTCAGAGAAGGCTGGCGGCTCGTTAACGATATATAACGACTTCGGCGCAGCTTCGCTTGCAGAGGCAACGTCTCAGTTGCTGCTTGATGCTGCAATCGCCAACGTGATTTCACGCGAAACGATGTTCACCGAACTCCAGCGGCGCGGATTGCTTAAAGATAACCTCACCTGGCCTGATGAGCTGAAGCGTATTGCTTCTCAGCCGCCAGTGCCGACGGATATCAATACCAACCTCACCGCTTAACACACGAATACCCCTACGCGCCTGGCCTAACCGCCGGGCTTTTTTATGGCTGAAATCTGCGGATGCAGAGCAGCGAACCGGGCCGGATGGCTCACAGCAAGGTTGGATGACCATAAATGAAACTTAAACTCGATGAGAACGGCCACGTGGTAGTCAGCGACGGCAAACCAGTTTATGTACACGACGATGGCAAAGAAGTTGCTTTCGACGCAGTAGGAACGGTAGCCACGATTTCCAGACTGAATGGCGAGGCCAAATCGCACCGTGAACGCGCTGAAGCGGCAGAGTCCTCTCTGAAAGCATTTGAGGGCATTGCTGATCCAAAAGCTGCTTTGCAGGCGATTGAAACCATCAAAAACCTCGACGCCAAAAAACTGGTGGATGCCGGTGAAGTGGATAAGGTCCGGGCGGAAGCCATCAAAGCCATTGAAGACAAGTACGCTCCTGTCCTGAAAGAGCGTGATGACCTTCAGGCCGCTCTGGTTAATGAAAAGGTTGGCGGCAGCTTCCTGCGGTCACAGTTCATCGCCGAGAAAATGGCAATCCCCGCTGATTTTGTTCAGGCGCGGTTTGGTGATGCATTCAAGCTGGAAGGCGATCAGGTAGTTGCCTACGACAAACAGGGCAACAAACTTTTCAGCCGCAGCAATCCCGGCGAAGTCGCTAAGTTCGACGAAGCGCTAGAAATTCTCATCGATAACTACCCCCATAAAGACCACATTCTGAAAGGCTCATCGGCTTCCGGCTCGGGCTCTCAGGGTGGTCAGGGTAGTGGCAGTTCAAAAACCTCTCTCGCCCGTTCCCAGTTTGATCAGCTTCCGCCTGCAAAACAGATGGAGCACATCAAATCGGGCGGCACAATTACCGATTAAGAAGGAAATTCATAAATGGCTAACACCCTGACCAGCCTTGTCCCAGACCTGTACGAATCGCTGGACATCGTGTCTCGCGAACTGGCCGGCTTCATCCCGTCTGTAACCATGGATGCCACCGCTGAACGTGCAGCCCTGAACCAGGCGATCCGCATTCCAATTACCCCTGCCGCGCCTGCTGAGAACGTGACTCCTGGTCAGTTGCCTCCGGACGATGGTGACCAGACTATCGGCAACATTCCTTTTACCATCACCAAATCCCGCATGGTTCCGTTCCGCTGGACGGGTGAAGAGCAGAAAGGTATCAACACCGGTCCTGGCTACGCCAACCTGCGCCGCGATCAGATCACTCAAGCAATGCGTACCCTGGTAAACGAAATCGAAGTTGACCTTGGCAACCTGGCTTATCTGTCATCTCGCGCTACCGGTACCGCTGGCACCACGCCATTTGCTACCAACCTCAGCGACACTGCGCAGGTCCGTAAAATCCTGTCTGACAACGGTGCGCCACTGAGCGATCTGCAGTGCGTCATCGACACCACCGCCGGTGCGAACATCCGCACACTGGCACAACTGACCAAGGCAAACGAAGCAGGCACCACCGCTTTGCGCGCTCAGGGTACGTTGCTGGAACTGCATGGCTTCGTGCTGCGTGAATCTGCAGGCGTTGCACGTCACACCGCTGGCACTGGCGCAAGCTATGTCACCAACGGCGCGCTGACTGTCGGCACTACCGTTATTCCTGCGCAGACCGGTTCAGGCACCATTATTGCCGGTGACGTTGTGACTATCGGCAACTTCAAGTACGTGGTTACCTCTGCGCTGTCAGGCGGCTCATTCACCATCGGCGCTCCTGGCCTGCGTGAGAACGTGGCAACCGGTTCGACTGTAACGCTGGCGGCTGCTTACACCGCTAACTTCGCATTCAGCCGCTCAGCGATCGTGCTTGCAACCCGTGCGCCTGCGCTGCCGGAAGAAGGCGATATGGCCGACGACCGCATGATGATTCAGGACCCACGCACCGGCATGGCGTTCGAAGTCTCCATGTACAAACAGTACCGCCGTGTGCGTTACGAAATTGCTGCCGCGTGGGGTGTGCAAAACATTAAACCCGCCCATACAGCGCTGCTGCTTGGCTAAATTTCGGGGGCTTCGGCCCCTGACTTTTTTCGAGAGGAAATTATGGCTGGACTGACAAGAGAACAACGCGCCGAGCGTGAAGCGGCAAAACTGGCGGAACTACAGCAGGAAGAGCTGACGCCTGAGCAAGAGCAGGAGCTTGATAAAGAGCTTGAGCAGGAAGGTGCTAATCAGATCGCTTTCGTCATGATGGTTCGTGATGAAGAAAAATACCCCGCGCCGCACACCGCTCAGGTTCACCCTGACGAAGTGCAGAATTACTACTCCGGCGGCTGGGTAGAAGACAAGAGCTAACAGGCGGTGAACGATGCTTACTGACCAGCAGAAAACAGACGTGCGACGTTATGCCGGTTATCCGATGGTTGGTGACACGCCTGTAGATGACACCCGCGACTTCGCTTATGGATGGGTTTCGCCTGGCGTATGGGAAACCCTTTTTCGTCGCCTGAATTCAATGAGCGCCTCTGAAGAGAGCGTACTGATTAACACCTACCTGACCAAGCTTGCGTTGCTGGAAACGGCGATAACTGACGCCAGCGACAATCTCGACACCGATGTGGCCGCCATCTGGACCCACAACAAAAACGAAGTGTCAGATCGCATGAACCTGTTCAACAAATGGCGTCGGTTGATGTGTTCATTCATCGGCATACCGCCGGGCCCATGGCTGGGTAATGGCGGCACTCGCGTCGTCAGGGGGTGATGCATGGATGGCAATAAAATCCAGCTAAAGATGTACAAGGGATATGCGAAGGCGGCAAGGGTGGTGGGTACGGATTACCAGCACTTCCGCCCGACCACAGCCAATAATCCACTGGATGCTGCTAATGCGCTGCCATCGCTGAAAATGACGCTGAACGCCTGCGATATGAAGTACGGCAAGCCCAACGTGTACGGCAAGGCCACCTGGTACGGCATTTTTGACGGCACGCAGGGGCAGGTTGGTGATTATTTCGTCGGCATCGAAGGTGCGCTTTTTGTTGCAGCCATGCAGCAGTTGCTGCCGATCCTTATGGTTGGCTGCAATCGAACAGTGACCATCCTGCGCCCGTCAATGGGCTCTGGTCCGGGTGCTATCGGCTACGGTGGTGACACAGCCGCAAGTGAAGTGCCGCTCATGACCAACTGGCCGTGCTCGATGCTCCAGGGCAGCAAGGGCGAGAAAAACGAGGTTGGATTGCCTGCTGATGCGAAAAACCCGTGGTTTAACGTGCTGCTTCCTTACGTCAATGGTGTGACACTCCGCACGGCAGACATCATCACTGATGACCTCGGCGGCCGGTACAAGCTAACCTCTGCCGAACTGACAGATTTAGGCTGGCGATTAACTGCACAACAGGTGAGGCCGTGATATGGCAGACGTTTACGGCATTCAGAACACGCTGGTATCGCTCATCGCGGGCGTGATTTATCCCAACGGAACGTCTCAGCCTTCTGTTTCGGGCGTGACGACAACCGTTTACGCTGGATGGCCTCAGCCAGCTCGCCTTGAGCAGGATTTAACGGCCGGCGGTTGTCACATTACCGTTTATCCACTCTCGACCGAGAAGAAGCTTACCGAATCGCTGGGAAGGCCATGGCGCACCATCTCGAAAGGTGCTTCTGGTATCACCGCCGCTGTATCGGGCCAGCAAATTACCTTCGGCGGCACGGTAACCACCCCGACCAACATCAACATTCACAGTAATGATCAGCATTACACCTACGCGGTGCAGCCAACGGACACGTTAACGACTATCGCCACTGCTTTGGCGGTGCTGATTGCGGGTGCGTCGAATGTGGGCCCGGTTATCACAATGCCGTCTACTGCTTCGTTTGAGGTCAGGATTGGCTCGAATGACACCGTCGGACGGATACTGCGCCGTCAGGAAAAAGACTTCCAGATTACGGTGTGGGCCGGTTCGCCCGATGTGCGCGCTACTGCTGCTCTTGCTGTTGATAACGGCCTTTCCGCGCTGACATACCTCAGCATGCCCGACGGCTCGCCTACGGTGCTGAGATACAAGCGCTCTCTCATCAGTGACAACGCACAGTCTTACCTTGTTTACCGTCACGACATGATTTTCTGCGTCGATTTCAGCTCGCTTCAGACCGCGCAGGCAACTCAGGTTGTTGCTCCTACGATGAACGTGAGCGACACGCATACCACTCAAACCTTCCCGGAGTAACAACATGGCCGACAATGCCAAATCAATCGAACCCGCAGAACTGGGTTACGATCTCGTCGTGCGTCACGCTTTTATGGATTACCAGATTGGTGATCGCATCAAGGATTCAGCCAAAATCCAGGAGATTTTAGCTGGCGAAATGGCCTGCTATGTCTTCAAGGCAGCAAAAGCAGACTGATAACACTCTCTGTCAACAAATGACCCGCTCACTGAGGCGGGTTTTTTATTTGGGGAAACGATATGCCCGTTTATCAAACCGGTAGCCTTAACACTACCGCGCTGTCTGCTGCCGATTTGTATGTAGGCATTCAGGCACCAAAAACACGCTACATCAACGGCGTGGCAAGTGATGGCCTGGGCCTTGTTGGTATTGCTTCATGGGGCCCGGTTAACTCCCCGGTGCTGATTGGCTCTGATACCGATCAGGCGCTTTATTTCGGCTCTCAGCAGGTTCGCAAATATGACCTGTGTACTGCCATCGCCATCTCGCTGCAGATTGGCGCCACTAACCTGAAATGCGTCCGCGTGACTGATGGCACCGACCTTGCGGCAGCCATCGCGCTGAAAGACACCGCAACGCCAACAGCCGCTACCGGCATGACGCTGACCGCGAAGTATTCCGGCACCAAAGGTAACGGCATCACTGCGAAGATTTCGACCGGTACGGCGGTAAACAGCTACAAACTGACCGTTTACTTCCCCGGTCAGACGCCGGAAGTGTTCGATAACATCACCGGTTCAGGCGCGGCGCTGTGGGCAAGCCTGGTAAGCGCGGTGAACAACGGCATTACCGCCGTGCGCGGCGCAAGTCAGTTTGTCGTGGCGACTGTTGGTACATCAACTGCGGTTCCTGACACTACTACCGTGTGGCAACTGACCGGTGGCACCGATGGCGCAACCACCATCACAGATTCTGTTCTGGTCGGTACAGACGGCACAAGCACTACCCGCACCGGTATGTACGCACTGCGCGGCGCTGGCGTCCAGATGCTGAACCTGGTTGACTTAACCGACAGCACCCAATGGCCGACAATCAACACATTCTGCCTGTCGGAAGGCACGTTCGGCGTTGTGCAGGCTGCAGCTGGCGTCACCTATGCGACACTGGCTACCACGCTCAACACGTCTGGCGTAGACAGCTGGCAGGTCAAAGTTCTGGTTGGCGACTGGGTCTACTGGAATGACACGCTGAATGGCCTGAGTGCCCGCATGTGTGCCCCGGCAACGTTTGTTGCTGCGAAATATGCCGCTCAGTCACCAAGCGTCAGCGCCCTGAACAAGCCGATCACCAACGTTGTTGCCACTCAGCGCCAACTGGCTAATCAGCCTTACAGCATCAGCGAAATCGGCGCGCTCAGCACCGCTCGCCTGGATGTCATCACCAACCCATGCCCCGGTGGAAATTACTTCGGCCTGCGCTCTGGTCGCAATGCCGCGTCATCAACCACGCAGAACGACGACACCTATACCCGTATGACCAACTACCTGTCTGCGACGCTGGCGGCATCGTTCGGCTATGTGGTAGGTGAGGGCCAGACTACCGACCTGCGCCGTAGCACCAAGGCTACCATCGAATCCTTCCTGCAAAACCTCGCTGACGAGGGGATGATTGGCGATCCGAATGGCGGTCCGGCATTCAGCGTCAAGCTCGATGCGACAAATAACCCGAGCTCGCGAGTTGCGCTGGGATATATGGTTGCTGACGTGCAGGTTAAGTATCTGGCAACCGTTCGCTACTTCCTGATCAACCTGGAAGGCGGCGCAAGCGTCAACGTGTCCGTCTCCAGCAGCGCGACCATTTAACAGTTCAACAGCCCTCCATGTGAGGGCTTTTTATTGGAGCAAGAAATGGCGCTGATTGAACTGACAAAAGGTGCTTTCGCAATCGTTGATGATGAAGACGCAGATTTGTTATCAAGATTTAGCTGGCAACTTAACTGTCAAGGGTATGCCAGTGCCAACGTGGGGGTTGGAAGAGCGCACGTTACACATGAGCGAATGCACAGAATGATCATGAGGCCTCCGGAAGGAATGGACGTTGATCATATCAATGGCAACCGTCTGGATAATCGTAAATGCAACCTTCGTTTGGCAACTAGAAGCCAAAACCTTCAAAACTCCAGAAAACGCACCGGTTGCTCTTCTAGATTCAAGGGCGTCAACTGGCTTGGCCAAAATAAGCGCTGGCGAGCCCGGATAAAGGTCTTCGGCAAAGAAATCGCACTAGGTTGTTTCATTAGCGAGTTAGAGGCCGCCGAAGCGTATAACAAAGCTGCGAAAGAACACTTCGGAGACTTTGCCAAACTCAACGAAATTTAGGAACACAATTATGCCTTTATCTAATTACACAGTCGGTCGCGACGTCCAGGTTGATATCAACACCGCTTATGGCGTCGTGACCATTCCAGTGGTCATCTCTTTTGATGCCAAGCCGAAAGTTAACCAGGTCGATGTGACTAAAATCACCGGCGAAACCGACACGCTCATGATCCCCAAAAACTGGGATGGCACCATTGAGGCCGAGCGACAGGATGCCACTCTGGATTCGTGGTGGGCGCAGTGGGAATCTGACTATTTCGCAGGTATCAACCGCGCCGCCGGCACCATCACTGAAACCATCACAGAGAACAATGGCGCTGTCACTGTCTGGCGCTATACCGGCGTGCAGTTCAACTTTACTGACCCGGGCAAGAAGCAGGGTGATCAGACCGTTCGCCAGTCATTCGCATTCACGGCTAAACGCCGCTTACAGGTAGCTTAATACATGGCTAATGTCACAGTAAAAGACGGTGCCGCAGCTGATGTTGCGGCACAGGAAGAAGCAGCAACCATCCTGAAAGACTCCAAAGGTCGTCGCATTGTTTTGCGCGAACTGGACCCACTGGAAGAATCACGCATTTTCATTGCTGTTGGTGCTGCTAATGCCGCAAACCACACTTACATGACCGGCTATGCGTTTCCGGCAGCCATGGTTGAGTCGATTGATGATGTGGATTATTCGGTTCCTACCAACCAGGCTCAGATTGACGGTCGCCTGAAGCACCTCGGAAAGGAGGGGATGACTGCAATCCGCGAGTACATGATCAAAGCGGTACGGGATGCCGGGCTTGGCGAAACGGACAGCGACGTGGAGCAGGCCGCAAAAAACTGACAGGGAACGCTGATTTTCGCAACAGATGCTATCTGATGAAAAACGGCGTTCCCTTCTCAGTTCTGTTTAAAGGCTTTGATGACCTGATGCAGCATGAAAAGCTTGCAATGCAGGTCACTCTTAGCGAACTGGACAGCGGTCAGAAGTACAACTGGACCACCGGCGAGTATGAGGAGAGGAAATGAAAGACGTATCACTTGATAGCCTGGCGTCGGCCTTTTCCTCGCTCGCCACATCAATCAGTAATGGTCAGAACGGCATAGCGCACGCGCTTGGTGAGGCGATTCGCGACCGTGCAAAGGAAAAGATTGGTGAATATCAGCCATCCAGTCACGGTTTCGATGCTTGGGCTCCGCTGGCACAATCAACTATGGATCAGCGCGTGTCAAAAGGCTTCCCGGCCAATAACCCGCTACTGAGAAGTGGTGAGTTGCGCGATTCCATCACGATGCGATCGGATGGTAACGGTGCAATAATTGGCAGCCCGCTGGATATTGCGCTCTATCAGGAAAATGGCACTGAACACATACCGCCAAGACCATTTCTTGGGCCTGCGGCAGGCGAGGTTATGGACCGCGCGCCAGAGCTGATCGTCAAAGTCATTTCAGCGAAGATGAAATAGTTTTTGCTGCCTGTTTTTTCTACTAAATGCGCCGGGCGAGTGGTAATATTCAGTTAACATAACCCAACTGGTGCTTGAGATGAAAAAGACAGGATGTTCATTGATTGCCGTCGCCATGATGGCACTCTCTTTCACTTGCAGTGCAGCATTTCACAAAGGTGAGAAGCTTCCCCTTAAAGATGGCGGAATGCTTTGCCGTTCACTTGAAGGGGCTATAGCAACCCGAGACGTCGCAATCACCAACGAGCAGGGCGGTAATGCGGACATGATTGATGCAACCAGGCATTTCTCCTGCCTGAGTTATTCAATCCGGCCTCTGACCTTTGTTAAATACGATGATTACCTAATCCCTGGTTATCCGGAAAAAGGAAAGGTTTTTGCCTCCGTCATTGAACCACGTTCTGGCGAAGTCTGGCACATATTCACCGGATTCCTCGGTAAATAGCTGAATAATTCGAATCATACAAGACCCGGCCACTGTGCCGGGTTTTTTATTGCCCATAGGATACGTATATGGACTCTCAGGCTTACCGCGTTGCCGTCCTGCTGACCCTTAACGATCAACTGAGCAAGAACCTTGCGAAAGTTGGTAAGGATGCACAAGAGTTAGGCGGCAAGTTTGATGCCATCAATAAAAGCATCCAGGCAATCACTAAAAGCTCTAACGCAGCAGCTAAAGCCATTGAAAAGCTGAATAAAAGCCTTAACAGCCAGGGGTTAAGCCAGGCAGCCAGCGCAAAATCATACGCAGATTCCATGGAAAGGGCTGCCAGAAGCTCGGCCAGTATAGCGACAACGGCGGCCCAATCCAGTGGCATGATGCAGGCAATGATTGGAGTTGCGGCATCAGGTGCGATTGCCAGGCAAATCAGAGAAGGTGATTTTCTTAAAGCATCAAGGGGTTCTGCTGGGCTTTTAGGTAGGGGCGGCTATACCTTTGACGGCAGCGCGACCAGAATTAGCGGATACCTTCCACCTGGAACTGTTGGTGCCCTACCTGCTCCATCCAGTGGCGGCGCATTAGTCGCAACCGGAGGCGGCGGCATTCGTGGTTTTATTGGCGGTGCGGTAACTGCCTGGAAGAGCCGTAAGAATGGTGGCGTGGGCGGCGGGGGAGATGCTGATTTCCCGCCTGGCGGTGGAGGTGGTGGTGCAGGAGGAGGCCGAGGAGGGAATGGTGGCGGTGGTAACGGTTATGGCATGGAAAACCTTGCCATCGCTTACGGCGGTTTCCACTTCATGCAAAGCGCAGTCGAAGCTGGGGCGGAGTATCAGACATTGCTCGCGCGATTCTCTGCCTATGGCATGGGTGATGCTGCAGTAAAAGAGGCTGACAAGTTCGCGCAGGCAACCAAGGTAATGGGGGCTTCGAAAAACGACATGCTCCGCTTCTTTGTTGAGGCGCAGGGCGTATTCCGTGAGTCTGGCGAACTTACTACCGAAGATCAGCTAAAAGGCGCACGCCTTGCGGCGCCCATGATGGCGAAAATGCAGTTTTCCATGGCGTCTATGGACCCGGCGGCAAACCACATGACGCATGCCAAAGAAATGGACATGCTTCGCTTCGTGGAGCAGGCTGGCGGCCTCAATAGTCCGGCCAAATTCAACTCCATCATGAACAACGCCTACAAGGCGGTGCAGTCATCCGGTGGCAATATCGATTTCAGCCAGTTGCGTCAGTTTATGGCGCGTGCTGGTACGTCAGCCTATAACCTCAACGATTCTGCCCTCTATGCCAAACTTGAGCCTATTATCGGCGAGATGAAAGGTGGTGCGGCGGGTGACGCCTTAATGACGGCGTATAACCGGCTGACTGGCACGATCAAGCTACCAAATCAGGTTGTTAAGCAGCTTGAGGATATGGGTGTCTGGGATAAATCCAAAATCATTCATAACAGCATGGGCGGGATTAAGTCCATTGTTGGCGGCCCTGGCTCTCAGTTGACAGACCTCAAGCTTCTCGCAAGCGACCCGGTTGAGTTCTATGAGAAAGTGATCAGGCCTAAATACGCTGCTAAGGGAATGTCTGAAGAGCAGATTCAGCTACAAAATAACGTCATTTTCGGTCGTCAGGGCGGCAAGATGTTCAACCTGATTGAGAAGCAAATGCATGTTATTGAGCTGGCTGCCAAGGCTTTTGAAAAGCAGATGGGCATAGATGATGCCAGCAGGCAGACCGCTGGAACGTATACAGGCAAGCGTGTTGACTTTGACGCCAAATGGAAGGATTTCCAGCTTGCACTTGCTCAGGATGGCGGCCTGCTTGACACCTTCACCAAAGGGTTATCAAGCCTGACCACTTTCCTGCAAAAACTGACTGAATTCAGTAATGCACACCCTAAATTCACCAGCTCTGCTATGTCGTTACTCGAAGTTGTAACGGCGCTGGCGGCAATGAAAGGCGGGGCGTGGCTGTTGAAGCATGCATTCAGTGCTTTGATATCACCGGTCACCATTTTGACAGGTAGTCAGTCCGGAAGCATCAGGCTCCTAGGTTCCGCATTGGCTGGGCTTCCCGGTATCATTGCGGCAACCACCTTTGCTGCACTATACCCAACAAGCACGGTAAGCCAGACGCAGGAAGATGCCGAAAGAGCGAGACTTGGAGCGCAAAACTCCAAGGACAACACCGGCGTCGAGATGAAGCCGTGGACACCAACCCAGGCTGACTTTGATCGTAACCACGCTGCCGATGCAACCTACAGGAAAACCGGTGTATATCCGGAAATTCCAAGTCAGCAAAGGCCGGTAATGGTCACCTCAAAAACCTACCTCGACGGCAAGCAGATCGCCGAAACCGTCACCAGTCACCAGACCAGGCAGGCCAGCCGTGCACCAGCCAGCCCAACCGGCGTTGATGCGACTATGGGCCTGTTACACCCTGGTATGGCGAGTGGTGCGTTTACTCGTTAACGGAGAGAGTTATGGCGCTTTTTGATTCACTCACATCGCTCTCTTCAACAGTCAGAAGCGTGGCTTCAGGGCTTAACCTGTCTGCCACGCGGCTGATTCTTGGCGATTTTGAGTTTCTGGATTTCGAGCTTCCTGAGCGGATAATCATCCCTGGTCGACAAAAAACCGTCACGCACCAGATGATTGGTGGCCGCCGTCTCGTTGACGTCCTTGGCGTGG
The DNA here is from genome assembly GCF_008801695.1 of Pantoea stewartii subsp. stewartii. Taxonomy (GTDB): domain Bacteria; phylum Pseudomonadota; class Gammaproteobacteria; order Enterobacterales; family Enterobacteriaceae; genus Pantoea; species Pantoea stewartii. Next base: position 32,494 of record NZ_VZPF01000023.1, read on the forward strand.
AGTATGACCCAATCACCTGGTCAGGCATTTTCACCGGCGACACCACATCTTCCCGCGTTTCCATGCTGGAGCAGATGAGGGATGCAGGTGAAACGCTGACCATGACGCTGTCAGGCTATTCGTTTGACGTGGTGATCGCCGAGTTTAACCCGGCGTATGAGTTTGAATATCGCAGGCCATACAACATCACGCTGGCGGTGGTACAGCGCAACGACAGCCCGTTACAGACCGATGCGTTAACCGGCGCGCTGAATGCGCTTATCGACAGCGACATCGGGCAGGCGCTCAACCTTTCCAGCGTCATTGACGTGGATGCGGTGACATCAGCGGTCAGCACGGTACAGACTGCGGTCAGTACGGTTAAAGACTACGCCACCGCAACGGTAGACCAGGTTCAGGCAGTCGTCAGGCCCATCATCGCGGCGCAGCAGATTGTTCAGACGTCGATTTCATCCCTCGAAAACTCCCTGGGCGAAATCACCACGCTGGGCGGCATCATTCCGGGCAACCCGATATCGACGACGGTAAATAACCTGCTTACCCAGGCTGATGGCATGACCCGATTGCCCGCGCTGTATAACCTCGGCTCAGTGCTTGAGCGCGTTAACAAGAACGTGCGCACCGGCCAGACGGCCAATGGCGTCAAAAGCGTCACCTTGTCAGGCGGAAACCTTTATCAGGTGGCAGCCGACAACTACGGCGATGCGCGGTACTGGGAAAGCCTGGCGACGGTCGTCAACCTGACGGACCCTCAACTTACCGGGATCAACACCATCGTGGTACCGACAACGCCATCCACCTCAGTGAGTTAGTATGGACGTAAACAACCCGATTTTAACGCCGGGTTCAAGGTACGTTTCTGGCCGCTGCTACCTGAATAAAACGCTGGTCGACTTCAAATCGTTCGAGGTCACCAGTAACGGGTTTCGCGGGGCCAGCACTTTTGACCTTGAGCTGGCGGTTTCGGCTCTTCCACAGTCAATGCAACTGGCCTGGTGGGGCACGCAGACCACGATTGCCGTGGACCTGTGGGCGGATATCACCACGCCAGCGGGCGTGGATTCGAAAATGCTCATTCGTGGCAATATCGACACATGGGACTTTGACCCGGCGCGCTTCATCATTACCTGCAACGGCAGGGACTTTACTGCCCTGTTCATTGATGCCAAAACAGCCGGAGAGAGCTTCAAAAACTATACTTCAAGCCAGATCGCAACCATCCTGGCTCAGCGTCAGGGTCTGAAAGCGGAAGTGACAGCGACAACGCAGCGATTTGGTGAGTTTTACCAGATTGACTCCGCACACCTGACCGGCGAACAGACGGAGTGGGACCTGCTGACGACACTGGCCGCTTTGGAAGGGTTCAATGTGTGGATTGAGGCCGATACGCTTTATTTCCACCCTGAAGCCGACCAGAGCAAAGCAGATAATTATGTCATCCGCTATATGCCGCCCGGCACAGTCACGCGATATCCGCAGGCCAACGTATCTGAAGACCTGCGATTCTCACGCGCTCTGACCATTTCAAAAGGCGTCACGGTAGAGGTGATGAGCTGGAGCGCCAAAAGGAAGAATAAGCAGTTCATTGCTTACTATCCCAAGACGGCCAAGCGCACTAATCCCGGCGCGTCTACGCCGAAAACGCAGGTTTACCGCATCATCCGCAATGGCTTGTCACCGGAACAGGCTCAGGCCATGGCAGAAAAGGTTTACCGCGATATTGTCCTGCATGAGCTCAAGTTCAGTTGCTCAACGTTTGGTGACAACGTCCTGGTGCCGCGCACGCTGGTTCGCATTGAGGGCACTCAGTCGATGTTCGATCAGCTTTACTGGTGTGACTCAATCACCCGGCGCATAAGCTGGGATGAAGGCTACACCATGCGCATATCTGGCAAAAACCACTCACCGGCACTGGAGATCAGCACGCAATGATGCACATGATGAATCAGATAGCCATGCGCTCCCAGATGGCTGCAGGTGGCTTCTCCGGCACCCGGCAGGGCGTAATCACTGCTTACGACCCGGTCGAATATGCCATTAAGGTAGCGCTGCAGCCAACCGGCGAAGAAACCGGATGGATACCGCTCGGTACGCCGTGGGCGGGGAATGGATGGGGCATGGCGGCGGGCCCGATGATTGATGCCGAAGTACAGATTGACTTCGACTCAGGTCAGATTGGCGTTCAGATGGCCGGCAATCAGTTTTACAACAACGTTGACCGATGCCCCGGCCCGCCGTCCGGTGAGTTCTGGATAGTGCATCAGTCCGGCTCGCTACTGAAGTTTCTCAACACCGGGGAAATCCTCGTTTCTTCTGGAACCAAGATAACTTACGCCGCGCTTCAGCATCATTTTACCGATGGAGATGTGCTGATTGACCAGAACCTGATCGTGATCGGAAATATCTTTGACCAGAATCAGGCTCATGGCTCACTCGGAGACCTGCGCGTTAAATACAACGGACATAAACACACTGGCGTCCAGTCAGGAAGCAGCTCAACGAATACCACGGACAGCCCAACCTCATAAGGCGATAGCATGTACGACCTGTATCACTATGTCGGCACGGACATTTCCGTATCGCCGAGCGGTGACATTTTGTCTGTGACAGGCACAGAGCGCCGCAAGCAGAAGATTTTACGCCGCCTGATAACCAACCCAGGCGAACTGGTCTTTCACCCTGAGTACGGGGCTGGATTAGGTAAAAAGGTTGGCGAGAACGTCAACATCAACGAGTGGAAGGCGCTTATCCTGGGGCAGATGAAGCTTGAGGATTGCGTCGCCCGATCACCTGAGCCAACAGTAACCCTGAGCCTGATTGATAACGGCGTGGATGTTTACGTCAAATACACGGACGCCGTCAGCGGAACGGCTGAGTTTCTCAATTTCGACATTACGAGGTAGCCGTGAATCTCAATATCAAGTCATTTACCACGCTGGTCACTGACCAGGTTACGGCTATCCAGGCAAAGTCTGCGCTTTTGGTTGACCTGACAATCGGTAGCCTGCTCAGGGCGATTGTGGAGTCAAACAGTGGTGTAATTCTCTGGCTCCAGCAGCTTATAGTGAATCTTCTGGTTATTACGCGGGCTGCAACATGCTCAGGAAGCGACCTTGACACATGGCTTGCGGATTATGGCTTCACGCGGGAGCCGGCAACCTATGCAACCGGCCCCGTCACCTTCTCCAGATTTACGGCCACCAATGCCGCGTTAATTACCATCGGCTCACAAGTGACAACCAACGACGGAACGCAGACGTATAACGTCATCCTGGATACCGGAAACGCCAATTACAACGCCACGCAGGGTGGTTATGTTGTGGCCGCTGGCGTGGCATCGGTGATTGTTCCGGTACAGGCCGTCACGGCTGGGGCTGCAGGTAATGCATCAGCAGGCACTGTGACCACTGTAGTCGGTTCCATCCCTGGCATTGATACGGTAAACAACGCAAACGCCTTTGCGAATGGTGCTGATGCAGAATCGGACGACGCGGCGCGGGCCAGATTTCGGCTGTGGATTGCGTCACTTTCAAAAGCTACGTTGTCGGCGATTGAATATGCAATTGCAAGCGTAAAACAGGGCGTTTCATACAAGGTGGTTGAAAACCAGAACTATGCCGGCGCAACGCAATACGGATATTTTTATGCTGTGGTTGACGATGGAAGCGGTGCGCCTTCAAGTGCATTTTTATCATCCGTTTACACTGCGATTGACGCTGTTCGCGGCGCAACAGTCACTTTTAGCGTATTCGGCCCGACGGTTGTCACCGCGAATATCGCAATGACAATCACCACTGACCCGTCAGTAACGCACAGCGATATCGTTGCCCTGGTGAATACGGCGATCACTAACTACATCGCAACACTGACGCTTGGGCAGTCTCTGCCACTGACAAAGCTTTCTGCCGTCGCCTATGACGCAAGCACGTATGTCACCAACGTGACGAACATCACCATCAACGGATCATCCTCTGACCTTGCTGCAACCGTTAAACAGGTTATTCGCGCTGGCACAGTGGTTGTGAGCTAAGGGGAAGTAATGGCTACAGGCGATCAGTCAGATTTTGTCAGGCGCATTCAGACACTCATACCGGCACGCTGGTTCAATGACAGCAACCCGATCAGGGATGCCCTGATTAACGGCATGGCTCAAGGCCTGTCGTGGATATACTCCCTTTACCTTTATGCAGCCCTCCAGAGCCGGATAATGACCGCTACCGGGGGCTGGCTTGACCTTGTGGCCTACGATTTCTTTGGCGACAGGATAAAGCGAGGAGCGGCGCAGTCTGACAGCGACTTTCTTAACCTCATCAAAGTTAACCTGTTCAGGGAGAGGGGGACAAGGAAAGCCATTATTCAGGTACTTGAGGACCTGACCGGGGCCACGCCGATAGTGTTTGAACCTACCCGACCTCAGGATACAGGCGCTTATGGTGGACCGACTATAGGCTATGGAGCTGCAGGAGGATATGGCTCTCTCGTCATGCCTTATCAGGCGTTCGTGACCGCATACAGACCGGTAGGTGTGGGCGTACCTTATGTTGGCGGGTACAGAAGCACACCATCAGGGTACAGCACACCATCTCGTGGTGAGTATGCACCCGCCGCTAACCTTGCCAGCCTTACCGATGCCCAAATATATGCCGCCGTTGCTTCAGTAAAAATGGAAGGCACGGTCATCTGGGTGAGAATTCTTCCCTACACGGCACAGTAATCATCTAATCAACCACAAACCTCGCCCTGGCGGGGTTTTTTATTGAGAAAATCCATGGATCGTCAAATTGTCTATCCGGGCGCTATCCCGCTCGAAACCGATCTTCTTAACACCAATAAATACACTATGATTGGCCTTGCGAAACTGGCTGCCGCAGTGATGGGGACATCGACCTATGTCAGGGGTCTGGCCTGCACCGCAAGCAGCCCTGCTTCGATGCTCGTAAACGTATCCGCAGGTGAGATTTACAGCCTGCAAAACGTCGATGGTACGGCTTATTCATCTCTCGCTGCTGACACCACACACTCTATCCTGAAGCAGGGTATTGTGATGGACAGCGCATCATTCACCCTCACCGCCCCTGGCACATCGGGATACAGCATTAACTACCTGATTCAGGCCACTTACACCGATACCGACAGCGGTGCGACAGTTCTTCCTTATTACAATGCCAGCAACCCATCTGTAGCATGGAGTGGCCCAAACAACAGCGGCACAGCGCAGAACACGGTAAGATCTGGCGTATGCACACTGTCTCTCAAGGCTGGGGTTGCGGCCACCACAGGTACGCAGGTAACACCTTCCCCTGACGCTGGATTCACCGGCCTGTATGTGATTACGGTGGCGCAGGGAGCAACCACAGTCTCAAATTCAAATATCAGTGTATATGCTAACGCACCTTTTTTGCCTTCTGCAGGGGTCATTGATGGCATCCAGCGCAATGTTTTGCGCTACGGCTCAGATACCGGATCGGCTAATGCCTATGTGGTAAACATCAACCCGGGAATTGCATCGCTGACAGCAGGAATGGAGGTGCTTTTTCGGGCCACCAACGCGAATACGGCGACAAGCACGCTGAATGTCTCAGCTCTGGGTGCGTTCCCTGTACTTAATCAGTACGGCGCCACGTTAACGGCGGGAGAGATTGCTGCAGGCAGTCTGGTCCGTGTTATCTGGTCAGCGGCAGCAACGTCATGGTTTGTTCTGGACTCGACAGGCGCGATACCAACCGTTCCCACAGCGCCAAGTACGTCTAACAGCACGCAGGCTGCGTCCACAGCTTTTGTTAAAACGGCTATAGCAAATCTTTCGCTGGGTAACGCATCAACAAGAACTGTCGGTAACGGCAGCTCCACTCAAATACCAGACATGTCGTACTGGACTGGAAGCTCAGGCTGGAGAAAGGCCCCTGATGGCTTTATTGAGCAGTGGGGTATTTCTGGCTCAACTACAGACTCAGTCAACGTTACCTTCCCGGTTCCATTTACCTCTGGTGTTTATTTTGTGGGTGAGCATGATAATGGCGGAGGCACAAGCCTCACTTTATGGCAAATAAACTCGATTACATTGAGCGGTTTTCAGGCAAGGAATATTGGCAGGTTGGTCAAGGCTGACAGTGCAGTCGAGCCATCTATTTCAGCTAACTGCATTTGGTTTGCGAGAGGTAAATGATGACATACGTATTTTCCCCATCAAACAAAAACTTTTACCCCACAGAACTTGAGGCTGAATACCGCAAAAGCAACACCTGGCCAAGTGATGGAATTGAAGTATCTGATGATGTATTTAACCAGTTCAGTGGCACACCACCAGAAGGTAAAACGAGAGGGGTGGGAGCAGACTCTATGCCAGCATGGGCCGATCTCCCAGCAAAAACAAATAATGACCTTTATAAGGAAGAGTCCGCTGCATTAAATCTTAAATATAAAAATGATGTTAATACACTGAGCGAATCTTATGCCACTGCCGCCCTGGCAGACGGCCCATCTCAAAACACAAAACAAACGGCAATTTACCAGCAATATCAAAGCCTGAAAGCGCAGTATGTAGCAGACAGCAATGCGCTAAAGGTTAAATACGGGGTGTAAGATGGACGAAAAACCTGCAACAACAGGCTATGTATTACCTAAGTTCTGCCCTATCTGTGCCGAAATTATGCAAACCTCCACACTGACCGTAGACGGCGTCACTTTCGATATCTGGAAGTGCCCTGAGTGCGGCTACGAGGAAGCCAAGGACTGAGCAGGGGCCAGGGATGGCCTTGATCGAACCAGACACCCGGGCACTAAATTATGCTTTGGTTATTCAGTCCTTCGAAAATTTCCTTCCCATATTTATCAAAGGTATTTCTATATATCTGTGCAGGAATTCTGCAATCAACAAAGATAAAGAAGTGATAGCCAGGAAAGTTAAAACGCCATTATGTATTTCATACCCGAAACGGAACTTTAACATAGGTATAAATGTCAATAAAACGGCATGAGAAAGATATAAAGAGTAAGAGACATCACCAAGCCACATCATTACTTTACTTTTCGGCTCCCCTTCAATCCTGCAAAGCAAAAATGAAGAAAATATGATTGCAGCATAAACGCCCATCCCCTCAAATCCATGCCTTTCAATTCCAGAATAATCCATAAAAACATAAGAAGCAGATACAATCAATAAAGCGGTGAGTATCGATATGTTTACCTTTAAGTGCTCTTTATTTGCCTTATAAATTGAGTATAAAGCCATTCCGAAAATGAACTCTAACATCAAAGGTGATGATAATGTCGACATGAAGAAATATTTTAATCCACCTCCTACACCATCATATTCAGAGACCAGAAATAATTCCCCGTAATTAAAGTACTGAAATGAGAGCATAAGTGATGCAATCAAGAAAGAACACACCATGACCCTGTGCTTGTGACTTATCAACATGGATATCATAAACATCAAATAAAACACGATCTCATAGCTAAGAGTCCAGGCCGTGAAAATTACGGAGTAACCAAAGGTTGGTGCTGATTTACCGTAATCGAGATTGATCAAAAGCATTGAGCGAAGAACCTGCCCAGTCGGGAAGTTGTGCATGATCAAAACAACAGAAGCTAAACACACCCAGTAGACGGGAATGACCCTGAAGATACGTCTCAGAGCAAAGGTCTTAATCGTTTGCTTCTTCTCTGTAGAAGCGGCAATGATGAAGCCACTAATCATAAAGAAAATATCAACACCAATACTTCCCTTACTGAAAAGTATGTTACCTATTTCTGGCTGATCGTAAACGCCATTGAGAAGAAAACGGCAGTGGTACATCACCACGATAAGCGCTGCAATGCCCCTTAGGTAATGCAATGAAAGTATCATCAAAGCTGCTCCATAGCTCTTTACTTAAATTTATTGTGAGAATCGACGCCTATCTTAGCAGTACACCCAAAAGACAAGCTTAACTAATTTGGCTTTGTTTGATTCACGTCATGGTAAATGCGATGAATAACAAAACTTCGACCCTCCATGCCTTTACAAAACTCCTGCCACTCCCCACTTGATCAATCACGCAGATCGATATTACTGTAATTATATACAGTATTTTATCGGAGCTATCGTCATGCCACGTTACGGAGACATAAGGATTTCATTCCACGAGGCAATGCGGCGCAGCGCTAAGATGGGTGTAACCGTCTCAACATCTGACTTCGTTGCGGAGCTTGCTAAACGCAACTGGGAGATGAGCCACAGGCAGGCCAATGAGTGGATAGCGCAGAACGTGATGACATTCAGAGACCAGTCACCGGACGAGGGCGAGAACAAGCTCTGGCAGCGTTTCTACCACTACGGGGAGTATTGATATGGGATTTCCTTCACCGGCGTCTGACTTCGTTGAGAGCCGCATAGATTTGAACAGGCTGATGATTCACCGGCCGTCATCTACCATCCGCATTGAAACGCCGAGAGGATTTGCGCTGGTAGACAGTTCCATCACTCCGGCAGTGGGCAATAAGGTCGCCTGGCAGGTTGACGGCTACCCGATGATTGGGAAGTTCTTCAGAACGGGAATTGTGACGGAAGAGGGGGAGACGATTGACGGGGAGTCACTGGAAGGTGTGGTGATGCTCGGCGTGGTGACGCATGAAATCCTGTCTGTGTATGAGGCTGACTGGATGCCGGTTTGAAGCGGTTGGTATTTGGGATTATCATGAATCACAGAAACGACCAAAAATTCGGGGTAAAATTTTATTTAGTACAGGTGCTAGTACATAAAATTTTAACCGGATAAAATAATAAAACGTAAGTTATTGTTGGTAAAAGAAAATCGACATTAAGCAACTCATCTACCTCTGCAACCTCGAACGCGAACGCCATTTTGGCCGTGCCGCTGAGGCGAGTTTTGTCAGCCAGCCTACCTTATCAATGCGGTTAAAAAATCTGGAACGCGAACTGGGGTTATCCCTGATCAACCGCAGCAATAACTTTGCCGGATTCACGCCAGAAGGGGATCGGGTGCTGGCCTGGGCGCGGGAAATCGTCTCCGTTTATCAGGGGCTGAAGCTGGAAGTCGAGTCACTGAAACACGGCGTTAACGGCACATTGCGGCTGGGTGTGGTACCGCAGTGCAGCGTGTCGCTGGCCCAGCTGCTCAAAGCGGTTCAGGTGCGCTATCCACAACTCGATTACCGTATTGCCGTCCTGAGCGCCGACCAGCTGCTGGAGGCGCTGAACAGTCATACGGTCGATGTCGGGATTGGTTTTTTTGAAATGGCGACGCTGCGTGAACTGCATTTTCAGGCCGCGTTGCTGGCGGACCGTGGCGTTGAAGCGGTGTTTCATCCCGGACATTTTCAGCACTTAGGCGAGGTTGAAAGCCTGGATCTGCCAACGCTGGCCCGTCAGCCGCTGTGTCTGGCTGAACCCACGCGCTATTTTCGTCGCTATCTGGATATGGCGCTGCGGGAGATGTCGCTGATGCCGCGCGTGGTGGTAGAAAGCGCCTCCATTATGCAACTGCTGCAGTGTACGCAGGTCGGGTTGGGCGTACTGGTTTCGCCACGCGGTCATCTGCTGCCCGCGTCTTTACACGGACTGGAACAGCGGCCTGTCATAATGCCAAAGATGGCGCGCCAGGCGGCCCTGGTGGTCGCTGAACCGGGTCGGGCAACGCCGCTGGCACAGCACTTCTATGACGAAGCGCGCAGTCATCTGGATCTTTAGCGCGCCTCACCACAGGCATAAAATAAACGGCTGTTCCAGTTTGCCCGCGCGATGGCCTGGATAAGCGCGAACTGATCGGCAACGGACCAGCCGGATTCTTGCAATGGCTGGAGATCGGCGGCGCAAAAACGTTCTGGCTGACGGGTCAGCAGGGCGGTTAACGCGCTGACCGCCCGGTCAGCGTCGGTCAGGTTAGCATTATCAACGGTGCCAGCCTGGCCGCTACAGGGCGTTAACGAAGGTGGACGCCAGCGATTTCCCAGCAGGCTGGCCGCTGTAGCCTCAACCCGGGCGGTGAAGACCGTCTCCTCCTGATGATTCAACCTGTACCAATGCTCTAATAACGCCGGTGCGTGCGCCAGCAACCAGAGGGCGTCCTCTGGCGCAGACGATGTCTGGCATTGCGCCACGGCCTTATGCTGCGCCTCGCTGGCATAGCGGGGCTCAAGCGGTTTCAGGACCGGCTGCCAGACGCCGGGGGCATCGGTGGCTGGCGCATCCGGTGCAGGTGACATGCCGGGGATCCAGCGTACCGGCATGTTCAGCAGAGCATGAATACCGGCGATCACGCGTGCCTGGTAACAGACAAAGCCGACCAACTGATTAAGCGTGACAATATCGGCTTCGCTCAGACCTGCGGCGTGAAGGGCGCGCACACTGTCGGCAGTAATCAGAGTGGGTTGCATGGCCAGCAGTCGGGCGTACTGGGTAATTTGTGTCAGGCGGTTATTGCTCTCGCGCGACGAGTCAGGGCCAGGCAGAGGATTGAGTCTTGCAGAGTAGTGATTGCAGAGCCGCTGAATGCCCGTAACCTGCGCCACGGTCAGCGCGCTGCTTAACCGATCGTAAAGCGTCAGCGTATGGGTCAGCGTAACGTCAACCTGGTCGGGAAACAGCAGGTCAACAATCTCATGAGCAATCTGAATGGCGGGTTGTCCGGCCTGCAACAACGGCTGAACAGAAGAGGTTTCCTGCGCTAACCCCAACAAGAACCGATCGTCGATATGCGCTGCTTCAGGAAAAAGCGGGGCAGCCGGAACGGTACGCGGACAGGTCTGGCTCTCGTAAAACCAGTGATCCTGGCCAGTATAGCGGCGTTGTTGCATCATCAGTCCTTTTGCAAAATCTGATGCGGCACATGCGGGACAGAGTCAGTGAACCGGTCGCAGGCCGCAGGGCTGACTTATCCTCGCCCACGGGCAGGGTACGGCAAAAGACCGATCGGTGATAATTAATAGCAATAAGGAATAACGAGGGCGCGGGCGGGGAAGGACAGGGCGAGCAGCGCTCGCCCATGAGGAAACTTATTTCAGTTCCAGTTCGTTCATCGCGGCGATGCTGAAACCGCCGTCGACGTGAACGATCTCGCCGGTGATACCACCCGCCAGATCGGAACACAGGAAGGCCGCAGAGTTACCCACGTCTTCGATGGTCACGGTACGGCGAATCGGGGTTACCGCTTCACAGTGAGCCAGCATCTTACGGAAATCTTTGATGCCTGAAGCCGCCAGCGTACGGATTGGACCGGCAGAAACGGCGTTCACACGCACGCCTTCTGGTCCCATGGCATTGGCCATGTAACGTACGTTTGCTTCCAGAGACGCTTTTGCCAGGCCCATTACGTTGTAGTTAGGGATAGCGCGCTCTGCACCCAGGTAGGACAGCGTCAGCAGCGCTGAGTTGGGGTTCAGCATCGCACGGCACTCTTTTGCCATGGCAACAAAGCTGTAGGCACTGATGTCGTGCGCAATTTTGAAACCTTCGCGGGTTACGGCATTCACGTAATCGCCATCCAGCTGGTCGCCTGGGGCAAAACCAATTGAGTGAACGAAACCGTCAAATTTCGGCCAGGTTTTTGCCAGCTCAGCGAACAGGGACTGGATGCTTTCATCTTCTGCAACATCACATGGCAGTACGATGTCAGAACCCAAATCTTTGGCGAACTCTTCCACACGACCTTTCAGTTTGTCGTTTTGGTAGGTGAAAGCCAGTTCTGCGCCCTGTTTGTGCATCGCCTGTGCAATACCGTAGGCGATGGAAAGTTTACTGGCAACACCAGTAATCAGAATGCGCTTACCGGAAAGAAAACCCATAGCTGTAATCCTTATGGTCATGGTAGTTGGCGGTCGCGTTGTTTAAATAATAGACGACCGACGTTAATCGACGTGCGGATTCTAGCACGTCTGCCTTAAATCAGGAAAACTGCGCACAGTTTTCCACAAAACCCCGAAAAATCAACGCTGGCGTTGCCACGCTTCGGCCGTTAACGCTTCGCCGAAATGGCTGTTGATCAGACGTTTGGTCAGATCATGCAGCGGAGAAGCCAGCACGTCGGCCGTCCCGCCGCGTTCCACGACTTCGCCCTGATGCATGACCAACACTTTGTCGCTGATATGCTTCATCATCCCTAAATGTTGCGTCACGTAGATGTAGGCGATGCCGTGTTTTTCCTGCAGCTCCAGCATCAGGTTGACCAGCTGTGAGCGCATGGTCATATCCAGTGAGGCTAGCGCTTCATCTGCAATAATCACTTTGGGTTGCAGAATTAATGCCCGCGCCAGGCCCAGACGCTGTTTTTGGCCTGGTGCCAGCATATGCGGATAATAACCGGCATGGTCGCGCAGTAATCCCACCTGACGCAGCGTGCCAATGATGCGTTTCTCGCGCGCCTCGGCGTCAAGATCGGTATTCAGGCGCAGCGGCAGCTCCAGAATCTGACTGACGCGCTGCCGGGGATTAAGCGACGTAGAAGGATCCTGGAAAATCATACGGATGCGCTGGCTACGGTAGCCATAATCCCCAAAGCTCAGCGCATGATCGTCAATAATGATTTCCCCCTCCGTTGGGGCAACGGTGCCGCTGAGCATTTTTGCCAGCGTTGATTTGCCGGAGCCATTTTCGCCGATGATCGCCAGCGTCTGCTTCTCCCGCAGCGTGAAGCTTACGGACTTCACCGCCTCGACATGCTGACGGCGAAACAGACCGGTACGATAACGAAACGTTTTGCTGAGATTGCGCACTTCCAGTAGCGTTTCCATGCTATTGGCCCTCCACGTTGAGCGGAAAATGGCAGGCATAGAGATGCGAACGGGAGCCCGTCAGCCGTGGCGTTTCCACACATTTACGCTGTGCATACGGGCAGCGCGGTCCAAGACGGCAGCCAATGGGCAGGCTTTCGAGCGATGGAATCGCGCCGGATAAGGTATTCAGGCGGCTCTTGTGAGGAAGCGGGCGGCCAAAGTCTGGCATCGCACGAATCAGCGCCTGGGTATACGGATGGTGCGGCGTGGTCATCAGGTCTTCACTCTGCGCCGTTTCCACGGTTTGTCCGCAGTACATAACGTTGATCCTGTCAGCCCAGTGACTCAGGGTACGCAGGTCATGGCTGATTAGCAGAATCGTGGTGTTGTTGTTCTGATTCAGACGGCTCAACAGGCGAAAGATCTGCGCCTGCGTCGTCGGCTCCATAGCGTTGGTCGGCTCGTCGGCAATCAGCAGGCGCGGCTGATTCGCCAGTGCGATGGCAATCATCACTTTCTGACACTCGCCCTCGGTGAGTTCGTAGGGAAAGCTGCGCATGATGTCTTTGTGATCTTTAATACCGACGCGGTGCAGCAGCTCGATGGCGCGGTTTTTTCGCCAGAACCAAAAGCGCTTCATCCACGGTCCTTTGTACGTCCAGCGCGGAATCGCCTGCATCAACTGACGGCCGACACTTTCCGAGGGATCAAGACAGGACTGCGGTTCCTGGAAAATCATCGACACATTGTGACCTACGATGCGGCGACGCTCACGCGGCGACAAACGCAGCAAATCCACGTCATCAAAGACCATACGGTCTGCGGTGACGCGCCAGTTGTCGTTGGTCACGCCACAAATCGCCTTGGCAACCAGACTTTTGCCCGAGCCCGACTCACCCACCAGACCGCGAATTTCGCCCTCAGTCAGTGATAAATTGATGCGGTCTACCGCTTTGACCGGCCCGTCAGCGGTCATAAATTCAATCGTCAGATTACGAATATCCAGTAACGGCATTATTCCACTCCTGCCTCGACGGCCCGACGAATGCCGTCACCGAGCAGATTAACCATTAACACGCTGACCATCAGCGCGGCACCGGGAAGCATGACAGTCCAGGGCGCAACATACACCAGCTCCAGCGAATCACCCAGCATCGCGCCCCACTCAGGCGAGGGCAACTGCGCGCCGAGGTCAAGAAAACCCAGTGCGGCGATATCGAGAATAGCCATCGACAGCGCGCGCGTAATTTCACTGATCAGCATAGGCAAAACGTTAGGCAAAATGGCGTGCCACAAAATATTGATGCTGGTGGCGCCATCCAGGCGAGCCGCAATCACATACTCTTTTTCCAGTTCGTCATGAACGGCGCTGTAGATTTCGCGCACCAGGCGCGGCATCAGCGCCAGCCACACGGCCAGTAATGCGTGCTCCAGGCGCGGCCCCAGAAACGCCACTACGATAATGGCCAGCAAGAGTGAGGGAATGGACAGCAGCGTATCCAGGACATGATTCAGCACCGCAGAACGCACACCGTGCGTCATGCCCGCTACAATCCCCAGCACCAGCGCCCAGAAGGTGGCAAACAGCGTGACGAGACTGGCCGATCCAACCGTGGGGGCCACGCCGTTCAGCAGGCGGCTCAGTAAATCACGCCCCAGATCGTCCGTCCCGAGAAAAAAGGAAACCTCACCGTAGCGCGACCAGGAGGGCGGTAGCAGTTGATAACCCAGAAATTGCTGGTCGATGTTGTAAGGGGCCAGAAAATGGCCGAACAGACACAGCAGCAGCAGTGTGCCAAAGCCGTACAGGCCAATCATCGCCGGCATATCGCCATAAAAATGGTGCCAGCTCTGGCGAAACGCACTGGGCAGGCGTTTTTCGGCGTAGATGTTATCGGACGGCATACCATTCCTTATGTTTCAGTGGATTCAGCGCCGCGCCAACGATGTCAGCGAGCACATTCACCACAATCACCAGTCCACCGGTCACCATTACGCCTGCTGAGATGGCCGCATAGTCCTGCTGACGGATGGCGTTAATCAGCCAGCGCCCCAGACCAGGCCAGTTAAAAACCATCTCCGTAATCATCGCCAGCGTTAACATGCTGGAGAACTGTAAACCCAGGCGCGGAATGACAGGCGGAAGGGCGTTATGCAGCACATGACGGCGAATAACGGTAAAGCGCGAGAGCCCGCGGGTCGCCGCAGCTTTAACATAGTTTTTATCGACGACATCGCTGGTGCTGATGCGCAGTAAACGCACAATCTCAGTGGTCGGGGCCATCGCCAGCACGGTCACCGGTAAAATCAGGTACATCAGCACGCTGATCATCATTTCATGCCGCCACGGTGAGGGGCTGAGCCAGGCATCGATTAAAGCAAAACCGGTTATGTTCTGGACCGGATAGAGCAGGTCATAGCGACCGGAAACCGGCAACCAGCCCAGCGTTAACGAGAAAAACAGGGTAAACAGCAGGGCGAGCCAGAAGACCGGGATCGAAAATCCCAGCAAGGCAAACGCGCTGATAACTTTGTCCTGCCATTTATGACGCAGGGCACCCGCACAAATCCCCAGCGGAATGCCGACGATCAAGGCAAGCGTAAAGGCCATCAGGCACAGCTCCATGGTGGCCGGAAAGACCTCGCGCAGTTGCAGGCCAATTTCCTGACCATTGGTGCTGGATACGCCAAAATCCAGTTGCAGCATACCTTTAAACCAAAACCACCAGGCATCGAACAGTGAGGCGCCTTCGAGCGGGGCATTCGGTGTGAAATAGCTCAGGCTGAAACTCACCAGCGAGAGAAAAAACAGCGTAATCACCAGTAACACCAGCCGACGCAAAATATAGATGATCACTTATCGATCCTCCCGCTCATCACGATAAACGCCAGCAAAGGAAGCGTTACCAAACGGACTCAGTACCAGGCCTCTAATATCATGCCGGTAGGCTTGCAGGCGCAAGGATGAAGCCAGCGGCAGGACGGGCAGTTCCTGAGCTAAAATTTGCTGAGCTTTATCATAGCTCTCAATGCGTCCGGACAGCTGTTGCGACAGCAGAGCATTTTTCAGCGTGCTGTCAAACGCAGGCGAGCACCAGTGCGCATAGTTGGTCTGTGAGGCAATCGCCGCGCAGCTCAGCAGGGGACGAAAGAAACTGTCAGGATCGTTACTGTCGGTTGCCCAGCCTGCCAGGGTCAGGTCGTGGTTCATCGCCATCAACTGTGCTTCCTGAAAACGGCCTTCAACCGGCACGATAGTGACGTTAACGCCAATTTGTGCCAGATCGGCCTGAATCAGTTCTGCCGTTTTCAGCGGCGCGGGGTTCCAGGACTGCGAGGCGGCAGGCACCACCAGACGCAGGTGAAGATCGGTCACGCCCGCCGCTTCCAGCGCAGCCCTGGCCTTTTTCGGATCGTAGGCGGTGATGCTGGCATCCGTATCGTAAGCCCAGGAGGCACGCGGCAAAATCGAGGCCGCAGTTTCTGCCGTGCCGTAATAAATCGACTCCATCAGGCGTTCATTATTAATGGCCAGCGCCAGTGCGTGACGCACTTCCGGTCTGTCGAGCGGAGGTTTTCGCGTGTTGAAGGCCAGATAGGCGATGTTCATACCGGGCCGCAACGTCATGCGTAGCCGGGGATCGTCGCGCAGAATGGAAATCTGGCTGGCGGCAGGATAGGCCAGCACATCGCACTCACCGGTCAGCAGTTTCGATAACCGGCCGGCGCCGCCCGCGCCAAGATCAATCACCACCTGTTGCAGGCGCGGTACGCCTTTCCAGTAGTAGGGATTGCGGGCCAGGCGAATATATTGCCCACTGCGGTATTCGCTCAGTTGAAACGGGCCGGTGCCCACAGGTAACCGATCCAGCGTTTCCTGATGACCTGTTTTGTCCAGGCTGTCGGCGTATTCCTTCGAGAGGATGGGCGCATAGTGGGTTGCCATGTGCCAGAGAAACGACGCATCAGGGCTGTTCAGGCGAATTTCGACCGTATAGTTATCGATCTTTTTCACGCTCTGCACGGCGTCAGCGAACTGCAGGCTGTCGAAATAGGGATAATAGCCGCCATTAACGTCATGCCAGGGATGTTTACGGTCAAACATGCGCGCAAAGCTAAAGACCACATCGTCGGCATTCATCGTGCGGGTAGGCGTAAAGTTTGAGGTGTGCTGAAACTGCACACCGTGACGCAAGTGAAAGCGATAGGTCGCGCCGTTATCACGCACCTCCCAGCTGTCTGCCAGGTCAGCCTGTAAACGATAGGTATAGGGATCGACATCAAGCAGGCGGTCATAGAGCTGCGCCGCCAGTGTGTCCACCGTTAAACCACTACTGGCCATCTGCGGGTTAAACGTATTTAGCGTCCCGTTGACGCAATAGACAAAGCCGCTTTGACGAATATCCGTGGCAAGTGCGGGCGCGGACCACACAGGTGCGCTCAACACGCTGAGACTCAGCAACAGCGAAGGCATTAGTTTTAACATAGAACTCAACGATTCTCGGGCATTGGGCAAAGTGTATCGCAAAGCGCGCGTGGTCCCAACTCTGCGTCATCGATTGCCGACGATTCGTACAGCAGGTGTAAACGACCCGCGCAAAAAGGCGCAGCGTTGGTGTGGAGATGAGAAAAATTCTCAATAACACTTTACAGATGCAAACAGGAATGATTATTATTCAGTTGCACTTCGACGGGGCTCTACCGAAGAAGAGCACGACATTGCTCACATTGCTTCCAGTTGCCCGCTTCGGCGGGCCCTTTTTTTACCCGCCTGAATGGCCCCGGCACGTTGTCAGCTTCTGTACGTATATAACAGCCCGCTAATGTTGTCCGTCGCGCGCCTGAATACCGTGTTTTTTCATGATGGCACGGAGTTGATGATAGGTGACGCCCAGTAAGCTGGCCGCCCGGCGCTGATTATACTTTGCCTGTTGCAGGCTGATTTCTACCACGTCACGTTCCTGCTGGTTCTGCCACTGGCGCAGATCAAGCGGAAGTGAAGGCAGGGCGGTTGGCGACTCGGTAGCAGGCAAGGGGGCGGCCCTGTCTGCGGCTTCACTGCGGCGGGCAAACGGGTTAATGATGATTTCATCCAGCGCGGTATCGCTGGTGTTATGGCGATAGACGGATCGTTCGACCACGTTTTTCAGCTCGCGCACGTTGCCCGGCCAGTGATGCTCAAGCAAGGTTTGCTGTGCGCGGGGCGTAAAGCCGGGAAACAACGGCAGTTTGAGCTCCCGACACATCTGTATGGCAAAATGGTCAGCCATGACCAGAATGTCGCTGCGGCGCTCCCGAAGCGGCGGCAACTGCACCACATCAAAGGCCAGGCGATCCAGCAGATCGGCCCGAAACTTACCGGCTTCGGCCAGCGCGGGTAAATCTTCATTGGTGGCGCAGATCAGACGCACATTAACCTGAAAAACATGGTTTCCGCCCACGCGTTCCAGTTGGCCGTATTCAATTACCCGCAACAGTTTTTCCTGAACCAGCATGGGGGCTGTCGCCAGTTCATCAAGAAACAAGGTGCCACCATCCGCGCGCTCAAAGCGGCCCAGATGACGTTTTTGCGCACCGGTAAAGGCACCTGCCTCATGGCCAAAAAGCTCAGAATCAAGCAGATTCTCGTTCAGCGCCGCACAGTTAAGAGAGACAAAAAGGCCCTGCCAGCGATCAGAAAGGTAGTGCAGACGGCTGGCAATCAGCTCCTTACCTGTCCCGCGTTCGCCCACCACCAGCACAGGCTTCTCCAGCGGCGCGAGCTTTGACACCTGCTCCAGCACTTCCAGAAAGTTATTTGATTCGCCCAGCAAATTGTCGTTGTTCACAGATATGATGAATTTCGCCACTGATTAATCAATTTAACTATATTAGGTCAGGCAAAAAAAACTGCCAACTTATTATCGTAATTAAAATCAATAAGATAAAAATTGGCACGCATCTTGAATTAGTTCTCACCAGCAAGCTAAAACTATGACCATAAAGAGGAGCATCATTATGGGTATTTTTTCTCGTTTCGCTGACATCGTTAATGCCAACATCAATTCACTGCTGGAACGCGCAGAGGATCCGCAGAAACTGGTGCGCCTGATGATTCAGGAGATGGAAGATACGCTGGTCGAGGTGCGTTCGACGTCAGCCCGCGCGCTGGCCGAAAAGAAACAGCTGTCACGCCGTATCGAGCAGGCTGAGCTGCAGCAGGCTGAATGGCAGGAAAAAGCAGAACTGGCGATTCGCAAAGATAAAGAAGATCTGGCCCGTTCTGCGCTTATCGAAAAACAGAAGCTGACCGATCTGATCGCCTCGCTCAAACGCGAAGTCGAACAGGTTGACGAAACGCTGACGCGCATGAAAGGTGAGATTGCTGAGCTGGAGAAAAAACTGAGCGAAACCCGCGCGCGCCAGCAGGCGTTGACGCTGCGCCATCAGGCCGCCTCGTCATCCCGTGATGTCCGCCGTCAGCTGGACAGTGGTAAAATTGATGAAGCCATGGCGCGTTTCGAATCGTTTGAACGCCGAATCGATCATATGGAAGCGGAAGCGGAGAGCCACGGTTTTGGTAAACCTAAAACCCTGGATCAGCAGTTTACTGAGCTGAAAGCCGATGACGAAATCAGTCAGCAACTGAATGCGCTGAAAGCCAAAATGAACCGCAGCGAATAAACTGCCGCTGACAGTAGGAAAGGATTAAGGAGAGTCAATGAGCGCACTATTTTTGGCGATACCTCTTACAATATTTGTGCTGTTCGTGGCCCCCGTCTGGCTGTGGTTACACTACAGTAACAAGCGCAGCGGCGGAGCGGAGCTGTCACAGAGTCAGATGCAGCGTCTGCAACAGGTGACCCGGGATGCTCAGCGCATGCGCGAACGCATTGATGCGTTAGAAGCGATCCTGGATGCAGAACATCCTAACTGGAGGCAGCCATGATAAGAGGCCGTAAATTATGGCGTAAGCCTGACGAAGGAAAGCTGATGGGCGTCTGTGCCGGGCTGGCTGAGTATCTGGATGTGCCGGTGCGGCTGCTGCGTATCATTGTGGTGTTATCGCTGTTCTTTGGGCTGTTTGTGTTTACCGTGATCGCCTACTTTGTGCTGGGTTTTGTGCTGGACGTAAAACCTGCTGGCGTGGACAACGGTGAAGCTCAGCCCACAGCCAGCGAACTGCTTGACCAACTGGAAACCGCGCTGCAACAGGATGAGCGTAATGTTCGCGATATAGAACGTTACGTCACCTCTGAAACGTTTAGTGTGCGCAGTCGTTTCCGTCAGATTTAATTATCGTCTGCTACGGGCCAGACCGGCCCGTCTGCTGATGACCGGGAGGTATTCATGACCGTTTCGCGCGCAGCAACGTTTCGCCATCGTGCCACACCTGCATTGAAGTCAGCCGCCAGATTCATCATTATCAATGCTGTTACTTACGGGCCTGCCGGTGTGACCGGCTGGGCCGTCAAATCGGTCGCGCGCCGTCCACTGCGCATTTTGCTTGGCCTGGCGCTTGAGCCGCTATTGAAACGCGTGATGAACCGGGTAGCGTCGCGCTTCATCAGGGAAAACGATGAAAAGACTGCAAACTGAACTGATAGCATTAATGAATCGCGGCGTCGACCGCCACCTTCGCCTGGCGGTCACCGGTCTCAGCCGCAGTGGTAAAACAGCTTTTATCACCTCGCTGGTCAACCAACTTCTTTCTGTCCACAGCGGCGCTCGTTTGCCGCTGTTTTCCGTTGTGCGTGATGAACGCCTGTTAGGGGTGAAACGCGTGCCGCAACGTGACATGGGCACGGCCCGTTTCACCTATGATGAAGGGCTGGCGCAGCTTTACGGTTCACCACCTGCCTGGCCCACGCCCACGCGTGGCGTCAGCGAAATGCGCCTGGCGTTACGTTACCGTCCGCATGACACGCTGCTGCGTCATCTGAAAGAGACCGCCACGCTCTATCTTGAAATCGTTGATTACCCCGGCGAATGGTTGCTTGATCTGCCAATGCTGGCACAGGATTACCTGACCTGGTCACGCCAGATGAACGGCTTGTTGCAGGGCGATCGCGCCCTGTGGGCGCAACCCTGGCGCGACCTGTGTCAGCGCCTCGATCCGCTGGCACCGGCTGAAGAGAACCGTTTAGCCGACATTGCCGAGGCCTGGACTGACTACCTGCATCGCTGCAAAGCCGAAGGATTACACTTTATCCAGTCAGGCCGCTTCGTGCTGCCCGGCGATATGGCGGGCGCGCCCGCACTACAGTTTTTTCCGTGGCCTACCGCTGACGATGCCCAGGCGGCGAAACTGGCGCAGGCGGACAAAGGCAGCAATTTCGCCATGCTGCAACAGCGGTTTCATTACTACTGCCAGCATGTTGTTAAAGGATTCTATAAAAACCATTTCGTGCGCTTTGACCGCCAGATTGTGCTGGTGGACTGCCTGCAACCGCTCAACAGCGGCCCGCAGGCCTTTAACGATATGCGGTTAGCCCTCACGCAGCTTATGCAGAGTTTTCACTACGGTCAGCGCACGCTGTTTCGCCGTCTCTTTTCGCCGGTGATCGATAAGCTGCTGTTCGCCGCCACCAAAGCCGATCACATTACCCACGACCAGCACGGCAATATGGTGTCCCTGTTACAGCAACTGGTGCAGGATGCCTGGCAAAATGCCGCGTTTGAAGGTATCAGCATGGACTGTATTGGTCTGGCTTCGGTACAGGCGACCCAGAGTGGACAGGTTGATCATCAGGGTGAAAAAATCCCCGCGTTGCGCGGGCACCGCTTAGCGGATGGCGAGGCACTGACGGTCTATCCGGGTGAAGTTCCCCCGCGCCTGCCTGGGGCGGCGTTCTGGCAACAACAGGGTTTTCAGTTTGAGCAGTTTCGCCCACAGCAACTGGATATCGATCGTCCTCTGCCGCACATCCGCATGGATGCGGCACTGGAGTTTTTACTGGGAGATAAATTGCGATGAGCGATCCGTTAAAGCCGCGTATTGATTTTGCCACGCCGCTGAACGACAAGCCGAATGACGTGTTGCGTCCGGCGCAAACCTTCGACGCGGAACCCCGGGACGCGTTTTTAGCCGTTGCAGAAAGCGAGACGGTGGTGGAAGAGGAAAGCGCAGGGGAGCGCGCCGTCGAAGCGACCCTGAAACCCAAACGCAGTTTGTGGCGCAACATGGTCGGTGCCGGGCTGGGCCTGTTTGGGATCAGCATCGTGGCGCAGGGCGTGCAGTGGAGCCACAACGCCTGGCTGGCGCACGACTGGTTTGCGCTGGGCAGCGGGATGGCCGGGGGACTGATCGTGGCCGCGGGTGTCGGCGCGTTAACCCGCGAGTGGCGACGACTGTATCAGCTGCGTCAGCGTGCAGAAGAGCGCGATCTGGGTCGGGAACTGCTTAACAGCCACAGCGTGGGTAAAGGGCGGGATTTTTGCGAAAAACTGGCTCGCCAGGCCGAACTCGATCAGGCGCATCCTGCGTTACAACGCTGGCATGCTTCGCTCCATGAAACCCATAATGACGGTGAAACCGTGCGGTTGTATGTCCAACTGGTGCAGCCGGTGCTCGATCGCCAGGCCCGGCGGGAAATCAGTCGTCATGCCGCAGAATCCGCCCTGATGATTGCGGTGAGTCCGTTGGCGCTGGTCGATATGGCCTTTATTGCCTGGCGCAATATCAGGCTGGTCAACCGTATTGCCGCTATTTACGGTATTGAACTGGGCTACTACAGCCGACTGCGCCTGTTCCGGCTGGTGCTGCTGAATATGGCATTTGCCGGCGCATCTGAGCTGGTGCGTGAAGTGGGCATGGACTGGATGTCGCAGGATATCGCGGCGCGCCTGTCCGCCCGTGCCGCGCAGGGCATTGGCGCAGGCCTGCTGACCGCGCGTCTTTGCATTAAAGCCATGGAGCTGTGTCGGCCGTTACCCTGGCTGGAAAACGACAAACCCCGCCTGGGCGACTACCGTCGTGAATTGATCGGCCAGATAAAAGAAGCGCTGCAGAGGGGCGGAGAGAAACGCCAGTAACGGTTGTGCACTGAAACGTGAGTGCAGATGCTGTGCCTTCTGTGCTTTATCTCCTGACAACGTTGAGCGAATGTCACCGTCAGGGCTCTCCCGCCATCGCCGCAGCCTGCCGTTTAAAAAAAACGCGCTTGCATAAAGGCTGTCAACTTTTCCTGACAGCCCCCTTTCTGCGGCGTAGGGGTTTAGCGTATTATCGCCGGATAATAAACGGATAAGGCCCACGCAATGCGTTTAGAAGTGTTTTGTCAGGACCGAATCGGCCTGGCGCGCGAATTACTGGATCTTTTGGTTGCGCGCGGAATCGATCTTCGCGGCATCGAAGTGGCCTCATCAGGCCGCATCTATCTTAATTTCTCCACGCTTGAGTTTGAGCAGTTCAGTAACCTGATGGCAGAAATCCGTCGCACGCCGGGCGTAACGGATGTTCGCACGGTGCCCTATATGCCTTCAGAGCGGGAGCATCGGGTACTGAGCGCCTTGCTGGTTGCCATGCCCGAGCCGGTTTTTTCTGTTGATCTCAGAAGCAAGGTAGAACTGGCCAACCCGGCCGCGCAAAACCTGTTTAATCTGGATGAGAACAAGATCCGCAATGTGAATGCCGACCACCTGATCAACGGTTTTAATTTTGGCCGCTGGCTGGAAAACGAACGTGTCCAGGCGCAGGCGCAGCATGTGGTCATTGAAGGGCGCGATTTTCTGATGGAAGCCCATCCCATCTATCTGTCTGCCGACAGCGAACAGCAGGATCAGCTGGTAGGTGCGATGGTAATGCTGAAGTCCACCGCCAGGATGGGGCGCCAGTTACAAAACTTGGTGGTGACGGACGAAACGGAGTTCGATCATATCGTCGCCGTGACGCCCAAAATGCGTCAGGTGGTGGAGCAGGCACGTAAACTGGCAATGCATGATGCGCCATTACTGATTATTGGTGATACCGGCACCGGTAAAGATATGCTGGCCCGTGCCTGCCATTTACGCAGTGCGCGTGGAAAAATGCCGTTTCTGGCACTTAACTGCGCTTCACTTCCCGATGATGTGGCGGAAAGTGAGCTGTTTGGTCACGCGGCGGGCGCGTATCCCAATGCGCTGGAAGGCAAAAAGGGCTTTTTCGAACAGGCCAATGGCGGCTCGGTGCTGCTGGATGAAATTGGCGAAATGTCGCCCACGATGCAGACCAAGCTGCTGCGCTTCCTGAATGACGGCACCTTCCGTCGCGTTGGGGAAGAGCATGAAGTGCATGTCAACGTGCGCGTCATTTGCGCCACGCAGAAGAATTTATTCGAACTGGTGCAGCGTGGCGAGTTCCGGGAAGACTTGTTCTATCGCCTTAACGTCCTGACGCTTAACCTGCCGCCGCTGCGCGAGCGTGTGCAGGACATCATGCCGCTGACGGAAATGTTTGTGGCGCGTTTTGCCGATGAACAGGGGATTCCCCGACCACGCCTTTCTTCGCAGCTCAACGCGTTTCTGGTGCGTTACAACTGGCCGGGCAATGTGCGCCAGTTGAAAAACGCGCTGTATCGGGCGCTGACCCAGCTCGAAGGCCACGAATTGCGCCCTCAGGACATCGTACTGCCGGAACAGGCGCTCGATGTGTCGCTGGGAGAAGAGGCGATGGAAGGGACGCTGGATCAGATTACCCGTCGCTTTGAACGTTCCATCCTCACGCGTTTGTATCTTTCTTATCCCAGTACGCGAAAACTGGCAAAACGGCTTGGCGTTTCGCACACGGCGATTGCCAATAAGTTGCGGGAATACGAGTTAGGGCAGAAACGCGGGGACAGCGACGGCGAATAACAACACAGCGGATAAGCGGGCGCTTATCCGCTGTG
Organism: Pantoea stewartii subsp. stewartii; assembly: GCF_008801695.1. Classification (GTDB taxonomy): domain Bacteria; phylum Pseudomonadota; class Gammaproteobacteria; order Enterobacterales; family Enterobacteriaceae; genus Pantoea; species Pantoea stewartii. The sequence continues at coordinate 57,051 of NZ_VZPF01000023.1, forward strand.
TCCCGTCTTATTTCAGTGCGGCAAGCGCAGCATCATAATCCGGCTCGGTGGTGATCTCATTCACCAGCTGGCTGTACAGCACGTTGTCATGCTCATCCAGCACGATGACGGCACGCGCGGTCAGGCCCTGCAGGGCACCGTCAGCAATTTCCACCCCGTAATCCTGTTTGAACTCGCCACCGCGCAGCGTGGACAGCGTGACCACGTTATTCAGGTTATCTGCGCCGCAGAAGCGAGACTGAGCAAACGGCAGATCGGCTGAAATGCATAACACCACGGTATTATTCAGTTCGCCCGCCAGTTGGTTAAATTTACGTACCGAAGACGCACACACGCCAGTATCGACGCTGGGAAAAATATTCAGAATCTTGCGTTTTCCTGCATACTCAGAGAGTGAGACATTCGCGAGGTTTTTGGCCACCAGCGTAAAAGGTTTAGCGCTATCGCCGGGCTGCGGAAACTGGCCAGCAACCGCTACCGGGTTGCCCTGAAAGTGAACAGTCTGAGACATACGAATTCCTTCTAATGATGTTATCTGACAAAAAAATAGGGCATCAGTACAGATATAGCCTTTGTTTATGACATAAATTTTAAGGGTTTACGAGTGTAATTGTTGCCTGAATTTAAATGACAGTGATGAATCGCTGACAACAAGGAGCGCTAATGAGGACGGTAAAATGTTATCCCGAAGCCTGGCCGTTGCATACGCCGTTTGTCATCGCGCGCGGCAGCCGCACTGAAGCCAAAGTCGTGGTGGTGGAAATTGAAGAAAACGGAGTAAAAGGCACGGGAGAAGCCACGCCCTATACGCGCTATGGCGAAAGCGAAGCGCTGGTGCTGGAGCACATCGCGACGGTGATGCCCCAGCTTCAGCAGGGCCTGACCCGCGAGGCACTGCAAACGCTGTTGCCCGCAGGGGCCGCCCGAAATGCCATTGACTGCGCGCTGTGGGATCTGGCCGCCCGGCAGCAGCACCGCACGCTGGAACAGGTCGTCGGCATTGCACCGATCGCGTCAGTGGTCACCGCACAAACGGTCAGCATTGATACACCAGAGGCGATGGCCAGCAGTGCCCAGGCACTGTGGCAGCATGGCGCAACGCTGCTCAAAATTAAAATGGACAACAACTTTATCACTGAGCGCCTGATGGCGATCCGTGCGGCGGTGCCCGACGCCACGTTAATCGTGGATGCGAATGAGTCATGGCACGCCGAAGGGCTGGCGGCACGCTGCCAGCTGTTAGCCGATCTGGAAATCGCTATGCTGGAACAGCCGTTACCGGCTGGAGAAGACGAGGCGCTGGCAAATTTTATTCACCCTTTACCCATCTGTGCCGATGAGAGTTGCCACACGCGGGAAAGCCTGCCCGCGCTGCATGGGCGCTACGACATGGTGAATATCAAACTTGATAAAGCCGGTGGGCTGACGGAAGCGCTGGCGCTGGCACAGGCTGCGCGCGATCAGGGCTTTACGCTGATGTTGGGCTGCATGATCTGTACGTCCCGGGCGATTCGCGCCGCCTTGCCGCTGGTACCTATGGTGCGCTTTGCCGATTTGGATGGTGCCACCTGGCTGGCTGTTGATGTCGAGCCCGCCCTGAAGGTACAGAACGGGGCATTAATCACGGCTGCCAGCGTAGCAGATTAACCATCACCTCCAGCCACGTTTCCGTCGCCTCATCTACCGCAATGACGGGCATCTCTGCGGTCACGCACGGCAGACTCAGGTCGTGACACCAACTGCCAAAGGAGCCGGGCGTGGCATAGCCCACGCTGCTGACGCGCGGCAAACCCGTCTGCGCGGCCAGCCAGGCACCGACCTCGGCGTGATGCGGATCGTCGATACAGGCCAGCGGCTCATGCCAGGAAACCACCCAGGCCGGTTTTAGCTGATGAATCAGGCTGCATAACGCCTGGGTTTCCGGCTCTGAGGCGGGATGTGCCCCTGTCGAAAGCGTCACATCCCGCGCGTCTGCCGCGCTGTTCCAGCGGTACACCGTTTCACCTGACTGCCAGTTAGCCGCCGGGAAGTTACGGTTCAGGTCAACGCCATTAGCATTCGCCCGCAGCCCCAGCTGGCAGCCGTCGGGATTGACCGCCAGAACAACGTGATGACGGCGCAGGCCGTCAGGCAGGGTGCGCAGCGCCGCAGAAAGGGTCGCAATCGCGGCGTTTTCATCACCGTGCGTGCCAGCCAGAATCAGTCCACTGTTGCTGTCAGTCTGATTGGCGGGAAACCAGAGCAGCGGGGCACCCAGAACGGAACGCCCGTATTGCTGCCAGGAAATAGCCAGTTTTCCGCGCTGTGAGCGGGGATGCATTGACGGCATAGTGACATTCTCCAGAGGGTTTCCTTAAAAGTAGCGGAAAAGCAGCCGGGGGAAAATAGCTATTTATCAATCAGCAATTTGCGATAAAGTGGCCGGTAACAGGCTGACTCAGTGAGACGCTGATGCAGCACTTCTTTATCGTAAAGGGGTGAACATGATTATTCGCTTTTCTCCAACGCTAACCGCCCTGAGTCTGCTTAGCGCCACCTTACCCGTTTTTGCCGCAGAGGTACCCGCAGGCGCGCAGCTCGCCGCAAAACAAGAGATCGTCCGTCACATCAAAGATGAGCCTGCGTCACTTGACCCGGCTAAAGCCGTGGGACTGCCCGAAATCCAGGTGATGCGCGATCTCTACGAAGGGCTCACCAGCCAGGATGCTCACGGGAAAATTGTGCCGGGCGTGGCACAAAGCTGGAGCAGCAGTGATAACAAAGTCTGGATTTTCACCCTGCGCAATAATGCACGCTGGTCTGATGGCGAGCCCGTCACTGCACAGGATTTTGTCTACAGCTGGCAGCGCGTAGTGGATCCTAAAACCAGTTCGTCTCAGGCCTCTTTTGTCGCGCTCAGTGGTTTAAGTGAGGCGGACGCTATCGCTAAAGGGACGACAACACCGGACAAACTGGGCGTCACCGCGCTGGATAAACACCGCCTGAAAGTGACGCTCTCGCGCCCGGTGCCCTGGTTTCCGGCCATGGTGTCTAATGTGGCTTTCTATCCCGTCCCGCAACGCGTGATTCAGAAAGAGGGCGATCAGTGGACACAGCCCGGCAAGCTGGTCGGAAACGGCGCTTACCAACTTGACAGCCGAGTGGTTAACGAAAAAATCGTACTGGTGCGTAATCCCCGCTACTGGGATAACGCGCACTCCGTGTTAACTAAAGTGACCTTTTTGCCCATCAACGAAGAATCCAGCGCCACCAAGCGCTACCGCGCGGGCGATGTGGACATTACCGAATCGTTTCCTAAAAACATGTATGCCCTGCTGAAAAAGACGCTGCCGGGGCAGGTTTATACGCCGGATCAACTCGGAACCTACTATTACGCCTTTAATACGCAGCAGGGCCCTACGGCCGATGCGCGCGTACGCAAAGCGCTGTCATGGAGTATCGATCGCCAGGTTATCGCGGACAAAGTCTTGGGCACGGGTGAAAAACCGGCCTGGCACTTTACACCAGATGTGACCGCCGGATTTACACCGCTGCCTGCCTTGCAGCAACAGCATAATCAACAAGAGATGGACGCGCAGGCCAGAGCGTTGCTGGCGGCGGCAGGATACGGGCCGGCGAAACCCCTGAAGCTGACGCTGTTGTATAACACGTCTGAAAGCCACCAGAAGATTGCCATTGCGGTTGCATCCATGTGGAAGAAGAATCTTGGCGTGGACGTGAAGCTGGAAAATCAGGAGTGGAAAACCTATATCGACAGCCGAAACTCTGGACGCTTTGACGTCATCCGCGCCTCCTGGGTGGGGGACTACAATGAGCCGTCGACCTTTTTAACTCTGCTGACATCCGGCACCAGCAGTAATATCCCGCGCTTCAAAAATGCCGAATATGATGCTGTGATCGCCAAGGCGAGCATGGAAACCAGTGACCAGGCCCGCAATGCAGATTACAACCGGGCCGAACAAATCATTGCGGAACAGGCCCCCATCGCGCCCATTTACCAGTACACCAATGGCCGCCTGATCAAGCCGTGGGTGAAAGGCTATCCGATCACCAACCCGGAAGATGTCGCCTACAGCCGTGAACTGTGGATTGAGAAACACTGATCTAAGGCGGTCTGCCACGGGCCGCCTTCTGACATCTTTGTACACAGGCTCAGGATTGCAACTCAACACCGCCACGCTAAATAACTGATCCTAATACCGCTACACTTTAGCCAGCCCATGTTTTCCCCCGGGGAATGGGCTGACGGTATTCATAAAGTGATGGACCTTTTTCAACAGTTGCCACATTGAACTGCACTGGTGATTTCGGGTTATTGTCTCATGAAGCGCCTGCCACAACCGTTCGACAT
>NZ_VZPF01000024.1 GCF_008801695.1 Pantoea stewartii subsp. stewartii
AATGGAGGCGAAGCGCCTCAAGGAGCCATGTCCGGTGTTTCACGCGATAGTGTCCATTAAAAAATGATGGACACTATTTTCCCGGAACCGGAGCCCGCTGCACAGACGGTTTAAATGTGACGCTTACGTAAACCTTGTTCTGCACAAAAAAGAAAAAACCCGGCATTTCGCCGGGTTACATTCGTTTTAGATCGTTACGGCGCGTGATTAACGCATTATCCGTTCGCCACGTGAAACACCAACGATGCCGGAGCGCGCGACTTCTACAATTTCAGCCACTTCGCGTACCGTGCTTAAGAATGCATCCAGCTTATCGCTGGTGCCTGCCAGCTGAACCGTGTAAAGCGAAGGCGTCACATCAATAATCTGGCCCCGGAAAATTTCTGCGCTGCGCTTTACCTCTTCGCGGCCATAACCTGTCGCCTGAATTTTCACCAGCATAATTTCACGTTCGACGTAAGCGCCCTGCCCTAACTCGGTCACACGCAAAACATCGACCAGCTTGTGCAGCTGTTTCTCAATCTGCTCCAGGACTTTCTGGTCGCCAACAGTCTGAATCGTCATGCGTGACAGCGTAGGATCGTCCGTGGGCGCAACCGTCAGGCTCTCAATGTTGTAGCCACGCTGTGAAAAGAGGCCAACAACACGAGACAATGCGCCGGATTCGTTTTCCAGCAAAACCGATAAAATGCGACGCATAATTAAGTCCTCTCCGTTTTGCTCAACCACATCTCATCCATACTGCCACCGCGAATCTGCATCGGGTAAACATGCTCACTGCCGTCAACGTTAACATCAACAAACACCAGTCGTCCTTTTGCCAGAGTTTCCAGTGCCAGCGTCAGCTTCTCTTCCAGCTCCGCTGGATGACTGATGGCAATGCCTACGTGACCATAGGCCTCCGCCAGGCGAACGAAATCAGGCAATGATTCCATATAAGACTGAGAATGGCGGCCAGAGTAAATCATGTCCTGCCACTGTTTCACCATGCCCAGGAAGCGGTTGTTCAGGTTCAGCACTAATACCGGCAGATCATACTGGAGCGCGGTCGAAAGCTCCTGAATGTTCATCTGAATACTGCCATCGCCCGTCACGCAAATCACCGTTTCGTCAGGCAGCGCCATTTTGACACCCAGCGCGGCAGGCAGGCCGAAGCCCATGGTGCCGAGGCCACCAGAGTTAATCCAGCGACGGGGTTTATCAAAGGTGTAGTAGAGCGCGGCAAACATCTGATGCTGCCCTACGTCCGATGTCACGTAAGCATCACCATTAGTAAGACGGCAGATGGTTTCGATCACGGCCTGGGGTTTGATTTTGTCACTGGTACGATCGTAGGCAAGGCACTGACGTCCGCGCCAGGTCTCAATCGACTGCCACCAGTCACGCAGACTGTCTAACTGCTGCTTCGCCTCCGTGTGATCAAGCAGTTCCAGCATCTGCTGTAACGTCTGTTTTGCATCGCCCACAATCGGAATATCCGCGGAGACCGTTTTGGAAATCGACGTCGGATCGATATCAATATGCATCACGGTGGCGTTCGGGCAGTATTTTGCCAGATTGTTGGTGGTGCGATCGTCAAAACGTACACCAACGCCGAAGATCAAATCGGCATTGTGCATCGTCATATTCGCTTCGTAGGTGCCGTGCATACCGAGCATACCTACGCACTGGCGATGGCTGCCAGGGAACGCACCCAGCCCCATCAGTGAAGTCGTGACCGGAATATTCAGGCGCTCAGCCAGCTGCAACAGCTCGGCTTCACACGACGACGTAATGGCACCGCCGCCGGCATAGATAACCGGCTTATGCGCCGCCAGTAAGGTTTGTAACGCACGCTTAATCTGGCCTTTATGGCCCTGAATTGTCGGATTATACGAGCGCATGCTCACTTCCTGCGGATAGTGATAAGGCAGCTTATTCGCAGGATTAAGGATATCTTTTGGCAGATCGATAACCACCGGTCCCGGGCGACCGCTGGATGCCAGCCAGAAAGCTTTTTTCAGTACCGTCGGGATCTCTTCGGTGTTTTTCACCAGAAAACTGTGTTTCACCACCGGGCGGGAAATCCCCACCATGTCACATTCCTGGAAGGCATCATAACCAATCAGCGAAGACGGCACCTGACCCGACAGAATGACTAACGGAATAGAATCCATATAGGCGGTCGCGATACCGGTGATCGCATTGGTTGCACCCGGCCCGGACGTCACCAGCACCACACCGACTTCACCGGTTGCGCGTGCCAGACCATCGGCCATGTGGACCGCACCCTGCTCGTGGCGGACCAGAACATGGTCGATGCCCCCCACAGTTTGCAGTGCATCATAGATATCGAGTACTGCGCCACCCGGATAACCGAACACTTGCTTCACGCCCTGGTCGATCAACGACCGGACGACCATTTCGGCTCCTGACAACATCTCCATTTTCTGCCTCCCGGCTTGAGGAACTGAATCCACTGGCGACGGCTTTTCCGCTAGCCATATGCATCCTGCCCTGTTTCGCCAATTAAAATCAAAACCTTATGTTTTTGCTAAGACCGCAGAACTCATTTCTGCGATCCAGATACAGAGAATTCTGCTGGGTTAATTTTTCTAAGAGTAGGTCGATTACCATAACCGTAGAAAAACGGGCTGGCAAACGCCAAACGCATTTGATGAAAGGCGGCGGGATTCAAAGCCTCTGCTCGCCAACTTTTGCCTGCGATTATTAAACTAAATACGTTCAATAATGGCAGAGGAAAATGCTGTGAATGATATTTTTTGTAGCCATATCTAAGAAATAAAAAAAACCTATGACGGACGGACTCAGCCAGCCATCTTTTCCTCATGCGTTTTTATGGCGTAATTATCTTATAAAAATTTAAAGCGCATGAGATTATGCTGCCTGAGATGGCCTGATTATGGATAAAGCGATACTGGAATATTAATTTATCATTATATTTCATCACCTTAAAAAGCAGCCTTTCTTCTGCAACCCCGTATCAGCAGTAATGAACGTCATGGGTTCTGTCCGCCTCGTTTAATACTCTGTGAGCGTCAAAAATGTCAGAACATTTTTCTTTGTGGCGGCTGAAAATAACCCTTCGCTTATGGTTGACATCGATTGTTGATTCCAGTACCAATAGATGCAGCAAAAAATTCACGGGGTTTGAAACATGTCACGTTCTTTTCGTCTATCAGGTCTACTACTTATCGCAAATTCTCTGCGCGGTAGACTTGTGGGCGAAATCAAACACTGATTCGAACCTGCTAAAAGTTAAAAACCCGCGCCTGTCGCGGGTTTTTTTATGCTCGTTGCAAGGCAAGAAACGCAAAAGGATGAACACGATGAGCCAGCAAGTTATTATTTTCGATACCACTCTGCGTGATGGTGAACAGGCCTTACAGGCCAGCCTGAGTGTGAAAGAAAAACTGCAGATTGCGTTAGCGCTGGAACGTATGGGCGTTGATGTGATGGAAGTCGGCTTCCCCGTCTCGTCACCAGGTGATTTTGAATCCGTACAAACCATTGCGCGTACTATTAAAAACAGTCGGGTTTGCGGCCTGGCGCGCTGCGTTGAGCAGGACATTGATGCCGCCTACGAATCATTGCGGGTTGCCGAGGCCTTCCGAATCCATACCTTTATTGCCACCTCGCCGATGCATATCGCCACGAAACTGCGCAGCACATTACCCGAGGTAATTGAGCGGGCGGTGCGCATGGTAAAACGTGCCCGTAACTATACGGACGATGTTGAATTCTCCTGTGAAGACGGTGGTCGTACGCCCATTGACGACCTGTGCCGCATGGTCGAAGCCGCCATAAATGCGGGCGCAACCACCATCAATATCCCTGATACCGTTGGCTATACCCTGCCGAATGAATACGCCAACATTATCAGCCAGTTAATCAACCGCGTACCGAATATCGACAAAGCGATTCTGTCTGTGCACACACACGACGATTTAGGCATGGCCACCGGCAATGCGATTGCAGCGGTGCAGGCCGGGGCGCGTCAGGTGGAAGGGACCTTGAACGGCCTGGGCGAACGTGCCGGTAACTGTGCGCTGGAAGAAGTGATCATGGCGATTAAAACCCGCCAGCAGATCATGAATGTCCATACCAACATTCACCATCATGAAATTTATCGTACCAGCCAGATGATTAGCCAGATCTGCAATATGCCGATTCCGGCCAACAAAGCGGTTGTCGGATCGAACGCGTTTGCCCACTCGTCGGGCATTCATCAGGACGGCGTGATTAAGAATCGTGAAAACTATGAAATCCTGACGCCAGAATCCATTGGCCTGCATAAAATTCAGCTTAATCTGACATCCCGTTCCGGTCGTGCAGCGGTAAAACATCGCATGGAAGAGATGGGCTACACAGAGAGCGAATACAATCTGGATTCCCTGTATGACGCTTTCCTGAAACTGGCGGACAAGAAAGGTCAGGTTTTTGACTACGACCTGGAAGCGCTGGCTTTCATCGACAAACAAAACGAAGAGCCTGAATTTTTCCAACTGAATGATTTCACTGTGCAGTCAGGCTCCAGTATTACGGCGACCGCGTCGGTCAATCTGGGTTGTGGCGAACAGACGAAATCAGAAGCGGCGACCGGGAACGGTCCGGTTGATGCGGTTTATCAGGCCATTAACCGAATTACCCAGTTCAATGCCGAGCTGGTTAATTACAAGCTGACGGCAAAAGGCCACGGCGAAAATGCCCTGGGCCAGGTCGATATTGTGGTGAGCTACAACAACCGCAAATTCCACGGCGTTGGTCTGGCGACAGATATCGTCGAATCGTCTGCCAAAGCGATGGTGAACGCCTTAAACAACATCTGGCGAGCCAAACAGGTCGAGAAAGAGTTACAGCGCAAGTCTAAAGATCAGAAGGAAACGGTGTAATCATGTCAAACTCTTCACATATCGCAGTACTGGCGGGCGACGGTATCGGCCCGGAAGTGATGGCGCAGGCTATCAAGGTATTAGATGCCGTTCGTCAGCGCTTTAATCTGCGTATTACCACCAGCGAATACGATGTGGGTGGCATCGCCATTGACCGCCATGGTGAACCGCTCCCCCCGGCCACTGTAGCCGGTTGTGAGCAGGCTAATGCGATTCTGTTCGGTTCCGTGGGCGGGCCAAAATGGGAGCACCTGCCCCCGGCTTCCCAGCCCGAACGTGGCGCGCTGCTTCCCCTGCGTAAGCATTTTAAACTGTTCAGTAACCTGCGCCCGGCGGCGCTGTACAGCGGTCTCGAAGCGTTTTGTCCACTGCGCAGCGATATCGCGGCACGCGGTTTCGACATTCTGTGTGTCCGTGAACTGACCGGCGGCATCTATTTTGGTCAGCCGAAAGGACGAGAAGGCAGCGGTCCGCATGAACGCGCGTTTGATACCGAAGTCTACCATCGCTTTGAAATCGAACGTATTGCACGTCAGGCTTTCGAGTCCGCCCGCAAGCGCCGCAACAAAGTGACCTCCGTGGATAAAGCCAACGTACTGCAAACCTCGGTCATGTGGCGCGAGATCGTCAACGAGATTGCGAAAGATTATCCCGATGTGCAGTTGAGCCATATGTACATCGACAATGCCACCATGCAGCTGATTAAAGATCCTTCTCAGTTCGACGTGCTGCTGTGCTCAAACCTGTTTGGCGACATTCTGTCAGACGAGTGCGCGATGATCACCGGTTCTATGGGCATGCTGCCCTCAGCCAGCCTGAGCGAAGACGGCTTTGGCCTCTACGAACCGGCTGGCGGCTCCGCACCGGATATCGCCGGGCAGAACATTGCCAACCCGATTGCTCAGATTTTGTCGCTGTCACTGCTGCTGCGCTACAGCCTGAACGCCGATGAGGCCGCTGCCAGTATTGAACGCGCCATCAGCCGTGCGTTAGCCGAAGGTTACCGCACCAAAGATTTAGCCGGTGATGGCCCTGCGATTAGCACCGATGAGATGGGCAGCATCATTGCTCGCTTTGTCGCCGAGGAAAAATAATAAAATGAAAACTTTATACCAGAAGTTATTTGATGCACATGTCGTTCACGAAGCGCCGAATGAAACGCCGCTGCTCTATATTGACCGTCACCTGATTCATGAGGTGACCTCACCGCAGGCGTTTGATGGCTTGCGGGCGCACGGTCGTAAAGTGCGCCAGCCGTCGAAAACCTTCGCCACCATGGATCACAACGTTTCTACCCAGACCAAAGATATTCATGCCTCGGGTGAAATGGCCCGTATTCAGATGCAGGAGCTGATCAAGAACTGTGCGGAATTTGGCGTGCAGTTATATGACCTGAATCACCCGTTCCAGGGCATCGTGCACGTCATCGGTCCGGAACAAGGCATGACCTTACCGGGCATGACCATTGTCTGCGGTGACTCGCACACGGCTACACACGGCGCTTTTGGCTCGCTGGCCTTCGGTATCGGTACCTCTGAAGTCGAGCATGTTTTTGCCACCCAAACCCTGAAACAGGGCCGTGCTAAAACCATGAAGATTGAAGTGACAGGTACGGTTGCCCCGGGCATTACGGCGAAAGACATCGTGCTGGCCATTATCGGCAAAACCGGCAGCGCGGGCGGTACCGGCCATGTTGTCGAATTCTGTGGTTCCGCGATCGAAGCGCTGAGCATGGAAGGCCGCATGACGCTGTGTAACATGGCTATCGAGATGGGCGCAAAAGCCGGTCTGGTGGCTCCCGATGAAACCACCTTCGCCTACCTGAAAGGACGTCAGTTTTCACCGGAAGGTGAGAAATGGGCGCAGGCCGTTGAATACTGGCGCACGCTGAAGTCCGATCCGGACGCGAAATTTGACCGCGTCGTGACGCTGCGTGCAGAAGAGATCGCCCCGCAGGTTACCTGGGGAACGAACCCTGGGCAGGTTATCGCGGTGGATGCGCAGATTCCCGACCCGGCCTCGTTTGCGGATCCCGTGGAGCGGGCATCCGCAGAGAAGGCGCTGGCTTATATGAACCTGCAACCCGGTATCAAACTGACCGACGTCAGCATCGATAAAGTCTTTATTGGTTCCTGCACTAACTCGCGCATCGAAGATCTGCGCGCCGCCGCCGCGATTGCCAAAGGGCGTAAAGTTGCGCCGGGCGTTCAGGCTCTGGTGGTGCCAGGTTCAGGCCCGGTTAAAGCCCAGGCCGAAGCCGAAGGGCTGGATAAGATCTTTATTGAGGCCGGATTTGAATGGCGCCTGCCTGGCTGCTCCATGTGTCTGGCGATGAATAACGACCGCCTGAATCCCGGCGAGCGTTGTGCTTCAACCAGTAACCGTAACTTCGAAGGCCGCCAGGGCCGTGGGGGACGGACACATTTGGTCAGCCCGGCGATGGCCGCTGCTGCTGCCGTTAATGGCCATTTCGCTGATATTCGCAGCCTGACATAAGGACTCCATCATGGCAGAAAAATTTACGCAACATACGGGTTTGGTGGTGCCACTGGATGCCGCTAACGTCGACACCGACGCCATCATTCCAAAGCAGTTTTTGCAGAAAGTGACGCGTGTTGCTTTCGGTGCGCATCTGTTTAACGACTGGCGTTTCCTGGACGATCACGGCCTGGAGCCTAATCCGGATTTCGTGCTCAACTTCCCGGAGTACAAAGGGGCATCCATCCTGCTGGCACGTGAAAACTTTGGCTGTGGTTCGTCACGTGAGCATGCGCCATGGGCACTGACCGATTACGGTTTTAAAGTCGTCATCGCGCCGAGCTTTGCCGATATTTTTTATGGCAACAGCTTTAATAACCAACTGCTGCCGGTCACGTTGACTGAGGAGCAGGTAGACGAATTGTTTACCCTGGTAAAAGCCCGTCCGGGCATCCGCTTCGAAGTGGATCTGGAAGCGCAGGTGGTTAAAGCCGGCGACAAGACCTACAGCTTTAAGATTGATGATTTCCGTCGCCACTGCATGCTGAACGGACTGGACAGCATCGGCCTGACGCTGCAGCACGAAAGCGCGATTTCAGCTTACGAAAATAACCAGCCCGCCTTTATGCGCTAAGCTTCGTTATCACCGTACGGCCCGGTCTGCTGACCGGGCTTTTTTTTGTCCTGCGCATCTCACAGGCGCGGATCACGCCTCTTTGACTCTTCTGATCATCACCAACGTAACCAGCGAAATCGCTGCAATCACCCAGTACACACTGCCGTGCCCAAAATGTTCAACCAGCGCACCCTGACATAGCCCCGCCAGGATAATCCCGGTCGAAATGCTGTTAGTAAACAGGGTGGTGGCCGCGCCCGCCCGTCCAGGCATCAGATCCTGAAACCACAACATGCCAATGCCTGCGACCACGCCGATAAACAGGGCGTTAAACACCTGCAGGATCAGCAGCGCCAGATGGCTGTGAAACAGGATAAGGCCGCTGTAGAACACGACGGCAGCAGCCACGGCGGCGGCCATCATATTCCGCTTGCCCCATCGTTTGGCGTAAAAGCCCGCCACGATCATGACCGGGATCTCCAGCCCGGCAGCCGTACCCATTAAGATTCCGGCCAGATTTTCAGGTAAGCCCAGATCCGTACTGATCCATAACGGCATGTCGATGATATACATGGTGTTGCAGGTCCACATCAGCGTCGATGCGGCAAACAAAATACGCACATCACGAATACGCCAGCCACTCAGCGGAATTCCGCCTGACTGCATCAGGGACGCGGTGCGCGGCACCGAGGGCACCGTGAACCAGATCAGCAGAAAACAGAGAAAAAACAGCCCGGCGGCCACGCTGAACAACGTGACAAAGCCAAAATTCAGCGCCAGCGCAAATGACAATGGCGGGCCAATCACCCAGGCCAGCGAGACCTGAGCACGCATGATAGAGCTGAACATCACCACTTCGCGCGAAGCACTGTCGGCATATTCACGCGCCAGGGCAAAAAGCTGCGGCATGGCGACATTCGCCAGCGACGACAGCAGTACGCCCAGCGTTATCAGCGTCAGATAATGGCGGGTAAAGGCGAACAGGAGCGCGTTTGCCAATGCCAGCATGCAGCACAGCAAGATGCTATTGCGGCGATCGCCGACCCGGTCGGAACGTTTTGCGATCATCATGCTCACCACAATCCCGGCAACGGCATTGAGGGTAAAAAACAGCCCAACCCACAGCGGCGGCACCTGCACTTCTCGCGATAAAAACAGGCTCAGCGTCGGTGCCTGAAGCGCGCCCGCTACGCCGAGGATAAAGGCGGTCACCATAAAAGCGAAAAACACTGGATTGAAACGGCGCGAGAATGCTAACAAAGATTTCATGCCTTATCCCTGACAGAACAACAATAGAAACGGGAAGCGTGTCCCCCGACCATAACCTGCAACGTAAAAAAAACCAGCAGAATAACTCTGCTGGCAAAATCGTAGCACACTACTCAGAAGGGACGGGCATCGCTGCCGTCCATGTCAGAGCGCCATCCATCGCTGAATGCCTCCCGCTCTTCCAATGCGAGAAAGTTTGCCTCTAAAATAGGGCAGGAAAAACAGAGCAGGTTTCAGAGGGAGTTCCTCTTTTATGTCGTCATCACGTCTGAAGCAGCAGTTCATTCGTCTGTGGCAGAGCTGTCAGGGGCAATCGCAGGAAACCACCCTGGGTGAACTGGCCGACGCCCTGCACTGTTCACGTCGCCATATGCGGAACCTGCTTAACAGGATGCAGGAAGCCGGCTGGCTCACCTGGCAGGCGGAGGCCGGACGGAGCAAGCGATCCGTGCTCACCTTCTGCTACACCGGACTAACCTTGCAGCAGCAGCGCGCTGAAGACCTGCTGGAACAAGATCGTATTGATCAACTGGTGCAGCTTGTCGGCGATAAAGATCAGGTCAGACAGATGATCAGCGCGCATCTGGGCCGCAGTTTCCGGCAGGGAAAACATATTCTGCGCGTCCTCTACTATCGCCCTCTGCTCAATCTGCTGCCTGGATCGCCCCTGCGTCGGTCAGAAACCCATATCGCTCGTCAGATTTTTAGCGGTCTGACACGCATAAATGAGGAAAAAGGGGAAATCGAAGCCGATATCGCTCATCACTGGCAGCAACATTCGGATCGACACTGGCGCTTTTATTTACGTCCGGCTATCCGTTTCCATCATGGCCGGGAACTCGACATGGACGATGTGATTGCCAGCCTTGAGCGCCTGCGCCAGCATCCGCTGTTTTCCCATCTTCAGCGACTTGACTCCCCTGCCCCCTGGACGCTGGATATCTATTTAGATCAGCCCGACAGCTGGCTACCCTGGCTGTTGGGCAGCGTCAGCGCCATGATTCTGCCGCGCGAGTGGCCCGATATGCGCGATTTTGCCCGTCAGCCCATAGGGACAGGGCCCTATCGGGTCATCCGCAATCAGCAAAGTCAGCTGAAGATCGAAGCCTTCGACGACTACTTTGGCTATCGCGCCTTGATCGATGACGTGTCGGTATGGGTGCTGCCCGAAATCAGTGACGAAGTGGTTTATGCCGGTGTTCGCCTGCAGGGCGAACAGGCCGATGAGAAACAGGAAGAGAGTCGGCTTGAAGAGGGCTGCTACTTTTTACTTTTTGACCAGCGCTCCGCGAAGGCAGGCGAACCGGGCATTCGACGCTGGCTTAGCTTCCTGCTTAACCCCATTGCCTTACTGAACAATGCGGATCTGGGTTAACAGCGTTACTGGTTTCCTGCTTACGGCCTGCTGCCCCGCTGGCACCACCGGCGCGATTTGACACCGGTAGAAAAACCCGCCGGTCTGACGCACCTGACGCTGACCGTTTATAACCAGCACATTGAGCACGTCAGTATCACCGATGCCTTGCGTCCACTACTGGCGCAACACGACGTGACGCTGGACGTGCGTGAGGTCAGTTATGAATCCTGGCATCAGGGCACAGGTGAAAGCGATATCTGGCTCGGCAGCGTCAACTTTACCCTGCCCCTGGACTATTCTCTGTTTGCGCTGTTATACGAAGTCCCGTTGTTGCAGCACTGCCTGCCGGTGAACTGGCAGCAGGATGCTGCGCGCTGGCGTGAGAAAACGCTCCCCCTTGCTGAATGGGCGAAACAGCTGGTTGAAAGCAACTGGCTTCATCCGTTGTTTCATCACTGGCTGCTGCTGGAAGGCCAGCGCAGTATGCGCGGAGTACGGATGAATACGCTGGGGTGGTTTGACTTTAAATCCGCCTGGTTTGCACCGCCTACGCTGTGATCCTTTCCCGGCGGGCATTAAATGACTAGAATGTGATGTTCTCAACGGGGTGCCTCTTTCCATCATGTCAGAGCGCTGAGATATACCCGTCGAACCTGAATCGGTTAAGGCCGACGTAGGGATTTGAGAGGCAACTTTGCTCAGATCCTTTGCGACTCAACCCTGCCGCTATAGGAGCGCAAAGTGTTAAAAAACGTCCTGCCCGTGCTGCTGTTACTCTCTTCCCCGGTCTTCGCGGCCAAACCTGTCCTGACGGTTTACACCTATGATTCGTTTTCCGCTGACTGGGGACCCGGTCCGGCCGTTAAAAAAGCCTTTGAAGCCCAGTGCGGTTGCGAACTGAAATATGTGGCCCTGGAAGACGGGGTTTCGCTGCTGAATCGCGTCCGTCTGGAAGGCAAGAACAGCAAGGCCGATGTGGTCTTAGGGCTGGATAACAACCTCCTGCAGGCCGCGCAACAAACCGGGCTGTTTGCCAAAAGCGACGTTGATACCGGTAAATTGCAGGTTCCCGGCGGCTGGAAGGACACCACCTTTGTGCCCTTCGATTACGGCTACTTCGCGTTCGTCTATAACAAAAACACGCTGAAAAACCCACCAAAGAGCCTGAAAGAACTGGTCGAAAGCCCCGAAAAATGGCGCGTGATTTATGAAGATCCCCGCACCAGCACGCCGGGCCTTGGCCTGCTGCTGTGGATGCAAAAAGTCTACGGGGACAAGGCGCCTGAAGCCTGGCAAAAGCTGGCAAAGAAAACCGTCACGGTGACCAAAGGGTGGAGTGAAGCCTACGGTCTGTTTCTGAAAGGCGAGAGCGATCTGGTGTTGAGCTATACCACGTCGCCGGCTTATCACATTATTGAAGAGAAGAAGGATAACTATGCCGCGGCACCGTTTGCCGAAGGCAACTATCTGCAGGTGGAAGTGGCAGCCCGCCTGGCTAACAGCAAACAACCAAAACTGGCAGAGCAGTTTATGCAGTTCATGGTCACGCCCGCTTTCCAGAATACGATTCCAACCGGCAACTGGATGTACCCGGTGATCAAAACCGACCTGCCTGCAGGCTTTGCTTCTCTCAGCGTGCCGAAGACGGCATTACAGTTTTCGCCTGAAGCCGTCGCCAGCCACCGTTCACAATGGGTCAGCCAATGGCAACGCGCCGTGAGCCGCTGATCCCCTTCTGGCTGATTCCGGGTTCACTCGCCACGTTGCTGCTCTGCAGCGTGGCGTTGTCAGCTTTTGCTGCACTGTGGATGGCGGCCCCGGCGACCGACTGGCGCGCGGTTCTGCAGGATACCTATCTGCATCATGTGATTGGCTTTTCATTTACGCAGGCGCTGCTCTCCGCCCTGCTCTCTTTGCTGCCGGCCATTCCGCTGTCCCGGGCTCTTTATCGACGCCGTTTTCCTGGCCGTCAGGGATTATTACGCCTGTGCGCCATGACGCTGGTCTTGCCGGTGCTGGTCGCGGTATTTGGTCTGCTCACTGTCTATGGTCGGGTGGGCTGGCTGGCCCGGCTTTGCGTCTGGCTTGGCGTGGACTATCACTTCTCGCCTTACGGGCTTCAGGGCATTTTGCTGGCCCATGTTTTTTTCAACCTGCCGCTGGCCACGCGCCTGATGCTGCAGGCGCTGGAAAGCATTCCGGCCGAACAGCGTCAGCTTGCTGCACAGCTGAATATCCGTGGCTGGCATCACTTTCGGCTCCTTGAATGGCCGTGGCTACGTCGCCAGTTACTGCCTACCGGTGCGTTGATTTTCATGCTCTGCTTCGCCAGTTTTGCCACGGTTCTTTCACTGGGTGGCGGGCCGCGGGCCACCACTATCGAACTGGCCATTTTTCAGGCTTTAAGTTACGACTACGATCCGGGACGCGCCGCACTCCTGGCGTTGATTCAGCTTGGCTGCTGCCTGGTGCTGGTGCTTCTCAGTCAGCGCTTCAGTCACGCCATTCCCGCTGGCAACACGCAGCGCCAGGGCTGGCGCGATCCGCAGGATTCCGTGCTGGCGCGCATCAGCGACATTGCTCTCATCGGTTTAGCCTTGCTGTTACTGCTACCGCCTCTGATCGCAGTGATTATTAATGGCCTGGACGGCGGACTGCGCGGCGCCTTGCAACAACCGGCGTTGTGGCAGGCAACATTCACCTCACTGCGCATCGCCCTGGGCGCTGGCGTGCTGTGCGTGTTACTGACGACCATGCTGCTCTGGAGCAGCCGCGAACTGCGCCTGCGCCAGCGTAAACTTGCCGCACAATTTATGGACACCAGCGGTATGCTGATTCTGGCCATGCCGGGTATCGTGCTGGCAACCGGCTTTTTCCTGCTGCTGAATGCCACTACAGGGCTGCCCGATGCGGCAGATGGCGTAGTGATGTTCGCCAATGCACTGATCGCCATTCCCTATGCCCTGAAAGTGCTGGAAAACCCGATGCGGGATATCGCAGAACGCTACTACCACCTGTGCGGCGCATTAGGGATCAGCGGATGGAACCGCCTGACGCTGATAGAACTCCGTGCACTGAAGCGGCCATTGGCACAGGCGCTGGCGTTTGCCTGCGTACTGTCAATTGGAGACTTTGGCGTCGTGGCGCTGTTCGGTAACGCCGATTTCCGTACGCTGCCTTTCTACCTCTATCAGCAGATTGGTGCCTATCGCGGGGCCGACGGAGCCGTTACCGCATTACTGTTGCTGGTGCTCTGCCTGTCTCTGTTTACTCTGATGGAAAAATTACCGGGTCGCCATGCTGACACTGAATAATCTGACTTACCTGTATCAGCATTTGCCGATGCGTTTTTCCCTTCACGCCGGGCGCGGCGAACGGCTGGCGATTCTTGGTCCAAGCGGCGCGGGTAAGAGTACGTTGTTAAATCTGATTGCCGGCTTTCTGCCCGTCAGCCAGGGCAGTCTGATAATGGATGGCGTCGATCATACCCACAGCGTGCCCGCTCAGCGCCCGGTATCGATGCTGTTTCAGGAAAACAACCTGTTTCCGCATCTCAGCGTGGAACAGAATCTGGGGCTGGGCTTACATCCCGGGCTCAGGCTGACTGCGGACCAGCGTCAGCAGGTAGCCACCATTGCACAGCAGGTCGGGCTCAGTGAGATGCTGTCGCGCCTGCCAGGCCAGCTCTCAGGTGGACAACGTCAGCGCGTAGCGCTGGCACGCTGCCTGCTGCGCGAGCGGCCGGTATTACTGCTGGATGAACCTTTCTCGGCGCTTGATCCGGCACTGCGTGGCGAGATGCTCAACCTGGTGCGTACCGTCTGCGAAGCCCGTGAAATCACATTACTTATGGTGTCGCACAGTCTTGAAGATGCGCAGCAGATTGCGCCACGCAGCGTGGTGGTGGTAGATGGACGGGTTTACTGGGATGGCGCAACGGACCGGCTGCTGTCAGGGGACGTGCGGGAAGCCGATGTGCTCGGCATCCCACGTCGTTAACCGATAAAGACCTGCCACAGCAGGTGGCGGAAAACTGGCATCATCGGGTGAAACTGAATACCGACGAAGGCCGCAACGGCCACGACCAGGCCCAGTGGCGCGAGCCAGCGCAGTCGTTCAGGCGGCAAATACGCGGTGGCCCAGTCGCGGGTCTTTTCACCGCGCCACCAGCGCCAGCACAGCCAGCATCCCAGCCACACCACAAGGGCAACGGCAACCAGCAGCCAGATAAAGTGACCGCCCTGGGCTTCTTTCGGGACATCAATCGCCACGCCTGCCAGAATCCCCGGCAACAGATAAAGCGGGGGCCATAAAATACAGCCGATCAGATTGGGGGGCAGAAACTTGCGTACCGGCAATTCCAGCATACCTGCCGCCAGCGGGATCAGCGGGCGAGTGGGTCCCACAAAACGGCCGACCAGAATGGTAAACATGCTGTGCTGATACAGCGCATGTTCGGTTTTATCCAGCAGCCCTTTGTATTTTTGCAGGTATTTCCAGCGATGAAGCGGCCCCTGAAATTTCCAGCCAATCCCGTAAGAAACCCAGTCGCCAAGCAGACAACCGACGAAGCCAGCGGCCCAGGCGGGATACAAACCGATCTGCCCACTGCCCACCAGCGCGCCAAGGCTCGCCATCATCACGGTGCCGGGGAGCAGCAGCCCCACAAACGCCAGTGACTCCAGAAACGTCACCAGCGCCACGGCAAACAGCGCCCACTCCAGCGACTGTGTAATCAGGTGTTGAACCCAGGCTTCCATATCAATCCTCAGAAAAAGCAGAAGGCTGGATTGTCCAGAGCAGACATCACAGCGTCAAGGCAAGAATTGTAGGCCAATATTGACAAAACGCACCGGGAGACACTGGATAAATATCCATGTTATACTTTTTAACCGCATGTCCGATTCGCTATCAGCCTGGAGAATACGTGAATAAGCCCCGCGCAGGGTTTCTGCTGAGCCGTCACTGGCGCGATACGGCGCAAGGCACCGAAATTACGCTCTGGCTGGCCACCGATGACGGTGCTCAGCGCGTCGTGCTGCCTGTGCAGGAATCGGTGACGTTTATTCCCTGCGAGTACCAGGCGCAGGTCGAAACGCTGCTGCAGGACGAGCGCCAGGTGCGCATGCAGCCTCTCCAGTTAACCGATTTTCGCCGCCGGCCGGTATTTGGCCTTTACTGCCGCCAGCATCGCCAGCTTCAGTGGATTGAAAAGAAACTGCGCGAAAACGGCATTCCCCTTTACGAATCCGATATTCGTCCGCCTGAACGCTATCTGATGGAACGGTTTATCACCGCGCCCGTGTGGTTCGATGGTGACGCGCAGGGCGATGCGCTGGTTAACGCCCGGCTCAAACCGCATCCTGACTACCGCCCACCGCTGAAATGGGTCTCTCTGGATATCGAAACCACCCAGCATGGCGAGCTTTACTGCATTGGCCTTGAAGGCTGCGGCCAGCGTCAGGTTTACATGCTGGGACCGCCTAACGGCGATGCCAGCGCACTGGATTTCGAACTCATTTACCTGGAAACCCGCCCTCAACTGCTGGAGGCGCTCAATCGCTGGTTTGCCGACCACGACCCCGATGTGGTGATCGGCTGGAACGTGGTGCAGTTTGACCTGCGCGTTCTGCAGAAACATGCCGACCGCTATGGCATTCCGTTACGCCTGGGCCGCCAGCAGGCTGTACTGGAATGGCGTGAGCACGGTTTTAAACCCGGCGTGTTTTTTGCCCAGGCGACAGGTCGGCTGATCATTGACGGTATTGATGCGCTGAAATCCGCCTTCTGGGATTTCCCCTCTTTTAGTCTGGAGTCGGTTTCACAACAACTGCTCGGCGAAGGCAAAGCTATTGATAACCCGTGGCAGCGCATGGAAGAGATAAACTGGCGTTTTGCCAACGATAAACCGGCGCTGGCACGCTATAACCTGAAGGACTGCGAGCTGGTCACACGCATCTTCCATAAAACCGAGATCATGCCGTTTTTGCTGGAGCGCGCCGCCGTTAACGGGCTGGCGGTCGATCGCCACGGCGGCTCTGTGGCGGCCTTCAGCCATCTGTATATTCCCCGCATGCATCGGGTTGGTTTTGTCGCCCCCAATCTCGGCGATGTTGCGCCGGAAGCCAGCCCCGGCGGCTATGTGATGGATTCCCGGCCAGGCCTGTATGATTCCGTATTGGTGCTGGATTACAAAAGTCTTTATCCCTCGATTATCCGCACCTTTCTGATCGATCCCGTCGGCCTCATCGAAGGGCTGGCGCACCCAACGGATGCGGATTCGGTGCCCGGCTTTCGTGAGGCGCGCTTCTCACGCGAAACGCATTGCCTGCCCGCGATTGTGGAACAGATTTGGCAGGGGCGCGAAACCGCGAAAAAACAGGGCAATAAGCCCCTGTCGCAGGCCCTGAAAATCATTATGAATGCGTTTTATGGCGTGCTGGGCACCAGCGCCTGCCGCTTTTTTGATCCTCGCCTGGCCTCGTCGATTACGCTGCGCGGTCATGCCATTATGCAGCAAACCCGCGAGCTTATTGAAGCCGAAGGCTATGATGTGATCTATGGCGATACGGATTCTACCTTTGTCTGGCTGAAGTCCGCCCGGGATGAAGCCGAGGCGGAAGCAACAGGCCGCGCACTGGCCGCGAAGGTCAATGACTGGTGGCGTGAACATCTTCAGCAGCAATATGGCCTGACGAGCGCACTCGAACTGGAATATGAAAATCACTTTTGCCGTTTCCTGATGCCGACCATTCGCGGTGCCGAACAGGGTAGTAAGAAACGCTACGCGGGATTAATTCGTGAAGGCGACAGTGAACGTATGGTATTTAAAGGGCTGGAGTCCGTCCGGACCGACTGGACGCCACTGGCGCAGCAGTTTCAGCAGGAACTCTACAGCCGGATATTTCATCGTCAGCCCTGGGAAGAGTACGTCCGCACAACCGTAACACAGCTGCTGGCGGGCGAACTGGACGATCAGCTCATTTATAAGAAACGCCTGCGTCGTCCGCTGAAGGAGTATGAACGCAATGTGCCGCCTCACGTGCGCGCCGCCCGTCTGGCGGATGAACACAACCGTAAACTGGGTCGGCCGCTGCAATATCAGACCGGTGGCCGCATTCGCTATGTGATAGCGACGGGCGGCCCCGAACCCGTTGAAGCCCGGACCACGCCGCTCGACTACGATCACTACGTCACGAAACAGCTGCAACCTGTTGCCGAAGGCATTTTGCCTTTCGTCGAGGGTGACTTTGCTACACTGATTACCGGGCAACTGGGGCTTTTTTGACAGGTGACGAATGCCCTGCCATCCAGTACCATAACGCCCTTCCTCAAAACTCACTGCTCTGACATACGCACCAGGCCCCTTTTGCCTGGTTGACATGCTATTGCCTGAGAATGGGGAACACCTTCAAAAACGTTAAAAATTCGAGCAAAAATTATATGGTTTTTACATTAGGTCAGCGTTGGATTAGTGATACAGAAAGTGAACTGGGATTAGGTACCGTGGTGGCGATCGATACTCGCATGATCACGCTGCTCTTCCCGGCCACAGGGGAAAATCGCCTCTACGCTCGCAGCGACTCGCCCGTCACCCGCGTGATTTTTAACCCGGGCGATACCGTGACCAGCCATGAGGGCTGGCAAATGCGGGTGGATGAAGTCCGTAATGACAATGACCTGATAACCTATATCGGTACGCGCCTGGATACTGAAGAAACCAACGTGATGCTGCGTGAAGTCATGCTCGACAGCAAACTGGTGTTCAGCAAGCCCCAGGATCGTCTGTTCGCTGGCCAGCTCGATCGCATGGATCGCTTCGCCCTGCGTTTTCGTGCGCGTAAATATCAAAGTGAACAGTACCGCCTGCCCGTCAGTGGCCTGCGTGGGATGCGTACCAACCTGATTCCCCACCAGTTGCATATCGCCCATGATGTGGGCCGTCGCCATGCACCGCGCGTTCTGCTGGCGGATGAAGTGGGTCTGGGTAAAACCATCGAAGCCGGTATGATCATTCAGCAGCAACTGTTGGCTGGCCGCGCTGAGCGCGTACTGATTGTGGTACCAGAAACGCTGCAACATCAGTGGCTGGTTGAAATGCTGCGCCGCTTCAACCTGCGCTTTGCGCTGTTCGATGACGATCGTTACGCCGAAGCCCAGCACGACAGCGACAATGCCTTCGACACGGAACAACTGATTATCTGTTCGCTGGACTTTGTTCGTCGCAATAAGCTGCGTCTTGATAAGCTGGCCGACGCGGACTGGGATCTCCTGGTGGTCGATGAAGCGCATCACCTGGCCTGGTCTGAAGGTGAGCCAAGTCGTGAATACCAGGCCATTGAAAAGCTGGCCGAAAACATACCAGGCGTACTGCTACTGACCGCCACGCCAGAACAGCTGGGCATGGAAAGCCACTTCGCACGCCTGCGCCTGCTCGATCCCGATCGTTTTCACGACTTCGCCGCCTTCGTCGAAGAGCAACAGCATTTCCGTCCGATTGCCGATGCGGTCACCTCCCTGCTGGCGGATAATCCCATCTCGCAAGACGAGATGAATATGATCAATGAGCTGGTTGGCGAGCAGGATATCGAACCGCTGCTACAGGTCGCCAACAGTGACCGCGAGGGCAAACAAGAGGCGCGCCAGGAACTCATTTCCATGCTGATGGATCGCCACGGCACCAGCCGCGTGTTGTTCCGTAACACTCGTAACGGCGTGAAGGGCTTCCCGAAACGGGAATTGCATACCATTCGCCTGCCGTTGCCGGCTCAGTACCAGACGGCCATCAAAGTTTCCAGCATCATGGGCGCGCGTAAAAGCGCCGAAGAACGCGCGCGCGACCTGCTCTATCCGGAGCAGATTTATCAAGAGTTTGAAGGCGACACCGGCACCTGGTGGAACTTCGATCCACGTGTAAAATGGCTTATGGGCTATCTGACCAGCAACCGTAAAGAGAAGGTGCTGGTGATTTGCGCGCAGGCCGCAACCGCTCTGCAACTGGAGCAGGTATTACGCGAGCGTGAAGGTATCCGTGCCGCCGTATTCCACGAAGGGCTGTCGATTATTGAACGCGATCGGGCTGCGGCCTGGTTTGCCTCAGAAGAAAACGGCGCACAGGTTCTGCTGTGTTCAGAAATCGGCTCTGAAGGCCGTAACTTCCAGTTCGCCAGCCGCCTGGTTATGTTCGATCTGCCGTTTAACCCGGATCTGCTGGAGCAGCGCATCGGACGTCTGGATCGTATCGGTCAGGCGCATGACATTCAGATTCTGGTGCCATGGCTGGAAAAAACCGCTCAGGCGGTCCTGCTGCGCTGGTATCACGAAGGGCTGGATGCCTTTGAGCACACCTGTCCGACCGGCAGAACCCTCTATGACAGCGTGCACGCTGAACTGATTAATTATCTGGCTGCGCCGGAAAACAGTGAAGGCTTTGATGACTTTATCGACGCCTGCCGTAAACAGCATGACGCGCTGAAATCTCAGCTTGAACAAGGTCGGGATCGGTTACTGGAGTTGAACTCGAACGGCGGCGACGCCGCGCAGATGCTGGCGAATACCATTGCCGAGCAGGATAACGACACCGAGCTGGTCAACTTTGCCCTGAATCTGTTTGATATCGTGGGCATCAATCAGGAAGATCGTAGCGATAACCTGATTGTGCTGACGCCGTCAGATCATATGTTAGTCCCGGATTTCCCGGGCTTACCTGAAGACGGTTGCACCATCACGTTCAACCGCGATCAGGCCCTGTCGCGTGAAGATACCCAGTTTATTACCTGGGAACATCCGCTGATCCGTAACGGCCTGGATCTGATCCTGTCGGGCGACACGGGCAGTTGTGCGCTGTCGCTGCTGAAGAATAAGGCATTGCCTGTCGGCACGCTGCTGGTAGAACTGATTTACGTGGTGGAATCTCAGGCACCTAAGCATCTGCAGTTAACCCGTTTCCTGCCGCCAACGCCTCTGCGTTTGCTGTTAGATCGCAAGGGCACTAAC
The DNA here is from genome assembly GCF_008801695.1 of Pantoea stewartii subsp. stewartii. GTDB lineage: Bacteria > Pseudomonadota > Gammaproteobacteria > Enterobacterales > Enterobacteriaceae > Pantoea > Pantoea stewartii. The sequence goes on from NZ_VZPF01000024.1 coordinate 20,609, forward strand.
CTGGCAGGTAAAGTGGAGTTCGAGAGCTTCAACCGTCAGTTGAATGCGGTCAACCGCCATACAGGCAGTAAGCTGGTGAACGCCGTTCAGCAGGATGTTCACGCTATTCTTACCCTGGCGGAAAAAGAAGTCGTCAGTGAAGCAAGTGCCATAATCGATACGGCACGGCGCGAAGCGAGTGAAAAGCTGGGGGCCGAGTTATCGCGTCTGGAAGCCCTGAAAGCCGTCAACCCCAATATTCGTGACGATGAAGTTGACGCGCTGGAAAGCAATCGCGAGCAGGTGCTGGAAAGTTTGGATGAAGCCACCTGGCGCCTGGATGCGCTGCGTCTGATTGTGGTTACGCATCAGTAAGTTCAGGGCCGCAAGGCCCTCTTTTTTGGAATAATGTATGGAACCCTATAATCCGCCGCTTGAGCCCTGGCTGCACATTCTCTATCAGGATGCGCACATCATGGTGGTGAATAAGCCCAGCGGCCTGCTTTCCGTGCCGGGTCGACTTGAGGCGCACAAAGACAGCGTGATGACGCGGATCCAGCGGGATTATCCTGAAGCCGAATCGGTGCATCGGCTGGATATGGCCACCAGCGGCGTGATTGTCGTCGCACTGACGAAAGCCGCCGAGCGTGAACTAAAACGTCAGTTTCGCGAGCGCGAGCCCGCCAAAACCTATGTCGCTCAGGTCTGGGGACATCCGGCAGAGGAAAAAGGCCTGGTGGATTTGCCCTTGATTTGTGACTGGCCCAACCGGCCAAAACAGAAAGTGTGTTTTGAGACGGGTAAGTCGGCACAAACCGAGTATCAGGTGGTGGAATATCGGGACGATAACAGCGCACGCGTCACGTTGAAGCCCATTACCGGCCGTTCGCACCAGTTGCGCGTGCATATGCTGGCGCTGGGCCATCCGATACTTGGGGACGGTTTTTATGCTCACCCGGAAGCCAGGGCAATGGCAAGCCGGCTTCTGCTGCATGCCGAATCGCTGACCATCACGCATCCTGCGTTTGGCAGTGCGATGACCTTCAAGCAGCCCGCCGATTTCTGACCGGCCCGTTTATGACTCGCGCGCCCCGCGGATGAATCACCGGGGCGCACGCCGCTTACTTAAAGCCTTTTTCTTTGCGAATCAGATCGTAAGCCGACTGGATGTCCTGCGCTTTCTGTTTGGCCATTTCCATCATTTCTGGCGGTAACCCTTTTGCCACCAGCTTATCGGGATGGTGCTCACTCATCAGTTTGCGATAGGCTCGCTTGATGGTAGTGGCATCATCACTGCTTTTCACGCCCAGTACATTACAGGCATCGTCCAGCGTAGGACCGCGTTGTGCCTGCTGGAAACCGCCTTGAGAATAACTGCGGCCGCCGCCAAACTGCTGGCCGCCTTCCATCATGCGCAGAAACTGATCGAACTGGCTGTGTGAAATGCCCAACTCTTCACCAATAACGTACAGGACCTGACGTTCGTTGGGATGCAGTGTGCCGTCGGCAAACGCGGCCTGAATCTGAATTTCCAGAAACATCCGAATCAGGTCAAAACGACCAAAGCAGGCACTGCGTAATTCGCGCAGTTTGGTCCGCAACGGATATTCGCCCTGTTTGCCCTCACGAAAAGCACGTTGTGCGGCAGTACGCGCCTCACCGTGAAGCTGCATGCGGTCCATAAACAGAGACGCAATCTGGATGTCCGCTTCCGTTACGCGCCCTTTCGATTTGGTTAAATGCCCCATCACCTGAAACGTGGTGCTGAAAAACAGTGACTGTCGGGTCTGGGTGTTTGAAAAGTACGCCTTGCTTTGTGCGCCGCGAACCTTGTCAAATCCATGCCCAATGATCAGGCCGATTACAATTCCCCAAAAGCCCGCGCCAGACAATAATCCCAGCACCAGACCTATAACTTTTCCCCAGTAGCGCATAAACTCCTCAATTCGCCATGCTTACGGCTGAAAATTGCATTATCATACCTGTCATTTATCTCAGCGCCTAACGGCAGCGCGGACAGAAAAGGATTAACACTGGCGCAACGCCAGGCAGTGCGTTAGTCTCTGACCCGATTGTCGGCATGATGCCAGTTTTCATGGAATTCTCGATACCGCGTATGAAAAAACGTATACCTACTCTGCTGGCCACCCTGATCGGCGCAGCCATTAGCCAGCAAGCCTTCGCCGACGATTTAATGTCGCAGTGTATGTTAGGCGTGCCGAGTTATAATCGCCCTCTGGTCAATGGCGATCCCAATCAGTTGCCCGTTACTATTCACTCGGATTCCGTGAAAGGCAACTATCCTGATGATGCCATTTTCAAAGGTGATGTAGACGTCAGCCAGGGCAACAGCCGCATGCTGGCTGATGAGGTGCAACTTCATCAACGCCAGCCAGAAGGTCAGACGACGCCCGTCCGGACCGTCGATGCGCTAGGTAATGTGCACTACGACGATAATCAGGTCATCCTGAAAGGTCCGAAAGCCTGGTCGAATCTTAACACCAAAGATACTAACGTCTGGGACGGTGATTATCAGATGGTCGGCCGCCAGGGGCGGGGTACGGGCGATCAAATGAAGCTGCGTGGACAAAACCGTTACACCATCATGGAAAACGGCACCTTCACGTCCTGTCTGCCCGGCAGTAACAGCTGGAGCGTGGCGGGGTCCGAAATCATTCAGGATCGCCAGGAAGAAGTGGCAGAGATCTGGAACGCGCGCTTTAAGCTCGGTTCCGTCCCGGTATTCTACAGCCCGTATCTGCAGTTGCCGCTGGGCGACCGTCGCCGCTCAGGCTTCCTGATCCCTAATGCCAAATACGGCAGCAATAATGGTTTCGAGTTTATTCTGCCTTACTACTGGAACATCGCGCCTCAGGCCGATGCCACCATTACGCCGCACTATATGAGTAAACGTGGTCTGCAATTGCAGAACGAATTCCGTTACCTCACAGAAGCGGGCGCAGGTCTGGTCGAATTTGATTACCTGGCGTCGGATAAGCAGTACGACAATGAAAAAGCAGCGCGCGGCATAGCCCAAAGTGACAATTCGGATCGCTGGTTATTTTACTGGCGCCATGCCGGTGTATATGACCAGCACTGGCGCTTTAACGCCGACTATACCAAAGTCAGCGATCAGTATTACTTCAACGATCTGACGTCGCCTTATTACAGCTCGACTGACGGCTATGCCTCACAGAAATTCAGCGTCGGTTATGCGGATACTAACTGGGACGCAACCCTGTCGACCAAAGATTTCCAGATTTTTGGTAATACCAGTAACAGCAATGTCTATCGTGCCTTTCCGCAACTGGACCTGAACTGGTACCAGAACGATGTCGGCCCGTTTGACACCCGCATCTATGCCCAGGCCGTAAAGTTTACTAACGTGAACAGCAGTTTCCCCGAAACCACGCGTTTACATGTTGAACCTACGCTCGATCTGCCGTTATCAAACAGCTGGGCCAGCCTGGATACTGAAGCCAAATTTCTGGCCACGCACTATCAGCAAAAAGATGTTGATTACTACAACGCTAACTTTGCCCCCACCAGCACTACCAGCGGTGTCCTGAAAGACTCCGTCAACCGCACATTACCGCAGTTTAAAGTTGATGGGCGCATGGTATTTGATCGTGATATGGACTGGGCACAGGGTTACACCCAAACGCTGGAGCCAAGGGTTCAGTACCTGTATATCCCGTATCGGGACCAGAGCGACATCTATCCTTACGACTCCACGCTGCTGCAAACGGACTACACCGGCCTGTTCCGCGATCGCTCTTACAGCGGTCTGGATCGCATCGCCTCAGCGAACCAGGTCGCGACCGGTGTGACTACACGAATTTATGATAATGATCTGGTTGAACGTTTTAACGTTTCTGTGGGTCAAATCTATTCGTTCACGCCTTCGCGTACAGGCGTTAACCAGACCAATAAAGATGACGATACCGGCAGTCTTCTTTGGGCCGGGGATACGTACTGGAAGATCAGCGAACGCTGGGGCGTGCGTGGCGGGCTGCAATACGATACCCGCCTGAATAACGTGGCGCAGGGCAATACCGTGCTGGAATACCGTCGTGATGCTGACCGTATGGTGCAGTTGAGCTACCGTTACAGCAGCCCGGAGTATGTTGCTTCTGCGCTTAACGACAGCTCACTGGTGAATAACCCGATTTATAAAAACGGGATTTCACAGGTTGGCACCACGGCAAGTTGGCCAATTCATGATGCCTGGTCGGTGGTTGGCGCGTATTACTACGATACGCGCAATAATCGCCCGGCATCACAGCTGGTTGGCCTGCAGTACAGCTCGTGTTGCTACGCGATTCGTCTGGGATATGAACGTAAAATCAACGGTTGGGAAAACAACGACAGTAAGTACGACAACCAAATCTCATTCAACATTGAGTTACGTGGCCTGAGCTCGAATTATGGCCTGGGCACTGGCCAGATGCTGAGTCAGGGAATCATCCCTTACCAGCGTGCATTCTGATGTTGTGATGTTTGACAGGCAATCCCGCAGTGCGGAACCAATAATGGATAAAGTATGAAGAACTGGAGAATGCTGATTCTTGGTGTGGCGATCAGTGCCAACACCGTGTTCGCAGCACCACAAGTGGTTGATAAAGTTGCAGCTGTGGTTAATAACGGCGTGGTCCTTGAGAGTGACGTGGACAGCATGATGAACACCGTTAAATCTCAGGCGAAACAGGCCGGCCAGCAGCTACCGGACGATAAAACCTTACGCCATCAGATCCTTGAGCGTGAGATTATGGACGCGATCATTCTGCAGTTAGGCGATAAAGCCGGTTTGCAAATCAGCGATCAGCAGCTGGATCAGGCCATTCAGAATATTGCCGCTCAAAACCACATGACCCTCGATCAGCTGCGCAGTCGTCTGGCCTATGACGGTATGGACTACAACACGTATCGGTCGCAGATTCGTAAAGAGATGCTGATCTCTGAAGTCCGTAATAACGAAGTCCGCCGTCGCGTCACCATCCTGCCACAGGAAGTGGATACGCTGGCAAAACAGGTGGGTGCGCAGAATACTCAAGGGACTGAGATGAATATCAGCACCATTCTTCTGCCGCTGCCTGAAAACCCGACACAACAGCAGGTTGACGATCAGGAAAAACTGGCAAAACAGCTGGTGAGCGAACTGAAGGGCGGTGCTGATTTCGGCAAACTGGCCGTTACCTACTCCGCTGACTCCCAGGCCCTGAAAGGCGGCAATATGGGCTGGTCAAAAATTGAAGAGCTGCCGACGCTGTTTGCTCAGGCTCTGGCCACGGCGAAAAAAGGCGATATCGTTGGTCCGATTCGTTCCGGTGTGGGCTTCCATATTCTGAAAGTGAACGATTTGCGTGGCGAAAGCAAAAACATCTCTGTCACCGAGGTGCACGCACGCCATATTCTGCTGAAGCCGTCACCGATCATGACTGACGATCAGGCCCGCGCGAAGCTGGAACAAATTGCCGCCGATATCCGCAGCGGTAAAACCACCTTTGCGGCCGCCGCAAAACAATTCTCTGACGATCCGGGCTCGGCTAACCAGGGCGGCGATCTGGGATGGACCTCGCCTGAAGTCTTTGACCCGGCGTTCCGCGATGCGCTGCTACGCCTGAAAAAAGGGGAAATGAGCCAGCCCGTTCATTCCTCTTTCGGCTGGCATTTGATTCAGTTGCTGGACACGCGTCAGGTTGATAAAACGGATGCAGCCCAGAAAGAGCTTGCTTACCGCATGCTGTTCAACCGCAAGTTCGCGGAAGAAGCGCAGACCTGGATGCAGGAGCAACGTGCAGGGGCTTACGTGAAAATTCTGGATAACAATGCGCAGTGATTGTCGTGTGGTGATTACGCCCGGCGAACCCGCCGGGATTGGTCCCGATCTGGCTGTGCAACTGGCTCAACAGGCCTGGCCTGTTGAGCTGGTCGTTTGTGCGTCTCCCCAGCTCTTGCTGCAGCGCGCCGCATTGCTGGGTTTGCCTCTGACCCTGCGTCTCTACGATTCTGCAGAGCCTCCAGCGCCCCAGCAGGCCGGTACACTCACCGTCCTTCCCGTTGAACTCCCGCAGCCCGTCACACCCGGTACGCTTTGTGTCGACAACGGTCACTATGTACTGGAAACGCTGGCTCGCGCCTGCGACGGCTGCTTGTCCGGTGAGTTTGCTGCATTGATTACCGGCCCTGTGCACAAGGGCGTGATCAATGACGCGGGGATACCGTTTACAGGCCATACCGAATTCTTTGCCGAGCGTGCAGGCGCGCACCGCGTGGTCATGATGCTGGCAACAGAGCAGTTACGCGTCGCGCTTGCGACCACGCACCTGCCGTTAAAAGCGGTCGCTGACGCCGTCACCCGGGATTGCCTGCATGAAGTGATCACGATCCTGCATCAGGATCTCAAAGAGAAATTCGCGATCGCCCAGCCGCATATTTTTGTCTGTGGGCTGAATCCTCATGCGGGTGAAGGCGGCCACATGGGTCGGGAAGAGATAGACACGATTATCCCGGCACTGAATGAACTCCGCCAGCAGGGTATTCAGCTGACTGGCCCATTGCCCGCGGACACACTTTTCCAGCCCAAATATCTGCAACATGCCGATGCGGTGCTGGCGATGTATCACGATCAGGGCTTACCGGTTCTCAAATTTCAGGGATTTGGTCGCGCGGTAAATATTACCCTCGGCCTGCCGTTTATCCGTACCTCAGTCGATCACGGCACCGCGCTTGAACTAGCCGGGCTGGGTCAGGCTGACGCGGGCAGCTTTATCACGGCGCTTAATCTCGCCATCACTATGATCAAGAGCAGTAATGAATAATCGCGTCCATCAGGGGCACTACGCCCGTAAACGTTTCGGGCAGAACTTCCTGAACGATCAATACATTATCGACAGCATTGTCTCCGCCATTCATCCGCAACGCGACGAAGCGTTAGTCGAGATTGGACCGGGCCTTGGTGCCCTGACAGAACCGGTCGGCGAACGTCTCGACAGCTTAACGGTTGTGGAGCTTGACCGCGATCTGGCAGCCCGCCTGCAGACACATCCGTTTTTAGGTCCTAAGCTGACGATTTATCAGCAGGATGCCATGACCTTTGATTTTGCCGCGCTGGCTAAAGAGAAAGGCCAGCCGCTACGCGTCTTTGGTAATCTGCCCTACAACATTTCGACCCCGCTGATGTTTCATCTGTTCAGCTATACTGGTTCGATTAAAGATATGCACTTCATGCTACAGAAAGAAATGGTTAATCGCCTGGTGGCCGGTCCGGGCAGCAAAGCATATGGTCGCCTGAGCGTCATGGCGCAGTATTACTGCCAGGTCATCCCAGTGCTGGAAGTGCCACCGCACGCTTTTACGCCGCCTCCTAAGGTGGATTCAGCGGTAGTACGTTTGGTGCCTTTTATGACGCCACCGCATCCGGTAAAAGACGTGCGTATTTTAAGCCGTATTACCACGGAAGCGTTCGGCCAACGTCGTAAAACGCTGCGTAACAGCCTGAGCCATATGGTGACTGCGGGTGCGCTGGAAGACTTGTCGATCGATACGGGCCTGCGTGCAGAAAACGTGTCGGTTGCGCAATATTGTCAGTTAGCAAACTGGTTGGCAGACCATCTGGATAAACCGCAGGAGTAACCTATGAGTGAACCGGCCCGCGTATCGATCCACGTCCAAAGCCTTTATGTCGCCTCGCAATCCTCACCGGAAGAAGAGCGTTATGTTTTTGCTTATACCGTTACGATCCGCAATTTAGGCCGCTCCTCTGTGCAACTGCTCGGGCGCTACTGGTTGATCACCAACGGCAATGGACGTGAAACAGAAGTTCAGGGTGAAGGCGTAATCGGTGAACAACCACACATTGCGTCCGGTAGTGAATACCAATATACCAGTGGCGCGGTGCTTGAAACGCCTATGGGCACGATGCAGGGCCACTATGTGATGGTGGATGAGCAAGGCGATACGTTTCACGTCGACATCCCCGTTTTCCGCCTGGCTGTTGAAAGCCATATTCACTGAACCTGATGCCTTTCGCCCGACTAACGGGCGACTGTTTTTTGTTGGATAATTCACAATGAATACTTACCTGATTGGCGACGTTCACGGTTGTTATGATGAATTACGTGCTCTGCTAAACCAGGTGAACTATGATCCTGGTCAGGATACCTTGTGGCTGACAGGTGATCTGGTCGCACGTGGGCCCGGCTCGCTGGAGGTACTACGCTACGTCAAATCGCTGGGAGACAGCGTTCGCCTGGTTCTGGGCAATCACGATCTGCATTTGCTGGCCGTTTATGCCGGCATCAGCCGCAATAAACCTAAAGATCGCCTGACGCCACTGCTGGAAGCGGAAGACGCAGATGAATTGATCAACTGGCTACGTCGGCAGCCTCTGCTGCAGGTTGATGAAGAAAAGAAGCTGGTGATGGGCCATGCGGGCATTACGCCGCAGTGGGATCTGGAGACGGCGCAACGCTGCGCGCGTGAAGTCGAAGCCGTCCTGGCCAGTGACAGCTATCCGCTGTTCCTTGATGCCATGTATGGCGACATGCCGAATAACTGGAGCGAATCCCTGTCCGGCCTGGCGCGGCTACGTTTCTCTACTAACGCGCTGACCCGTATGCGTTTTTGCTTCCCAAACGGACAGCTTGATATGATTTGTAAGGATGCGCCTGAATCAGCGCCGCTACCGCTTAAACCCTGGTTTACGATTGAAGGGCCCGTTGCCCGCGATCACACCATTGTGTTTGGGCACTGGGCATCACTGGAAGGCAAAGGGACACCAGAGGGCATTATCGGTCTGGATACCGGTTGCTGCTGGGGTGGGAATCTGACCCTGCTGCACTGGGAAACGCAGCGTTATTATGTTCAGCCTTCCAACCGCCAGCTTTCTGTACCAGACGATCTGTCACCCCAACAGTCAGCCAGCTGATCCACCGCCATAAAAACGCCTTGTCCCAACAACAAGGCGTTTTTCGATCCCCCATTAACGACGTCGTTCGAGGATCTCGAAGCAGTAGCTGTGCGAATTCTGCTCGTCAGCGTCATGGAATTCGCTAAAGGTAGAATGCCATTCATCCGGTTCGTAGTCCGGGAACTGGGTATCCCCTTCTACTTCAGCATCAATATGCGTCAGATAAAGGCGGTCAGCGCGGGCTAACATCTGTTCATAAATGCGGCCGCCGCCAATGACCATGATCTCTTCAGCTTCGCCCGCAGCATTTACTGCGTCATCCAGCGACGTTACCCAGGTAACGCCTTCTGCGTGACCGGGTTTACTGCTGACCACAATATTCAACCGGCCCGGTAAAGGCCGGCCAATCGATTCAAAAGTCAGCCTGCCCATAATGACGGGCTTTTTCAGTGTGTTGCGCTTAAACCACGCCAGATCTGCAGGCAGGTCCCACGGCATGGCGTTTTCCATTCCAATAATGCGATCTGCTGCTAATGCCGCGATAAGACTAATCATGTTAAAAAGCTCGCTGAAAAAAAACAGGCGCCATGATACGTAAAGGTTAAACCTTCGTCGATAGCAGGAACGGGCTTCTTAAATAAAGCGGCATAGACACCGCCTTTCAGAGTTTGTACAGGGTTTTACTCCGCAAAAATCGCGGTTATAACCCTTAAATCGCCAGATAATGACGTGAGTGCGTGATAAACACAGAGAATAAAACGGCTCCAGACGGAGCAGTTGGGATTATCAGAAATCGTAGCGGAAGCGAACCAGATTCATGTCGCCCTGATTATCCGTGCTGGACGTGAAGACGTGTTCGTAATCTACACGGAAACCATAGTCAAGGAACAGCGTTACGCCCAGACCATTGTCGATGCGCTGGTAGTTACGGCCATTCGCATATTCTAAACGGTCACCCATGACATAAGGCTGAACGGCTTTGACACCATATTGCGCCACCGGGATTTTATATCCGGCGTAATATTCGATGCCCCAGGCATCATCCGCAAAATAGTTATTCACGTTGCGCTGTTTGGTGGTCAGGAAGTTTTGGTACCAGCCACCCCCTGCTGACAGGGTCCAGTTACCTGGCGTCCAGCTCAATGCTGTTCCAAAAATGTTTTGGTCGTAATCTTTACTGTTGCCAGTAGCAGGATTACGCATGCTGGCGCGGGTGTAGTTCCAGGCCGTGCCCCATGCCAGGGTAGGCGTAATATTGTAATTCACACCCAGCGAGCCACCGCCCTGGCGCTTATAGCGCAGCCCGTTGCCCGGCAGATACTCGTTATCGCTAAACAGGTAAGAGGCGTAAAGATCGACCGCCCCATAACTGTTTTTGTATTTCAGCTGCTTACGAGAACGGTAGGAACCATCGTAATCACCGTTAATGCCGTTGCCCGGTGCCTGGGCCAGCATGTCGTAATCCCAGATATCCGTCTTGGCACCCACAACATCGTAATAAACGCTGTTCTGCTGACCAAAGGTTAACTGGCCCCAGGTTTTACTTTTCAGGCCGGTATAAAGCTGGCGGCGAGTAGTCTCGTGCGCACCTTTAGCGTAGTGATTATCCCAGTTGAACACGGCCGGAATGTTAACGCCCAGTTCATAGTAGCTGGTCCAGCTAATATCATCGAACAGGTAGTAGTCGGCGCTGAAACGGAAACGGGATCCGCCGTCAAAGCCATTACGCTTGTAAGATTTATCGTTGACGCCGGTTTGATGATTAAACTGGGGGCGAATGCTGCCACCAAATTTGAAATCGAGACGGCTAAGGGGATCGCCTGCTTGTGGGTCTTGTTTAAGAAGAGTGATTTCAGCCTGGCTGGAAAACGTGACCAGAGCCAACAGTGCAGCCACTGCACTCAGTGCAAAATTACGCGCTTTCATTGTTATGAATATCCTGTTTACGCTCTCTTCATGAGCGGGCAGGATATTACATTGGCCATGCATGACTTGGTAGTACTTTGTATTATAAATTCGTGCGAAAAAGCGAATCAGGCATGATTTGATAATAATTAAATCAAATTCTTTTGGCCTGAATCCGTTACAGTTGGGCTATATGACTTTTATTCAGTCCGCTTTTAAATCAGACGTTTTAAAATTTGGGTTAAAGGTAACGATAATATTATTTATCCGAAGTCTGACCCTGTTTCTTCTTACAACACCGCATTGAAACTAACCGATTTTAAAAAGCCCCTGCCAGAAGCGCTCTGCTTATGGCAGATGCTCCAGACAGGGGCCTGAGCGCTCAGTCTGCGCTATTTATGCGCAAGGATTTGCGCATGCATCTCCTGCACCGAAATGACTTTTTCGGTTGGATCGGCATTTAGCGCCATTGCCGTTGCGAAGCCACCGTTCAGCGTCGTGTCGTAATGCACCTTATATTGCAGTGCGCTGCGACGAATCAGCTTGGAGTCTTCAATCGCCTGGCGACCTGCTGTAGTATTTACGATATAGGCGTACTCACCGTTTTTCAGGCGGTCCTGAATGTGCGGGCGGCCTTCGTGAACCTTATTCACCAGGCGCGGGTTAATACCGGCCTCGCCCAGTACCACAGCCGTACCGTGCGTCGCATCCAGTTCAAAACCAAACTTCTGCAACTTCGCCGCGAGGTCAACGATACGTTTCTTGTCGCCTTCACGAACGGACAGCAGCGCACGTCCGGTTTTCTTCATGTTGCTTTGCGCACCCAGCATCGCCTTGGCAAACGCCTCGGCAAAGGTACGGCCCACGCCCATGACTTCCCCGGTTGAACGCATTTCAGGTCCCAGAATCGGGTCAACGCCCTGGAATTTGTTAAACGGCAGCACCACTTCTTTGACAGAGTAGTAAGGTGGAATCACCTCTTTGGTGACGCCCTGCTCCGCCAGCGTTTTGCCTGCCATTACGCGGGCTGCCACTTTTGCCAGCGGAACGCCGGTTGCTTTTGACACGAACGGGACGGTACGCGCCGCACGCGGGTTAACTTCAATCAGGTAAACTTCGTTGTCTTTGACCGCAAACTGTACGTTCATCAGGCCACGCACATTCAGCTCAAACGCCAGTTTTTCAACCTGCTGACGCATGACATTCTGAATATCCTGACTCAAAGTGTAGGCCGGCAGAGAACAGGCCGAGTCACCCGAGTGAACGCCAGCCTGCTCGATATGTTCCATGATACCGCCGATCAGCACGCGCTCACCGTCGCAGATAGCATCCACATCGACTTCGACGGCATCATCCAGGAAGCGATCCAGCAAGACCGGCGCATCGTTGGACACTGACACCGCCGTCTGGAAATAGCGTTTCAGGTCGATTTCGTCGTAGACAATTTCCATGGCGCGTCCGCCCAGGACATAAGACGGGCGGACCACCAGCGGATAACCAATGCCCGCCGCTTTTTCAACCGCCTGCTCCAGCGTGGTAACGGTGGCGTTAGCTGGCTGCTTCAGACTCAGACGGTCAACCGCCTGCTGAAAACGTTCACGGTCTTCTGCGCGATCGATGGCATCCGGGCTGGTGCCAATGACCGGCACACCTGCCGCTTCCAGCGCGCGAGCCAGTTTCAGTGGCGTTTGTCCACCGTACTGCACGATAACGCCTTTCGGTTTTTCGATGCGCACGATTTCCAGCACGTCTTCCAGCGTGACAGGTTCAAAGTAGAGGCGGTCAGAAGTGTCGTAATCGGTGGACACGGTTTCCGGGTTACAGTTGACCATGATGGTTTCATAGCCATCTTCACGCAGCGCCAGTGCTGCGTGGACACAGCAGTAGTCAAACTCAATGCCCTGACCAATACGGTTTGGTCCGCCACCCAGCACCATAATCTTGTCGCGATCCTGATTAGGATGAGCTTCGCACTCTTCTTCATAGGTGGAGTACATATAAGCGGTGTCTGTTGCAAATTCCGCCGCACAGGTATCCACGCGCTTATAGACTGGGTGAAGATGATGCTGCTGACGCAGTTTACGAATCTCGCCTTCCGCGACGCCCGCCAGGGCTGCCAGACGTGCGTCGGCAAAACCTTTGCGCTTCAGCGCGCGCAGGAAATCCGCGTTAAGGCCATTGATGCCTTCACGCGCTACCTGCTCTTCCAGGCGAACCAGCTCTTCAATCTGCACCAGGAACCAGCGATCAATATTGGTAAGATTAAATACGCCATCGACCGACATGCCTGCACGGAACGCGTCCGCGATGTACCAGATACGATCCGAACCGGCATCTTTCAGCTCACGACGAATGCGGGTCAACGCTTCCGCATCATCCAGATGCACTTTCGGGTCAAAACCATTAGCTCCCACTTCCAGACCACGCAGTGCTTTCTGCACCGACTCCTGGAAAGTACGGCCAATCGCCATGACTTCACCCACCGATTTCATCTGGGTGGTCAGACGGTCATTCGCACCGGCAAATTTTTCAAAGTTGAAGCGAGGAATTTTTGTCACGACATAATCGATAGACGGCTCGAACGAGGCTGGTGTGCGTCCCCCAGTGATATCGTTCATCAGTTCATCCAGCGTAAAGCCTACCGCCAGTTTCGCGGCCACTTTTGCAATCGGGAATCCGGTGGCCTTCGATGCCAGCGCTGAAGAGCGTGACACACGCGGGTTCATCTCGATGACGATCAGACGGCCATTTTTCGGGTTCACCGCGAACTGGACGTTGGAGCCACCGGTTTCCACGCCGATCTCACGCAGTACCGCCAGCGAGGCGTTACGCATGATCTGGTACTCTTTGTCGGTCAGCGTCTGTGCGGGCGCCACCGTAATGGAGTCACCGGTGTGAATGCCCATGGCGTCAAAGTTTTCGATAGAGCAGACAATGATGCAGTTGTCGTTTTTGTCACGCACAACTTCCATCTCATACTCTTTCCAGCCAATCAGCGATTCGTCGATTAACAGCTCGTTGGTAGGCGAAAGATCGAGTCCGCGTTCGCAGATCTCTTCAAACTCTTCGCGGTTATACGCGATACCGCCACCGGTGCCGCCCATAGTGAACGACGGACGAATAATGCAGGGGAAGCCGACATCGGCAGCCACTGCCAGCGCTTCTTCCATCGTATGTGCGATACCGGAGCGCGCCGTATCCAGACCAATGCTTTTCATCGCCACGTCGAAGCGGCGGCGGTCTTCCGCTTTATCGATCGCATCGGCCGTGGCACCGATCATGGTTACGCCAAACTCGTCAAGAACGCCCTGACGTTCCAGCTCCAGCGCACAGTTCAGCGCCGTCTGGCCGCCCATGGTTGGCAACACCGCATCCGGGCGCTCTTTCTCAATAATCTTACGTACCACTTCCCAGTGAATCGGCTCGATGTAGGTTGCATCGGCCATTTCCGGGTCGGTCATAATGGTCGCCGGGTTCGAGTTCACCAGAATGACGCGGTAACCCTCTTCGCGCAGGGCTTTACAGGCCTGGGCACCGGAATAGTCGAATTCGCAGGCCTGACCGATCACAATCGGACCGGCACCAAGAATCAGGATGGATTTTATATCTGTACGTTTTGGCATGATTAGCTCCTGATTACTTTGCTTTCGAACGGAATGCGTCAATCAACTCGATAAAGTGGTCAAATAACGGTGCGGCATCACCCGGTCCCGGGCTGGCTTCAGGATGGCCCTGGAAGCTGAACGCAGGCTTGTCGGTGCGATGGATACCCTGCACGGTTTTATCAAACAGCGAAATATGCGTTACCCGCAGATTGGCGGGCAGATGGGTTTCATCCACCGCAAAGCCGTGGTTCTGTGCCGTAATCATGACGCGATTGTTATCGAGATCTTTCACCGGGTGGTTACCACCGTGGTGACCCAGCTTCATTTTTACGGTTTTTGCGCCGCTAGCCAGTGCCAGCAACTGGTGGCCAAGGCAAATGCCAAACACCGGAATGTCGGTTTTCAGAAAGGCTTCAATCGCCTCAATGGCGTAATCGCAGGGCTCCGGATCACCCGGACCGTTTGACAGGAAGATACCATCCGGATTCATCGCCAGAACGGTTTCGGCGGGCGTTTTAGCCGGGACAACCGTCAGACGGCAGCCGCGGTCGACCAGCATGCGCAGAATATTGCGCTTAGCGCCATAATCGTAAGCCACAACATGGTAGGGCAGCGCTTCTGCTGACGTCTGCGCAGGTAAATCCCCTTCCAGCGTCCAGCTCCCCTGCAACCAGGTATAGGTTTCTGCCGTCGTCACTTCCTTCGCCAGATCCATCCCTTTCAACCCCGGGAAGGCCTGCGCTTTCTGTAAGGCCAGAGCGGCATCCGGATTGTCGCCCGCGATAATGCAGCCATTCTGTGCGCCTTTCTCGCGCAGCAGACGCGTCAGCTTACGTGTATCAATATCGGCAATAGCAACAATGTTATTGCGCTGCAGATAGGCTGACAGGCTCTCTTCGCTGCGGTAGTTGCTGGCAATAAGTGGCAGGTCCCGAATGACAAGCCCCTGAGCGTGAATCTGACTGGATTCTTCATCGGCGGGGTTGGCACCAACGTTGCCGATATGGGGATAAGTGAGAGTAACGATTTGACGAGAATAGGAAGGATCAGTGAGGATTTCTTGATAACCAGTCATTGACGTATTGAAAACGACTTCCCCCACTGCCGACCCTGTAGCCCCGATGGCCCGACCGTGGAATTGGGTTCCGTCTTCCAGAACCAAGAGCGCTGACTTAATCAAAACATCCTCCAGGGAATAAACAGTCACAATATCTGCATATTAATTCATAATGATGATCTGAATCAATGCAAAAACGGCCTGAGTGGTCAATTTTTGGCAAATTGCGCGCATTCTAATGATCGCTCTGGTACTTGTCCACCCTGAAGCCACTTTTTTAACATCTTTTCAGGCTCAGAGCGGAAAAAAAGAGGATAAGGGACAAAAACAGGGGCAAACACAATCAAATAATCGTTTGCTCATCGTTGAGAAGCATTATTCTGCCTGAGAAGGCTATGAATTTTGACCAAATGGTCAAATTTGACAGGTTCACCGTCAAGATGAAGAGAGAAGAAACAAGTTTATGAGCATTTATACAGAAAAAATAAACAAGAGGCTTATTTTTACAAAATTAAGGGCAATAATATTATTGCCCTTTTTCAATCAATGAATTAGCGATTGAAATCACCACATCACACAGGTAAAACTCATTACAAACTGGCTAAATCAAGGACATCACGCATATCGTAAAGCCCTTTTTTCTTCGCACTTACCCATAATGCCGCCTTAACCGCGCCATTAGCAAACGTCATACGGCTTGACGCCTTATGAGTAATCTCTACACGCTCTCCCTCGTCTGCAAACATGGCCGTGTGTTCGCCGACAATGTCACCGGCTCGCACTGTTGCAAAACCAATGGTTTGAGCCTTACGTTCGCCGGTGTGCCCTTCGCGACTGTAAACGGCATGATCAGCCAGTTTCCAGTCCATGGCGTCGGCAATGGCTTCCCCCATGGCCAGCGCCGTTCCTGAAGGAGCGTCCACTTTGTGACGATGATGCGCTTCGATAATCTCAATATCCGCATAATCGCCCATCACGGTAGCGGCTTTCTCCAGCAGCTTCAGAACCAGATTGACGCCAACGCTGAAGTTCGCCGCAAAGACAATCCCCGTCTCTGTTGCCGCATCACGAATCGCCGCCTTACCGGCTTCGTCAAATCCGGTCGTACCAATAATCATTGCCTTGCGGTGTTCACGGCACAGTGCCAGGTAGGCCAGCGTCCCTTCGGGACGGGTGAAATCGATTAAGACGTCAAAATCATCCATCACAGCACGCAGATCATCGACAACGGGAACGTCCAGTTTGCCCACGCCCGCCAGTTCACCAGCATCGGTGCCAATTAATGACGAGCCCGGACGTGCCAGTGCCGCGCCCAGCTCAACGCCATTGGCGTGAACGACCGCCTGAATCAGGTTACGGCCCATGCGTCCCGGCGCACCCACGATGGCAATGCGGATATTCTTCATATTTATTCATTCCTAAAACAAAACTATGCATGCAAGCGCAATCAGGTTAACCATGAGATAACAACTGCGCCACTTTTTCTCGGGGATAATAAGAATTTTTATGCCAGGCGAAGGCGATTATCAGTAAAAGCAATTTCACCTCGTCGTTGGCCGGGCGGCGGATAGCAAAAAGGCCGAACAGAGTCGGCCTTTTTGCTACTACAGGTTTGTTGTCACTGCACGTTGCGGACATCAACCCGCAACTCTTTGGGGACTTCAAACACGATATTTTCTTCCCGCCCTTCCAGGACTCTGGCTTCGCCGCCACCTAACGCCTGCAGACGGCTGATGACATTCTGCACCAGAATATCCGGCGCCGATGCACCCGCGGTGACGCCAACACAGCGGGCCGCGGCGATCCATTCGGGCTGGATATCCTCTGCATCGTCGATCAGATAAGCCGCTTTACCCATGCGCTGCGCCAGTTCGGCCAGACGGTTAGAGTTTGACGAGTTTTTAGATCCGACTACCAGCACGACATCCGCCTCTTCAGCGAGTGCCCTTACCGCTTCCTGCCGGTTTGTCGTGGCATAGCAAATATCATCTTTACGTGGGCCGACAATTTTCGGGAAACGGGCACGCAACGCATCAATCACTTCTGAGGTATCATCGACCGACAGCGTGGTTTGCGTCATGAAAGACAGCCGGTCATGATCTTTAACGTCCAGTTTCCAGACGTCATCCGGGGACTCCACCAGATACATGCCGCCCTTGGGGTTATTGTACTGCCCCATGGTACCTTCGACTTCCGGGTGCCCGGCGTGACCAATCAGCACCGACTCTTCGCCCCGGCGGCTGGCGCGCGCGACTTCCATGTGCACCTTGGTCACCAGGGGGCAGGTCGCATCAAAGACCGTGAGATCACGGCTCTTCGCTTCGTTACGTACCGCCTGAGAAACGCCATGGGCAGAGAAAATCAGGATAGCACCATCCGGCACTTCGCTGATTTGCTCAATAAAAATTGAGCCGCGCTGGCGCAGGCTGTCCACCACGTAGCGGTTATGTACCACTTCATGACGCACATAGACCGGCGCACCAAACAGCGTCAGTGCGTTTTCAACAATGCTGATGGCGCGATCGACGCCAGCACAAAAACCACGTGGATTAGCCAGCAGAATTTGCATGGTTCGCCTCCAGTACCGGATCGATTTCCAGCACCTCAATGTCAAACTGAACGCGATGGCCTGCCAGCGGATGGTTAAAATCAACGGTGATCGAATCACCATTGATTTCGCGAATCACGCCCGGCATTTCACTGCCGCCCATGCCGGTAAACAGCATAATAGCCCCAATCTCAGGCTCGCCCGCTTCATTAAAGTCGCGACGCGAAAAGTACTGGATCAGATCAGGACTGACACCGCCAAACGCCTCTTCCGGTGCCAGTGAGAACTGATGTTTATCCCCGGCTTTTAAGCCCAGCAGTGCCTGTTCCAGCGCGCCGGACAGGCTACCGTCACCCAGACGAAACAGCGCAGGTTTACCGCTGGCGCGGGTGGATTCCGCCACTGAGCCATCTTCCAGCTTCAGAACGAAATGCAACAACACCGCGCTGTCGCGCTGTACAGACTCAGACATGGTTTACCCTTTTTTAACCTGCTTGCTGGACGGATTAAAAAACCCCTCCAGCACCACCAACGCCGCACCGATACAGATGCCGCAGTCAGCGATATTAAATGTAGCAAAGTGCCAGTTACCGATATAGAAATCGATAAAATCCACCACGAAGCCATGATACGCACGATCAAACAGATTACCGACAGCGCCGCCGATAATGAGCGCATAAGCACTGTTGGCGATCTTCTGTTGGGCGCTGTTGCGATACATCATCACCAGCAGCGACACCACAATCGCCAGCGCAATACCGGCGAAGAACCAGCGCTGCCAGCCGCCTTTATCCGCGAGGAAACTGAACGCCGCGCCGTAATTGTGCGCGTAAAACAGGTTAAGGAACGGCATCAGCGGCTGCGTTTCATGCAGCATCATGTTGTTCATTACCCACTGCTTGCTGACAAAATCAACAACGATAACAACCAGCACCAGCCACAGCCAGCGCAATCCGGTGGAGAAAACAGGTCTACTCATCAGGCAAACTTACGCTCTTCACCGTTTCCGGCTAAGTTAGTGTAACAGCGACCGCACACCGCAGCGTGCTCAGGGTTCTGACCGACGTCAGTAGTGTAGTGCCAGCAGCGCGGACATTTCTCGCCTTCGGCTTTGTGCAGGCCGATTTTCAGACCTTTTACCAGTTCACTCTGCTGCGCATCAGCGTCAGCCTGGGCGTAGTCGGCAACCTCAGCACCGGAGGTCAGCAGCACAAAGCGCAGCTCATTACCCAGCGCCTTCAGCTTCGCCGCCAGCTCGGCATCAGCATACAGCGTGACAGAGGCTTCCAGCGCGCCACCAATGCGTTTATCGCTACGTGCCTGTTCAATCACCTTGTTCACTTCACCGCGCACTTTAAGCAGTTCAGCCCAGTACGCATCGTTCAGCGCTTCGTTTTCAGGCAGACCAAACAGGCCGGTGTACCACTCTTCAGTGAACACATACTTCGCGCGATCGCCCGGCAAATAGCCCCAGATCTCATCGGCTGTGAAAGACATGACCGGCGCCATCCAGCGCACCAGCGCTTCCACAATGTGCCACAGCGCAGACTGACAGCTACGGCGCGCCAGGCTGTCACCTTTCGCGGTGTACTGACGGTCTTTGATGATATCCAGATAGAAGGAGCCCATCTCAATGGAGCAGAACTGCATCAGGCGCTGAATCACTTCGTGAAAATCGTAGTGCTCGTAGTAAGCCACGATATCCGCCTGCGCCGCCTGCGCACGTCCTACCGCCCAGCGATCGACCACCACCATCTCTTCCGGTTTAACCAGATCGGTGGCCGGATTAAAGCCGCTCAGGTTCGCTAACAGGAAACGCGCCGTGTTACGGATACGACGATAGGCATCGGCAGAGCGCTTCAGGATTTCGTCAGAAACGGCCATTTCGCCCGAGTAATCGGTCGAAGCAACCCACAGGCGCAGAATGTCTGCCCCGAGCTTATCCATCACATCCTGCGGCGCAACGGTATTACCAATGGATTTGGACATCTTGCGGCCCTGACCATCAACGGTAAAGCCATGCGTCAGCACCTGACGATAAGGCGCTTTGCCTTTCATCGCTGTCGAGATCATGAGCGAGGACATAAACCAGCCACGGTGCTGATCCGATCCTTCCAGATACATATCCGGCGTATTACCGCCAAATTCCGGGCGCGCATCCACGACAGAATAGCTGGTCGATCCTGAATCGAACCAGACGTCCAGCGTATCCGGCACCTTCACATAGTTGTCGGCATCATCGCCCATCAGATCGCGGGGATCGAGATCCCACCATGCCTGAATACCGTCCTGCTCAACGCGCTGCGCCACTTTTTCCATCAACGACAGGGTGTCCGGGTGCAGTTCTTCGGTCTCTTTATGGACGAAAAGCGCCATTGGGACGCCCCAGGTACGCTGACGGGAAATACACCAGTCAGGACGATTGGCGACCATGGATTCAATACGCGCCTGGCCCCAGTCCGGGATCCACTGAACGCCTTTAATCTCTTTCAGGGACTGCGCGCGCAGGCCTTTCTGATCCATGCTGATAAACCACTGCGGGGTAGCACGGAAGATGATCGGGGTTTTATGGCGCCAGCAGTGCGGGTAGCTGTGCAGCAGTTTTTCAACATGCAGCAACGCGCCCTTCTCTTTCAGCAGTTCAACGATCAACTCGTTAGCTTTAAAGACGTTAATGCCGTCAAGCCCGGGATAGGTACCGGGCAGGTAGGCGCCATCAGGCCCAACCGGATTCGCCGTTTCCAGACCGTATTTCTGACCGATCACATAGTCATCCGGACCGTGACCCGGTGCTGTGTGAACCGCACCGGTACCGGCATCCAGCGTCACGTGATCGCCCAGAACCACCTTCGACTGGATCTGCGCCAGGAAAGGGTGCTGGAACAGTTGAAGCTCCAGTGCTGCGCCCTGGCAGGTGCCCAGCACAGTCCAGTGGCTGACGCCCGCGCGTTTCATGACGCTCTCAACCAGATCCTTCGCCAGGATTAGGCTGCGGCCCTCAATCTGCAACAGCTGATAGTCAAATTCGGGGTGCAGAGAGATGCCGCGGTTAGCAGGCATGGTCCACGGCGTGGTTGTCCAGATGACCAGCGAAACGGGGCCTTCTGAGGCCGTTACCCCAAATGCCGCACGCACGGCATCCGCATCCACGGCATTAAACATGACATCGATGGAAGGCGACGTTTTGTCATAATACTCAACTTCCGCTTCCGCCAGCGCAGAGCGGCAATCCATGCACCAGTGCACCGGCTTGGCGCCTTTGTGCAGGTGGCCATTACCGATGATTTTGCCCAGCGCACGAATGATATTCGCTTCGGTCGTGAAATCCATCGTCAGGTAAGGACGATCCCAGTCGCCCAGCACGCCCAGACGAATGAAGTCGGCTTTCTGTCCTTCAACCTGTTCGGCCGCGTATTTACGGCAGGCTTCGCGGAATTCGGCGGCGGTGACTTTCTCGCCCGGCTTACCGATCATCTGCTCAACTTTGTGCTCGATAGGCAAACCGTGACAGTCCCAGCCCGGCACATACGGTGAATCGTAGCCCGCCATGCCTTTCGACTTGACGATAATGTCTTTCAGAATCTTGTTAACAGAGTGACCAATATGAATGCTGCCGTTCGCATAAGGAGGGCCATCATGCAGGATAAAGGTTTTTTTCCCTTTTTTGGCTTCGCGGATGATGCCGTAAAGATTGTCATCATACCAACGCTGCAGCATTCCCGGTTCGCGTTTGGCCAGATCGCCACGCATGGGGAACCCCGTTTCCGGCAAATTCAGGGTAGATTTATAGTCACTCATCAGATTCTCGATTCCGTTTTTTGCTCAGGTTACAGGCCAAAAAATTGTCGGGCCGTTACCGTGTCTTTCGCAATTTGCTCTTTCAACGCGTCCAGTGAAGCAAAGCGCTGCTCGTTTCGTATTTTCTGCTTCAATACCACATCAATGTGGCGACCATAGAGATCCATATTGATGTCCAACAGGTGAACTTCAAGCTGTTGGCGTAAACCTTTTACTGTCGGGCGCGTGCCAATGTTGGCGACGCCGGGCAGGGGTTTCGGCCCCAGGCCCTCGACTTCTACCGCATACACGCCTTTGACCGGCGAGACGCAGCGGCGTAAAGGGAGATTGGCAGTAGGGAATCCCAGCGTGCGTCCCAGTGCATCACCGTGCACCACGCGCCCTGAGATACTGAAAGGATGGCCCAACAGCGACTGCGCCAGCGCCAGATTGTCCTCAGCCAGCGCCTGACGCACCGCCGTGCTGCTGATGCGTTTACCGCCGTCGCAAAACGTTTCTGTGCTGACGACGTCGAAACCGTATTCTACTCCGGCTTTCTGTAATAGCAGGAAATCCCCCTGCCGACCAGCGCCAAAGCGGAAATCATCCCCAACGGCCAGGTAGTTCACGCCCAGTTTGCTCACCAGCAATTCGCTGATAAAACTTTGCGCCGAGAGTGCGGCGAAGCGATGATCGAACCGCACGCACAGCACATAATCCACGCCGATTTCTGCCAGGTACCTGAGTTTTTCGCGCAGGCGGGTCAGTCTGGCAGGGGCATTGCCACCGGCAAACAGTTCCAGCGGCTGAGGTTCAAATACCATCACCATGACCGGCAATTGACGCTTCCGGCCTTCTTCCATCAACCGCCCCATCAGCGCCTGATGGCCGCGGTGCACACCATCGAAATTACCAATGGTCAGAACGCAGCCGTGATGCTGCGCATTAAGATTATGAATACCGCGGATAAACTTCATGGCTGACTCAAACCGGTGGAAATCGGCGGATTATACCCTCGAAAGCCGCCGAGGTTAACCCGTGAACACGCCTTTCATGCGTAACAGGCCGTATTTACCGGCACGCAGAGCCACAAAGAGAATTTTGTTGCGAAATACTGTATTCAGGACACAGAAGCTGGTAGAATCTTGCGCCATCAAATACGTAACCGAGTGTCGTGCAGGTTATCACTTGTGAACGACGCTTATTTGCACAAATCCATTGACAACAGAAGGTCCAAAAGGCATAGTCCTCGGCCTTTGATTTGTCTCTATCGAACATATTTGGGAGTTGGACCTTGGCTAATATCAAATCAGCTAAGAAACGTGCCGTAACATCTGAGAAACGTCGCAAGCATAACGCAAGCCGTCGCTCTATGATGCGTACCTTCGTTAAGAAAGTATACGCGGCGATCGCTTCAGGCGACAAAGCTGCTGCGCAGAATGCATTTAATGAAATGCAACCAATCGTGGACCGTCAGGCTGCTAAAGGTCTGATCCACAAAAACAAAGCTGCACGTTATAAAGCAAACCTGACTGCACAGATCAACAAACTGGCTTAATCGCCTTTTGTTTATCGCTTTGTTGAAAGAACCGGCTCTGAGCCGGTTTTTTTATGTCTGCGATTCACTGCCGACCTTCCTCTTTCCCGCTTCCTTGCCAGACAGCCCGCGCAGATGGCGAACCGCTTCAAAGCTCGCCTTTCTGTGACAACGGATAGCCCACGGACGACGGGAAAACGCTATCAGGCATAAGCGGTAGGTGCCCATGATTCAGCCTGTGCCGCCCCGATCCGATATCTGCCCTTTTCGCGTTATCCCCGTACGCAAAAACGTAATCTGTTATGTTCGCCCTGGCTGCATAACCGCGTCGGGGAAGACAAAAAGGAGGCGTGCGCCTCCTTTCGTTTACCGCAGTTTATATCGCAATAACGTGTAACCCAGCACAGCCGAGAGCAGTGAACCGCTCAGAATCCCCAGCTTCGAGAATGTCACCAGCTGTTCATGAGCCGCATCAAAAGCCAGCGAGCTGATAAAGATCGACATCGTAAAACCAATGCCGCACAGCACGCCAATCGCCATGATATCGCGCAGCGTCGTGCCATTAGGCAGCACCGCCAGCCTCAGCGTCACCGCCAGCCAACAGAACAGGGTAATCCCTAATGGCTTACCGATCAGCAGGCCAAGGATGATGCCCAGCGGCTCGGGTGACAGCACATCGCCAAAGGTAATCCCTGTCAGGGAAATCCCGGCGTTGGCGAAGGCAAACAGCGGCAGAATCAGCCAGTTCACCCAGGGCATCAAGCCATGCGCCAGATGTTCAGCCGGCGAGTGACCGTCTTTCTCTTCCAGCGGGACAAAGAAGCCGACGACGACGCCCGCAAGCGTTGCATGGACGCCGGACTTCAATACCGCAGTCCACAGCACCAGCCCGACCAGCATATAAACGGCGATATTACGCACATTACACCGGTTCAGGATGGCCAGCACGACAATGGCTCCTACCGCCACGCTGAGGGACGTGACTGAGAGATCGCTGGTATAGAACAGCGCGATAATGATAATCGCCCCTAGGTCATCGATAATTGCCAGCGCCATCAAAAAAACTTTCAGGGCCGTCGGGACACGGCTGCCCAGCAGGGCCAGCACGCCCAGCGCAAAAGCGATATCCGTCGCGGTGGGAATGGCCCAGCCATTGCGGGCGATCTCATCACCGTGATTAAACAGTAAAAACAGGATGGCAGGCGCCGCCATTCCCCCTAAGGCGGCAATAACCGGGAATACGGCCCGATCGCGGCTGGCCAGTTCACCCGAGATGAGTTCACGCTTCACCTCCAGACCAATCAGCAGGAAGAACAGCGCCATCAGGGCGTCATTGATCCATAACAACAGATTTTTGCTGATATCCAGCTCACCGAAGCGAATCTGCACCGGTGTCTCCAGCAGCGCCTGGTAGCCCTGAGCGGTAGACGCACTGTTCGCGAGAACCATCGCCACCACGGCAGCCAGAATTAACACCATACCGTTGCTGGCATCACTCTCAATAAAACTTTTAATTAAATGCCTGATACGACGAGGTTTTGACAAAATGCACTCCTCCTGAGCGGAAAACACAATGCTGAGCAGTGTAACGATTCACTGAACCTGATAAAAAGCTAATTTATCCGCTTTTACGTAATGTCGACATTTTGGCGACAGCAAAGAGAAGAAGGAAAGCAGGCAAGAGAAGACAGGGCCCTAAGTAACGGCGTACCTCCGCCCTGGTGCTGGCATAAAAAAAGCGGAGAATGTCCTCTCCGCTTTAGTGACATACGTCCGTGCGATTAGCGGGTTAAATCGTCAAAAAACTTTTTCACGCCGTCAAAGAAGCTTTTGGAACGCGGGCTGTTGTGCTCGCCGCTGGGTCCACCAAAGCTCTCTTCCAGTTCACGCAGCAGCGCTTTTTGCTTGTCATTCAGGCTGACTGGGGTTTCCACCACGACACGGCACAGCAGGTCACCTACCGCACCACCGCGCACCGATTTCACACCGCGACCGCGCATACGGAACAGCTTACCGGTCTGAGTCTCTGCCGGTACCTTCAGCTTCACGCGTCCGTCCAGGGTAGGCACTTCTATCTCACCGCCCAGCGCCGCCATGGCAAAGTTGATCGGCACTTCGCAGTAGAGGTTGTTCTCTTCACGTTCAAAGATCGGATGTTTTTTCACCGTCACCTGAACGTACAGATCGCCCGCGGGTGCGCCCTGCTCACCGGCTTCACCTTCACCGCTCAACCGAATACGGTCGCCCGTGTCGACGCCCGCTGGAATTTTCACCGACAGCGTTTTGGATTTCTCGACGCGGCCATGGCCATGACAGGCGTTGCACGGATCTTTGATCACCGAACCCCGGCCATGACAGGTTGGACAGGCCTGCTGCACGGTGAAGAAGCCCTGACGCATTTGCACCTGGCCTGCGCCATGACAGGTCGAACAGGTTTGCGGTTTGGTCCCCGCTTTGGCACCGCTGCCGTGGCAGACATCGCACTCTTCTAACGTCGGAATACGGATCTCTTTGGTCACGCCGCGAACCGCTTCTTCCAGCGTCAGCTCCATGTTGTAGCGCAAATCTGAACCACGGGCTGCGCGCTGACGGCGGCCACCACCAAAGATGTCACCGAAAACGTCGCCAAAGATATCGCTGAAATCTGCACCGCCGCCGCCAAAGCCGCCGCCGAATCCACCTCCGCCCATACCGCCTTGTTCAAAGGCGGCATGACCGTACTGATCGTAGGCCGCGCGCTTCTGGGCGTCCGTTAAGATTTCGTAGGCTTCTTTTGCTTCTTTAAACTTGGTTTCGGCGTCTTTATCGCCTGGATTACGGTCCGGGTGATATTTCATCGCCAGGCGTTTGTACGCCTTTTTGATTTCACGCTCGTCTGCAGATTTGGCGACGCCTAAAATCTCGTAGTAATCACTCTTCGCCATTTATTTAGCCCTTAACATGATCGCACGGGCGTGGAGAAAACTCCTACGCCCGTGCTGGTTTCAACGGCTGTCAGGGCAACCGTCGCGCCCGGTCAGGGGCAATTATTTCTTATTGTCTTTTACTTCTTCGAATTCAGCATCGACCACATCGTCATCTTTCTTCGCTGACGCATCGTGGGCATCCGCTGCACCCGCCTGAGACTGCTGTGCGGCTTCCATCAGTTTGCTGGAAACTTCCATCAGCGCCTGCATTTTGGCATCGATCTCTGCTTTATCTTCGCCTTTCAGCGCCGTTTCCAGCGCGCTCAGCGCCGCTTCGATTGGGGCTTTGTCATCCGCTGACAGTTTGTCGCCCGCTTCATCCAGCTGCTTACGTGTGCTGTGAGCGATCTGGTCACCCTGGTTGCGGGTCTGCACCAGCTCTTCGAACTTACGGTCAGATTCCGCGTTCGCTTCAGCATCACGCACCATTTTCGCAATCTCGTCCTCGTTCAGGCCGGAAGACGCTTTAATGGTGATCTTCTGCTCTTTACCGCTGTTTTTGTCCTTCGCTGATACGTGCAGGATACCATCCGCATCGATGTCGAAGGTCACTTCGATCTGCGGCATACCGCGTGGCGCAGGCTGAATGCCGTCCAGGTTAAACTGGCCCAGTGACTTGTTGTCGCTGGCACGCTTACGCTCACCCTGCAGCACGTGAATCGTTACCGCAGACTGGTTGTCTTCTGCCGTCGAGAACACCTGGCTGTGCTTGGTTGGGATGGTGGTGTTCTTGCTGATCAGCGAAGTCATCACGCCGCCCATGGTTTCGATACCCAGTGACAGCGGAGTCACGTCCAGCAGCAGAACGTCTTTCACGTCGCCACCTAACACACCGCCCTGTACCGCAGCACCGACCGCAACCGCTTCATCCGGGTTCACGTCTTTACGTGGCTCTTTGCCAAAGAACTCAGTCACTTTAGCCTGAACCAGTGGCATACGTGTCTGACCACCCACCAGGATAACGTCGTTGATGTCCGAAACGGACAGGCCTGCATCCTGCAGTGCGACTTTCAGCGGCTCGATAGAGCGCGCAACCAGATCTTCAACCAGCGACTCCAGTTTAGAACGGGTCACTTTGATGTTCAGGTGTTTAGGACCGGTAGCATCCGCCGTAATGTACGGCAGGTTAACATCGGTCTGCTGCGCAGAAGACAGCTCGATCTTGGCTTTCTCGGCCGCTTCTTTCAGGCGCTGCATCGCCAGTGAATCGTTGTGCAGATCGATGCCCTGGTCTTTCTTAAATTCTGCCACCAGATAGTTGATCAGGCGGCTGTCGAAGTCTTCACCACCCAGGTGCGTATCACCGTTGGTTGCCAGAACTTCAAAGGTCTTTTCGCCATCAACGTCGTCGATTTCGATGATAGAGATATCGAAGGTACCGCCACCCAGGTCATAAACTGCGATGATGCGGTTGCCCTGGCCTTTATCCAGGCCATACGCCAGCGCCGCTGCCGTCGGTTCGTTGATGATACGTTTGACTTCCAGACCTGCGATACGGCCAGCATCTTTGGTTGCCTGACGCTGAGCATCGTTGAAGTAAGCCGGAACGGTGATAACCGCTTCAGTTACGGGCTCACCCAGGAAATCTTCAGCCGTTTTCTTCATCTTTTTCAGCACTTCCGCAGAAATCTGCGGCGGTGCCATTTTCTGGCCTTTCACTTCCAGCCATGCGTCGCCGTTATCAGCACCCACAATTTTGTAAGGCATGATTTTGATATCACGCTGTACTTCTTCGTCCTGGAAGCGACGGCCAATCAGACGCTTGATCGCAAACAGGGTATTCTGCGGGTTGGTCACAGCCTGACGTTTAGCCGGTTGTCCGACCAGAGTTTCACCATCCTGTGTATAAGCGATGATCGAAGGCGTGGTGCGATCGCCTTCGGCGTTCTCAAGCACACGCGCTTTGGTGCCGTCCATGACCGCAACACAAGAGTTGGTTGTACCCAGGTCAATACCAATAATCTTACCCATCTAAACATCTCCCACTTAAATTCGTTGCCAGTTTGGGTTGTGAACCTTTTATGTGGGCAGGTTGATGACATTCAACCCGACCTCACATGCTTTTTTTTCCAACGTCCACAACGCTCGATGACAAGTAAATGGGGTCGCTTAGAAGCGCATCAAGGGTTAAATGAAAAAAAATTTTCAACGGCCGCTCAGGCTGCCTTAACCAAGATAATAAACTGACGCGCTCCCTGACGAGAGTGCGGCAAAATGCCGCCTCGAAACAGTCCACGTTTCGGTTCTGTTCATCCATACAATGGGCAGTCCGGGTACGGTACGCTTTTATCTGGCGCAGGGCGCGGCGGCGAGCATCAGACTGCACGCCGCGGCTGGCAGAGAAAAAGAAAGCGCGGAGCCGGGCTCCGCGTACAGGGTTCAGGCCTGATTGATGCCTTCACTCAGGCAAGGCTCGTGGCTGATATCCTGTCTCAGCCAGACGCTGACGATCAGTCCCACCAGCGCCAGCGCCATGACATACCAGCCAGGCGCCAGGGGAGACACATTCATTAGCAATGTTACGCAAATCGGCGTCAGCCCGCCAAACACCGCATAGGAAAGGTTGTAGGAAAAAGACAGGCCGGTGAAGCGAACCTCGGCGGGGAACGCGCGCACCATGACAAAGGGCACAATCCCGACAACACCCACGCTAAGACCTGCCAGCCCGTAAAGCAAAAACAGGTAATCGGGATGCTGCGGTGCCAGCGAATAGAACAGCCCGCTGCACAGTGCGAGCAATACGCTTCCTGTGCTTAATGTCCGGCTGGTACCGAAGCGGTCCACCAGCAGTCCGGATACGATACAGCCCACACACAGCATAATAATCGCAATGCTGTTGGCTTTTAAGGTCAGCGCCGGCGCCATTCCATGCTGTTTCTGCAACCAGACCGGTGCCATCAAAATCACCACAACGATACAGGCCGACAGCATCCAGGTCAGCAGAATTGAAATCGCTACCGATTTTCGATGTTTCATGACCACGGTTTTCAGCGGCAGTTCCTGCGCCAGCGTTTTGCGCTGCTGCATCTCCACGAAAACCGGCGTTTCATGCAGCCAGCGGCGTAAATACATGGCGCCTAAGCCAAACGCCCCGCCCAGAAAGAAAGGAATGCGCCAGCCGCCATCGTGAATCGCCTGTTGCGTCAGCGTTGTATTAATTAAGGTTGCCACCACCGATCCCAACAGGATGCCAATCGTCAGTCCGGCGGTCAGCGTGCCGCAGGCGATACCAATGCGTTTGTAAGGCACATGCTCCGCCACAAACACCCATGCACCAGGCACTTCACCACCGATAGCCGCCCCCTGCAGCATGCGCAGAAGCAGCATCAACAGCGGCGCGGCAAGACCAATCGACGACCAGGTGGGCAACGCGCCCATTGCCAGGGTGGGTAAGGCCATCAGCAATATGCTCAGGCTGAACATTTTTTTACGGCCCACTTTGTCGCCAAAGTGCGCCATGATGATGCCACCAAGCGGACGCGCCAGATAACCCGCGGCAAAAATGGCGAACGTCTGTAACTGACGAAGCCAGTCGGGGATATCGGCGGGAAAGAAGAGTTCACCGATAACGGCGGCGAAAAAAACGAAGATGATAAAGTCGTAAAATTCCAGCGCGCCACCCAGCGCAGCCAGTGCCAGCGTTTTATAGTCCTGAGGTTTCAGGCGCGGCGTCTCAAGTGTGGTCATAGGCGTCCAGAGATAAAGAGAACGGTTGTAAAGCTGTGCTTACTATACCGTCAATTTATCACCACACCAGCCAGGCTGTAGCTTATTCCTGAAAAGCAGAATATTTAGTTATTTATCTCACGTATGGCGCTTTTTGGGCGAAAAGCTGCTACGCATTCCGCGTGGGTTTCGACATAAGGTCCGTCGAGCAACTGTAAACAATAAGGTACAGCTGCAAAAATTCCTGGGACCAGGACGTTGCCCTGCGCGTCTTTCAGCCCCTCCAGCGTTTCTTTAATGGATTTCGGCTGACCGGGCAGGTTAAGGATCAGGGATTGTTTACGAATCACGCCCACCTGGCGCGATAGAATCGCGGTCGGCACAAACTTCAGGCTGATTTGCCGCATCTGCTCGCCAAATCCTGGCATCTCGCGATCGGCCACCGCTAACGTCGCATCCGGCGTCACATCACGACGTGCCGGACCGGTTCCACCGGTGGTCAGCACCAGATGACAGAAGCGTTCGTCCACCAGCTCGCAAATGGCCTGCTCAATCATGGGCTGCTCATCCGGGACCAGTCGCGTTTCCAGTTCAAAAGGCGTGCTGATCGCACCGCTCAGCCAGGCTTCCAGAGCCGGAATGCCCTGATCCTGATAAATGCCGTTCGCTGCGCGATCGGAAACCGAGATCAATCCGATACGTAATGTGTTCATGATGTTGTTCGCTGTGGTTTACCGCAGTGCGGTGATAAGGAAAGGACGTAGTGAAAAGAATAACAAACCGTGACGGAAAGGGAAAACCGTGGCGACGGTGCCGCCACGGTGAACGATTAAAGCATTTCTGCCAGCATCTTCTCAAGTTTGCCCTGGTCGATGGCAAAGTTGCGGATACCTTCCGCCAGCTTGGTCACCGCCATCGGATCCTGGTTGTGCTGCCACAGGAACTCTGACTCGGTCATTTTCTCCGGACGCGCTTTCACTTCACCGCTGTAGCTCAGCTTACGCTCCAGCGAGCCCTCGCTTTCAGCCAGCTCCTTCAGCAGCGCAGGTGAAATGGTCAGACGGTCACAGCCAGCCAGCTCAATGATTTCACCGACGTTACGGAAGCTTGCCCCCATAACCACCGTTTCATAACCGTGTTGCTTGTAGTAGTTATAGATTTCAGAGACGGATACCACGCCTGGATCTTCGTGTGGCGCGTACTCTTTTTTGTCGGTGTTCGCTTTGTACCAGTCGAGGATACGGCCTACAAAAGGCGAAATCAGATACACGCCCGCTTCCGCACAGGCACGCGCCTGGGCGAAGGAGAACAGCAGCGTCAGGTTACAGTTGATGCCTTCTTTTTCCAGCTGTTCTGCTGCACGAATACCCTGCCAGGTTGACGCCAGTTTGATCAGGATACGATCGTTGCTGATACCGGCATCGTTATAGAGTTTGATCAGGCTGCGTGCCTTGGCAATGCTGGCTTCTGTGTCGTAAGAAAGACGCGCATCCACTTCGGTCGAAATGCGGCCCGGGACCAGTTTAAGGATTTCCAGACCAATGTTTACGGCCAGTTTGTCAGAGACCAGTTGCAGTTGTTGCTCTTTATCGTTGCTCTGCTGACGTGCCCACGCGATCGCTTCATCAATCAGTTTACGGTATTCAGGGATTTGAGCAGCGTTAAGAATCAGAGAAGGGTTGGTGGTGGCATCCTGGGGTTGATACAGCTTCATCGCTGCGATATCACCGGTGTCGGCCACTACGGTGGTCAGTTGACGCAGGGAGGTCAGTTTGTCCGTCATGTTCTTTTCTCTTAGTTAACTGTCAGGGTGATAAAAGGCTGTTGGGATAATATCACGCGGCAACGGCGGTGCAAGGTCGGGGAATGCCGTTTACGATAGCGCGAACGAATGGGAGTGATTTGCCGATCCTTGCGGCTTTTTTGCTACACTCGCAGCAACAATGACTGGCTCTCCCCTTTCTGAAAGGGACTTACTGAGGACGCGACGATGTTGATGGTGATCTCGCCCGCCAAAACGCTGGATTATGAAAGCCCCCTGGCCACACAGCACTTTACCCAACCTGCCCTGTTAGAAAAGTCACAACAGCTGATTCAGATTGCGCGTACGCTGTCGCCTGCGCAGATCGCGTCATTAATGAGTATCAGCGATAAACTGGCCCATCTGAACGCCGAACGTTTCAACAGCTGGCATCCCGACTTCAGCCTGGACAATGCCCGTCAGGCTATTCTGGCGTTCAAAGGCGATGTCTACACCGGTTTGCAGGCTGAAACCTTTAGCGAACACGATTTCGACTTTGCGCAGCAACATCTGCGGATGCTGTCGGGCTTATACGGTTTACTGCGTCCGCTGGATCTGATGCAGCCGTATCGCCTGGAGATGGGCATCAAGCTGGCGAATCCGGCAGGCCAGGATCTTTACAGCTTCTGGGGCGACCTGCTCACTGAAAAACTGAATGAAGCCCTTGCCCGCCAGGGCGATGACATATTGATTAATCTGGCGTCAGACGAATACTTCAAAGCGATCAAACCGAAAAAACTGCAGGCGCGCCTGATCAAGCCGGTGTTTCTGGATGAGAAAAACGGCAAGTATAAAGTCATCAGTTTCTATGCGAAGAAGGCCCGGGGATTGATGAGCCGCTTTATTATTCAGCAGCGCCTGACCCAACCTGAGCAGTTAACCCGGTTTGACCTTGAGGGTTATCGGTTTGTAGCAGAGGAAAGCAGAGACAACGAACTGGTGTTTAAACGCGCCGAACAGTAAACCTGCCCGACGCGCGACTGAATGCAGGAAGGTGGCACGAGCCACCTTTCTTTTATTTCAGCAAAAAGGCACGCAGTGAGGCAAAATCTGCCTTCATGGTATGCGACAGCAACGGCAGATCGGCACGCTCTGCAAGTTCAGTCGGCAGCGCCAGCTTCTGCTCCAGAATACTTTCCACGCTCTCCAGGAACTTCGCCGGGTGCGCCGTGCCAAGGAATAAGCCGTACTCGCCGTCCTGTAACTGGTCACGCAGCAAGCGCCAGGCAATCGCCGCGTGCGGCTCTGATACGTAACCCAGTTTCGCCAGATCACGCATCGCTTCGCGCGTCACCGCGTCGGATACCGCGCCGTAGGCTAAATCACTCAGGCGCCAGGTTTTGCGACGGAACAGCTCCTCAACGCGCGGCCAGTTATTCGGCTGGCTCACATCCATGGCGTTCGACAATGTCGCAACGGTCGCGTTAGGCTGCCATTCGCCGTTGCCAAGAAAGCGCGGCACCGTGTCATTGGCATTCGTTGCCGCAATAAACCGCTTGATCGGCAGCCCAAGTGACTTCGCCAGCAGACCTGCCGTCAAATCACCAAAGTTGCCACTTGGTACAGAGACGACCAGTTGATTACGTTTTTCCTGCGGCAGTTGCGCGACGGCTTCAAAGTAATAACAAATCTGCGCCAGCAGACGGCTGATGTTGATGGAGTTGGCTGAGTTCAGGCCGATAGCTTTCTTCAGTTCCTGATCATCAAAGGCCTGTTTGACCAATGCCTGGCAGGCATCAAAATCGCCGTCAATCGCAATGGTTTCGATGTTGCCGCCCAGCGTACAGAACAATTTCTCCTGCAACGGGCTGATTTTGCCCTGCGGATACAGGATCACGACGCGCACATTTTCCATGCCGTAAAACGCATGGGCGACGGCGGCACCGGTATCGCCAGAGGTTGCCGTCAGAATCGTGATCTGCTCATCTGAACCACTTACATAGGACAGCATCTGCGCCATAAAACGGCCGCCAAAGTCTTTGAACGCCAGGGTTGGGCCGTGGAACAGTTCAAGACAGGCGACATCATCGGTCACCGCTTTGATCGGTGCCGGAAAGGTAAAGGCCGTTTTCAGGCGTTCGGTCAGATGCGCCGCCGGCACTTCGTCGCCAATATAGGCAGAGAGGATTTTGCTGCTGCGTGTAACAAAATCCATCTCCAGCATGGCATCGATGTCGGTCAGTTCAAATTCAGGTAGCTCAAGCGGGAAAAACAGCCCTTGCTGTGAACCCAGACCTTGTTTCACCGCCTGGGCGAAGCTGACCTGCTCGTTATGATCCTTAAGATTGTAGAGTTTCATGCGTTATCCCAGTTTACGTGCGCCAGCCGTATCAAGACGGCAGATATGGACGAAGCCTTCATCGTTCTGCAGATAGTGCTGGCTCAGCCAGTCGGCCATCTGCTGTGCCGTTTCCATCTGGTTGCAAATGGCAAAGAGCGTGGGGCCAGAGCCCGAAATACCGCAGGCCAGCGCCCCGATATCCTGAGCAGCCTGACGTGCCTGGGCAAAGCCCGGTAACAGCTGAGTCCGGTACGGCTCAGCAATCACATCCTGCATCAGTTTAGCCGCCAGCGCGGGTTGGCGCGTATGGCAGGCATGAATGAATCCGGCCAGCAGTCGGCCGTGCTTGATGCAGTCCTGCTTCGCGTACTGCGCCGGTAAAATCGCCCGCGCCTCCGCTGTTGACACTTTGATGCCCGGATAGGCCATCACCCACAGCCAGTCGTCAAAGCCTGGCACCGCCTGGGTAATGATCCCATTTTCCTCGATCATCAGTTGAATACCGCCAAGGAAGCACGGCGCAACATTATCGTAATGTACGCTACCGGAAATGCGCCCTTCCAGCTCCCCCATTAACGTCAGGAGCTGGTTGTCATCCAGCGGTTTGCCACAAAATTCGTTCATGGCCATCAGACCCGCAACCACGGAACAGGCGCTGGAGCCCAGCCCCGAGCCTATAGGCATGTTTTTTTCCAGCGTGATCGCCACCGGCACGCTTTTGCCAATGGCTTCGCAGAACCGCTCCCAGCACTGATAAACGATATTCTCTTTAGGATCGCTGGGCAGTTTACTGACAAAGCGGCCAGTATTGCTCAGGCTAAAGCTGTCGGCCGCCTCGACCGAGACGCAATCTCCCAGCAATGAACCATCCACTGGCGAGACCGCCGCGCCCAGCACATCAAAGCCCACGCTGACATTGCCTATTGAGGCCGGCGCATGAATTTTTACCATCATTACACTCCCAACTTCCACGACAGTGTGCGCAGCAGATCGGCGAACACGCCCGCTGCTGTCACGTCATTTCCTGCACCGTATCCGCGCAACACCAACGGAATGGGCTGATAATAGCGGCTGTAGAACGCCAGTGCATTCTCACCGTTTTTCACTTTAAAAAGCGGATCGTTACTGTCTACTGCCTCGATCTTGACTTTGCACGCCCCGCCTTCTTCGATCACGCCGACCAGACGCAACACTTTGCCCGCCTCACGCGCCTGCGCCACTCGGGCGGCAATCGCCGCATCGACGTCGGGCAGTTGCTGCATAAACTGCTCAACATCGGCGATGGCGGTCAGGTGCGCTGGCAGCAACGGCTCAATCTCAATGTCGTGCATTTCGTGTTGATAGCCGGCTTCGCGGGCCAGAATGAGCAGCTTACGCGCGACATCCGTGCCGGATAAATCGTCACGCGGATCCGGCTCAGTGAATCCCATTTCGCGCGCCATGCGCGTGGCCTCCGACAGCGAGACACCTTCATCCAGTTTGCCAAAAATATACGACAGCGATCCCGACAGAATACCGGAGAAGCGGATCAATTCATCGCCTGCATTCAGCAAATTTTGCAAATTTTCAATAACGGGCAAACCGGCGCCCACGTTAGTGTCGTACAGGAACTTACGGCGCGATCCGGCAGCGGTGGCGCGTATCTTTTGGTAATATTCCCATGACGCGGTATTCGCCTTTTTATTCGGCGTCACTACGTGGAAGCCCTCAGCCAGGAAATCCGCGTACTGGTCGGCAACCGCCTGACTTGATGTGCAGTCCACAATGACCGGATTGAGCAAATGATACTCTTTTACCAGACGAATTAAGCGTCCCAGATTGAACGGCTCTTTGGCCTGCTCCATCTCGCCTTTCCAGTTACTGAGATCAATACCGTGTACATTGGTTAACAGCGCACGGGAATTGGCGATACCGCATACGCGCAAGTCGATATGCTTCTGTTTGAGCCAGGCCTGCTGGCGATGCAACTGATCCAGCAGCGCGCCGCCCACACCGCCAACGCCCACCACGAAGACTTCAATCACCTGATCGGTGGCAAACAGCATCTGGTGCACCACGCGAACACCGGTGGTGGCGTCGTCATTGTTTACCACGACGGAAATTGATCGTTCAGACGAGCCCTGAGCAATCGCAATGATATTGATATTGGCCCGCGCCAGCGCAGAGAAGAACTTGGCTGAAATCCCGCGCAGGGTACGCATTCCGTCACCCACGACCGAGATCACCGCCAGATTTTCGATAACGTCCAGCGCATCCAGCAGACCATCTTTCAGTTCAAGATAGAATTCGTCCTCCAGCACGCGACGGGCGCGGGCCTGCTCGCTCTGAGGAACGCAGAAGCTGATGCTGTATTCAGACGAAGACTGGGTAATGAGCACCACAGAAATGCCGGTGCGCGACATGGTGGCAAAGACGCGGGCCGCCATGCCCACCATGCCTTTCATGCCCGGGCCGGAGACGTTAAACATCGCCATATTGTTCAGGTTGGTGATGCCTTTGACCGGATACTCATCCTGCTCGCCGTTGCCGCTAATCAGCGTACCTGGCGCCTGGGGATTGGCCGTGTTTTTGATCAGGCAAGGGATTTGAAACTGCGCGATAGGTGCGATAGTGCGAGGATGCAGAACTTTGGCCCCGAAATAGGACAGCTCCATTGCTTCCTGGTAAGACATGGATTTGAGCAGGCGCGCGTCCGGAACCTGGCGTGGATCGCAGGTATAAACCCCGTCCACATCGGTCCAGATCTCACAGCAATCGGCCCGCAGGCAGGCCGCCAGCACCGCCGCCGAATAGTCAGAACCGTTGCGGCCCAGCACCACCAGTTCACCCCGTTCGTTACCGGCGGTGAAACCGGCCATCAGGATCATGTTTTCTGTTGGGATCTGACTGGCTTCAATGCGGCGGGTTGACTCGGCGATATCCACGGTTGATTCCAGATAATGGCCGATGGCCAGCAGTTTTTCGACCGGATCGATCACGCTGACGCCATAGCCACGGGCTTCTAACAGCTTTTCCATAATGGCAATGGAGAGCTTCTCGCCCCGACAGATAATGGCCGCATTGACGCTGTCAGGGCACTGTCCTAACAGGCTGATGCCGTGCAGAACCTGTTTAAGTTGCGCAAATTCGCTGTCAACACGGCTTTTCAGCCCCTCATAGTCGAAACCGGGTTGTGCCTCGGCCAGCCCCTGCAGCAGTTCTGCGAAGATGCGCGTCGCATCACTCAAATTGGGCAACGCATCCTGACCGCTGATGGTTTTTTCAATCATCGCAACCAGGTGGTTGGTAATCTTTGCAGGTGCAGAAAGCACGGTAGCAACCTGTCCCTGTTGCGCATTACTTTCCAGAATATCGGCGACGCGCAGAAAACGCTCTGCATTGGCCACCGAGGTCCCACCGAATTTCAGCACTCGCATGATGTCAACTCTCCTGATTTTGAGTCAAAAAAAAACCCGCACTCGTGAGGTGCGGGCTTCTTTTTTTGTTTTTCCTGGATGCGTCAGCCCGCCCCGTTACCCATGGTAATGGTGGTGGTAATAATTGTGGTGTTCAGGCTGTGATTACGCATTCAGATTTATTTTCTGTCTGTCATTGATTGTCCGTCTGGTTCTAAGAAGTAAATCAAAGCGCACATCAAGTCAACGGTTTTATCCTTTGTGCAAAAAAAACTCGCCATGCTTAGCGTGTGATTGCAGGAAAAAAACATGGCGAATCGTTTGATATCGTGCGCTTAATTAACATCTGTCACTAAATAGTTACGCATTCCCCGAGGATTTCTCTGCGAGCTTTTTTTCCACATCATGTAACAGGCGATGCAGCATTGCACTGTCGCGCTGTTCCAGCAAACCAATACGCTGATTAATCCAGTCTGACATTTTGATGTCGTCGCTGACATCCAGTTGCTGGAGTAACTGCGTCAGACGCTGGCGCAACGCATGCAATTGCTGCGCATCGGCAAGCGGCGTAACGGGTGCTGTGACCTGGTTAAGGGCCGCTAACTGATAACAGTACACCATCACCGCCTGCCCGAGATTTAATGAAGGATAGTCCTGCGCCATAGGGATCCCGGTGAGCAGGTCAACCTGATCCAGTTCCTCGTTGGTCAGCCCACTGTCTTCGCGACCAAACACCAGCGCCATGCTGTTTACCCACTGCCGCTTTTCAAGCAACCGGGCTTCAACCTGCTGGGGCGTGGCGTAGTAACGGAACCTGGCACGACTGCGCGCGGTGGTGGCGACGGAAAAATCGATATCCGCCAGCGCATCAGCCAGCGTAGCAAATGTTTTCACGTTATCCAGGATGTCCCCCGCGCCGTGCGCCACACGGCGTGCAGCCGGGTCCTGCCAGGCATCGCTGGCGACAATGCGCAGTTCACTAAAACCCATGGTTTTCATGGCACGGGCCGCTGCGCCGATATTTTCCGGCCGGGCGGGCGAGACGAGGATAAGAGGAAAAAGCATGATCATTCCATCAGTAAATGTAGACGGTGCAGTGTAACATGTAGCGTGATATTAAGAGGTATAAGCTTTGAGGTTAACACCCTGAAATACATGTTAAAACACGTTAAAAAAAGCCATTGCGTCCTTTTTTATCATAAAGTGCACATTATCAGAAACTTCAAAATAAAAGCCTTTCAATTCAGCCCTCTGTGATAGTAAGTTTCTAACATCCCGTTTTGTGCTGTGCTGTGCCTGTCGGTACAAAAATGACGTGTAATCGCCTTCTGCGTCAATTTTTCGGGATGTTTTTCACAGAAATGTTAACGTGCTACAATTGCATTTGATATAAGTCAACGAAGCGTTGTTTTTATGCTTAGCAGTTGTTGCTATTGCTGTTAGGTTGCTGTTAAGACAGTTAGTATATGTTTCAATTTATTATTCCGCAGGGCATGGAATTGTCGTTACGGCTGGCTGAGCGAACACGGTTGTTGACCTTGATAAAAGCTTATCACAATGACTTTCGTACAACGGTTCAGCAAAGCTTGCCGTTCTCCGCACTGGAGAGCACCTAACCGCTGTACGCCCTGTTTTCAATTTAGTTGGCAAAATTAGGTAGCTAAACATGCAGACCCCGCACATTCTCATCGTTGAAGACGAACTGGTCACGCGTAATACCCTCAAAAGTATTTTTGAGGCGGAAGGTTATGTCGTGTATGAAGCGACCGATGGTGCAGAAATGCATCAGGTATTGACCGACAATGATGTTAACCTGGTTATCATGGACATCAACCTGCCGGGCAAAAACGGCCTGTTACTGGCGCGTGAACTGCGTGAGCAAGCTAATGTGGCATTAATGTTCCTGACAGGACGCGATAACGAAGTTGATAAGATCCTTGGACTGGAAATTGGCGCAGACGACTACATCACGAAGCCATTTAATCCGCGTGAGTTAACTATTCGTGCACGTAATCTGCTGTTACGCACCATGAACTTACCGCTGCCTAATGAAGAGCGTCGTCAGGTCGAGAGCTATAAGTTCAACGGCTGGGAACTGGATATCAACAGCCGTTCATTGATCAATCCCAACGGTGAGCAGTACAAACTGCCGCGCAGTGAGTTCCGCGCCATGCTGCACTTCTGCGAAAATCCCGGCAAAATTCAGACCCGTGCTGATTTGCTGAAAAAAATGACCGGACGCGATCTGAAACCTCACGATCGTACCGTTGATGTCACCATCCGCCGTATTCGTAAACATTTCGAATCCACACCGGATACGCCAGAAATCATTGCTACCATTCACGGTGAAGGCTACCGTTTCTGCGGTGACCTGCAAGAGTAACTGCCTCAAAAAAACGCCCTTTCGGGCGTTTTTTATGCGTTAATGCCAGGGCATAATCGGCACGGCACTCAGCGCATTTTTCGGCGAACCATCCACCACCTTATCCGAATACGCCAGGTAGACCAGCGCATTGCGCTTGCTGTCAAAGAAGCGAACAACCTGCAACTTCTTGAAAATCAGGGAAGTACGCTGGCGAAATACAACGTCACCCTGCGCTTTTCCTTTGGCGATCTTATCACTTAACTCAACCGGTCCGGTTTGCTGACAGGAAATAGCGGCGTCAGACGTGTCCTCTGCGAGTCCCAGTCCGCCCTTAATCCCGCCCGTTTTCGCCCGACTGATATAGCAGGTTACATTTTTAACATCAGGATCATCGAACGCTTCCACCACAATTTTGTGGTCCGGCCCAAACATCTTAAATACGGTATCGACCGAGCCGATCTCTTCGGCCAGCAGCGAACTGGAAAATAGCAGACCAGCGAAGGTGGCGATCGCAAGACGAGTTATTGTCATGAGTTACCATTGCAAATGTAATAGATGAGCATGTAATGTACTGTCAATTGTAAGCGTCACATTTAAACCGTCTGTGCAGCGGGCTCCGGTTCCGGGAAAATAGTGTCCATCATTTTTTAATGGACACTATCGCGTGAAACACCGGACATGGCTCCTTGAGGCGCTTCGCCTCCAT